>NZ_KQ976354.1:4484435-4834114 GCF_000346485.2 Scytonema hofmannii PCC 7110
CAGTAATGTATTTAGCCAAGCTGTCCTAACAGACCGAGGTCTTGACCTCTGTTCAGTGACCAGTGACCAGTGACCAGTGACCAGTGAAGAACTGAGTTATGGTTAATGTTCGCTGTCATGGCTTCAATTCGCGTTTCTGTGCAGTCTTCAGGGTTTTGATTGAGCGATCAGTGATGCGAAATCTTCACAGCGATCTGAGTAAACTTTCTTTACTGGTCACTGCTCACTGGTCACTGCTCACTGTCTTACCTGGTGCCTATGGCTCGGGGGACCCACTCTGACCCCATCCCGAACTCAGTTGTGAAACATTGATGCGGCGACGATAGTTGGCGGGTTGCTGCCCGCAAAAATAGCTCGGTGCCAGGTTTATATATCCAACAACAGCCCTCTTCCTTACACTTAGGAAGGGGGCTTTGTTTTTGTTTTTGTAGGATTACTTGCCGGATATCATTAGAGACTTAAGTATTTTAGTAAAAGACACAGCAGTAGTATCACGTACCATATATGAGAACTTCTACATTTTTTCACACTGCTTTATAACAATTCTCGAATGGATGCGATATAGCAAGACATTGCGCCCTTACAATTGGGTGTATTTGACACAACTGAAAATTGCTATATGTAGCGCTATTTACTGTAATATATGTATTATTGATGTAAAACCATAATTCTAATTATTATTAAGTTAATATAAGTCATTCATTAAACTCGGTGTAACTACACCTAGTTTTTAGCAAACATGGCATACTCTGATTTTTACACATAAAATCTAAATCAAGACAAAGCCAAAATTATTTAAATAAGTTTGTTTGTCAATTAATTCAGGGTTAAACAGCTATTACATATCCACAAATGGAAATGGTAGATCGGATAAATGATATCGCTTGGCAGGCTCACCAAGGGAGCGTTGCTGCAATTATTCAAGTGTTAAACGAGAAACTCGCTCATTCGGGCGTCAGAACTAGAGCTATTTTTGACGCTGGTGTCTTGCAATTACTGTGTGAGGCACGTACAGTAGATAACCTTGAACAAAGGACTTTAGTTGAGCAAGTCCAGCAAATTCTTGACTCTATTGCACCACGCAACATTTATCGAGTCAATATCAATAGTCGTATTGCTCGGGAACAGCAATTGCTGTGGTTAGAGGAAATTAGTCGCGACTCTGAGAATCAATTGCTTTGGTCACAGGAAATTAAGTTAGTTCAACCTAATATTTTTGAACAATTAGTAAAAGATTTTAAAGAGCGAAAAAGAGAACAAGGTAAGGCAGTTTTACCAACCTCCCAATCTTCTCGTCTTGTCGTAGTTAATAATAAGAACAAATTCAAAAATTCTCCTGCTAAAAGATTTTTAGGAGGAGCTAGCTGTGCCGTGTTTTTACTGTCGCTTAGTTGGGCTGGTTATACTTTATTTGGCAATAAATCGAAAAATACCTATCAAGCAGAAACCCTGAATTCAATAGTCCCAGCAATAAGGAATCAAAGCAATTTTCCGAGTCAACCAACCAATAGCAGCCCAAGTGCTACTACTTTATCTGAAGATCCCTTTTCAGCAGCAGTGCGGATTGCTAACCAAGCTTCTGCAACTGGTAGAAGTGCTCAAACTTCAGTTCAATGGTTAGATTTGGCGGCTCGATGGCAAAGGGCATCAGAATTAATGAAATCTGTACCGCCAAATCACAGCCGTTATGAGGAAGCTCAAATCCGTACTCAACTATACAAAAAATATAGTGAAGCCGCTGAAAAAGAATCTAAGAAAAAACCTTCTTAGTTTTAAGCGCTCATCTCTAGCATCCGCTGAATGGGTTTCAATGCAGCTACGCGAGTATCCTCTGGTAAGATAATTTCTGGAGTTCGATTTTTCATTGCCCAGTAAAGCTTCTCTAAGGTATTTAACCGCATAAAAGGACATTCGTTACAAGCACAGTTATTTATCGGCGGTGCTGGGATAAAGCGCTTGTGAGGCGCTTGTTTTTGCATTTGATGAATGATACCTGGTTCCGTAGCAACAATAAATTCTTGAGATAAGCTCTCAGCACAATATTTGAGTAATGCTGCTGTCGAACCAATAAAGCTGGCGTGGCGCAGTACGCTTGTTTCACATTCTGGGTGAGCGATCGCTTCTGCTTCTGGGTGGGCAATTTTTAGCTGTACTATTTTCTTTTCAGAAAAAGTTTCATGAACAATACAGCTTCCATCCCACAATACCAAATCTCGTCCAGTTTGTTCCATAACATACCGCCCTAAATTTTTGTCAGGGGCAAATATGATGGGCTGTTCTTTTGGGATTTGCTGGACAATTTTGACGGCATTGGAACTGGTGCAGATAATATCGCTGAGTGCTTTAATGTCAGCAGAGCAGTTGATGTAGGAAACCACCACATGGTCTGGGTGCAAGGCTTTAAAAGCGGCAAACGCCTCTCTTGGACAACTATCAGCCAAAGAACAACCAGCATTCAGATCCGGTAACAGGACTATTTTGTCTGGATTGAGAATCTTTGCCGTTTCTGCCATAAAGTGGACACCAGCAAAGACGATCGCATCCGCCTTTGTATTGGCTGCGGCTTTGGCTAGCTGGAGCGAATCTCCTATAAAGTCTGCAATATCTTGAATATCTGGTTCTTGATAGTAATGTGCCAGGACAATCGCGTTGAGTTCTTTTTTAAGAGTCTCAATGGCTGCAAATAAATCTAGTGGTAGATCGCCCTGTTCCGTTTTTCCACGTTGAGCTAGTGCGGTAGTAAACACAGTTAGGTGGTTAAAATTGCTAATTTTTGTATCGTGGATTCAATTATAGTAGTTTTTACCAAAAATGGTGTGTGGGTAACTCTCCTTCTTTGAAGTTGTGTCAAAACCCCATAAGTTTCCTATGCTAAAAACAGATATGCTTGGAAAGTGGCATGACCAGTCAGAAAACAAACTCAAAAACAATAAAAATTGCTGTAGTAGGAGACGTTCACGACCAATGGGAAGAGGAAGATGGCATTGCACTCAAGCATTTGGGCGTTGACCTAGTGCTGTTTGTTGGTGATTTTGGCAATGAGTCGGTAGACGTGGTGAGAGCGATCGCTTCCCTCAACATTCCCAAAGCAGCAATCATGGGAAACCACGATGCTTGGTACACTGCCACGGAATGGGGACGAAAGAAGTGTCCTTACGATCGCACAAAGGAAAACTGGGTACAGCAACAACTGGATTTATTGGGTGAAAGCCATGTCGGTTACAGTAAATTAGATTTTCCCAACTGGAATTTAACCGTTGTTGGTGGTCGTCCCTTTAGCTGGGGGGGATCTGAGTGGAAATATGCCGATTTCTACCAAGAATGGTTTGGGGTGACCAGTTTTGAAGATTCCACAGCCCGCATTGTCGCGGCGGCAAAGAGTGGGGCTTATGAGAAGATCATTTTTATTGGTCACAACGGACCGATTGGGCTAGGCGAACGTCCAGAAGATCCCTGCGGCAAAGATTGGCATCCCATAGGCGGTGATTTTGGCGACCCCGATTTGGCAGAGGCGATCGCGCAGTCCATGATTGCTGGTAAAACCATTCCCCTCGTCACATTTGGTCATATGCACCACACCCTGCGGCACACCAAAAAAGAACCGAGAAAACGTGTTTTCACCAGTCCAGAGGGCGTTGTTTACTTGAACGCCGCCAGTGTACCTAGAATTGTGGAAACTAATAGTGGTAAGCAACGTAACTTCTCAATTGTTCTGTTAGAAGGTGGTTCCGTCTCCCAAGTCTCCCTAATTTGGGTTGGCAAAGATTTCTCTGTTGCCTCAGAAGAAATTCTTTATAAAAAACCCACCCCAGTAGTGCAAACTGCGTGAGGATGATATATACTTAGTAACTGGTCAGCAAATATTGCTGACCGCTGACAGCAAATAGTTGACAGCTTTATTGGAGAGGTGGCAGAGTGGTCGATTGCGTCCGACTTGAAATCGGATGATGCGAAAGCATCCGGGAGTTCGAATCTCCCCCTCTCCGTTGGAAATTGAGTATCTTAGTTTGTGCTAAGTGAGAACTTTTTCGCATTTGCTCGACATTCTGTTTAGGGCTAGCGCTAGAGTTGTCCAAAAGTTGATTGCTGAAATTTTCCTCCATTCAAACAACTTCAATTGCATAAATTTCCATTAAAAACTGAGATGTAGACCGTTTTGGAGATAGCATTTAATAAAATACTTTATAAAGTGCTTTATTTGATGCTATGGCAATCAAGATTAATCTCGAAAATATTCAAACTCTTACCGACTTCAAGCGAAACGCCAAGGACTATGTAGAGCGGATAAAAGCAACAAAGTCGCCACTTGTGTTAACGGTCAATGGTAAAGCTGAGGTTGTGGTGCATGAGGCACAAGCTTTTCAGGAGATGATAGATCGGCTTGAGCACGTTGAGGAAGAACTTCGAGCATTAAAGCTCGAAGCATTACGGCATGAAATTGAGATTGGAATTAAACAACTTGAGAGCGGTCAGTATACCGAATACGACGAAGAGTCGCTTTCAACTTTTTTTGAAGATACTAAAGCACGAGGACGAAAAAGGTTGGCAAAGAGAGACGCTTCATGAGTTGGTATCGGATTTCTACTCAAGCAATGCAAGACCTTGAGAACATCTGGAATTACGTTGCTGAATACAGTCCACAGGCTGCTGATAATCTTTTTGACAAGCTGCGAGAAAAGTTCCCAAAAGTCGCTAAATTTCCTCAAATGGGACAGCAGCGCTTTAACCTAGCGCCTTCCCTACGGAGTTTTCCCGTAGGAAGTTACCTCATTTTTTACCGTCCTATAGACCAAGGGATTGAGATTGTGCGTATTCTTCGTGGAACGCAGAACATAGAACAAATTTTTGGAGAAGTAGAGGATACAGAACAGGAAAGCTGACAGTAAATTAAATCCTTCACTACCTTTTATTCACATGAAGTCAAAATTTTATTTAACATTCATGTGATAACTCAAATAAAGGTAGCACGGACATAACAACGAATTTAGCAACGGATGGGATAACAGATGTCATGGATGAAATGTTGACGGGACTAATAGAAAAACCGTAGTTTTTCAGTAGTGGATTCGCCAAAGGAAGGAAAAATTGGTTGTGTGCGATAAGCCGCGTACAGCTTGCACCAAAGACGATCGGAACGCTCCCCTCTGTCCCTTCCAACACAAGCTAGTAGTACCGTGCTACAATCTCTAATAAATTTAAGGAGGTCGGTAGATGGCTACCCTTCATAACCTAGATTTACCCGATGACTTGTATGAACAGTTACAAGAGTTAGCTACAGCAAAAGAAAGTTCAATCAACGCCCAACTTATTACTCTCCTACAAAATGGCTTGTCAGTAGCTCAAGAACAGCGAATGGCAGAGCAGAAGCGACAAAATGTCGCACAACTTTTGGAGGAAAGCCGCCGTCGTCGCGAGCAGCTACCAACAGATATCGAATGGCCTGATAGCACAGCCATGATTCGAGAAGACCGCGATAGATGACAAATACCATTAACTACGTAGTAGATACAAGTGTCTTTATTAAGCACTTTATCCCAGATCCACTTTCCCGGAAAGTGGATCTATTGTTGTTATACGTTGACAATCCTCAAAATAAATTCTTCGTACCCGATCTGTTTTACATTGAGTGTACTAACACTCTTTGGAAATATGTACGAGCGGGACGTTACCCTGCTGACAAAGTTGCAACGGATCTAGCTACTCTCAAAGGATTATCCTTAAGTGTCGTTTCAACAGCTGATTTGATGGAAGATGCAGCAAATATTGCAATATCTTATGGAATTTCTGCCTACGATGCTTCTTACGTCGCCCTTTCACAGCAGGTTAATGCTACGTTACTAACTTTAGACCAGCGTTTAGTAAGAGCTTTAGCTGCGACATCTTACAAGGTTTGTTCGTTCAATGACTTTGAGGTTCCGCCACTATTGTGAAGGGGGAGATACTTGATAGATGTAACAGATGGGTGTTCTTATCGACCTGACAAATAAACCATCCGTTATATCCAGTACAGTACCTAATTGGTTATCATATTTGCGTCTTTACATGGGATTTATAAAATTGAACTTTTGATAAAATGAAGTGTGTTTAGCAAGCTTGAGTTGGGAATCATGGCTAAGAACGAAAAACATATGGAACTTTGATACCTGAAGTACATCTAGATAATACAGAAGCGATCGCTGAAATTGTAAATTGTACAAATTTGAAAAAAGAAGGCAACTGATAGTTCGGTGAGATTAATTCCAAGCAAGACTTTTTCAATCCAAAATCCAAACTAGTATCATCAATTGCAATCCATCAAACCGATAACTGATTGAAATTCAGCATCAATTTTCTCAGCTTCCCGGACTTCCATAAGTTGACTTTCCAAGAATTCATTAATTTCTGCCACAACTATACAATGTTGTAACTTAACTCCTAGAGCATCTGCTACCTCTATCACGGTATCAAAACTCGCGTTTTGATAATCTTGTTTTTCATATTCTTTGATGTGCTCTTCCGTTAATTGAGTGAGTGCAGCTAGTTCTTTCTCTGTGATTTTTTTAGCAATTCTCACCTTGATTAAAATCTCTCCAATTTCATCTACATTAAGGTTCACGTTTTGTAAAACCAAGGAGTTTGCTGGATGGTGGTTTTTGAGATTTCTGTACTCTGCTATTTCTGTATGAAGATTTTTGATATGAGCATAGTAAGAATCTATTAACAGTTGCCAACCTTCTGGATCTTTACGCCTTTTTTCTTCATTCTGATACAAACTCATAATAGCTTGATGAAATTTTTCAATCCAAGACTTCGTGATTGTTAGTTGATAATCATTCTTAATCATGATTTCCTCTCCAAGAAATTTGTCGTTGTGATACCTGCTCTATTTTGTTCTCTGTTCATTAATCAGTAGACAAGATAAAGTTTTGAGATATGCAAAATCCACGTCTCTACTTGGTGCAAGTTGTGACGCGATAGCTTCGCTAACGGCTTAAGCCGTATCGCGTTTATTTTGATGCAAGTCAACTCGATAAACCGCAGTTTTTCAGTTGAGTTGCACCTCAATTTTCTCTATAAAGAAGTATGTTTCAGGATATTTTCGCCCTTCCTTAAAACAGCTTTGACATTCTGTCGTCGTGCTACTAGATTTTATGATGTCGAAATTATTTGGAGTAATTTGGGGTAAATCGGACTTAACCACCACCCCAAACTACACCACTTGCTCGATTTGAGCGCTCCCAAAAGGGGTATTGTTTGCCTCGACACTGCTTAAGAGCTTGTTCATGGGTTTTGGTGTTGCACTGTGTGACGCAGCCATGTTCCTGACCCGACGCTTGAGGCGTAGGCTTTCCTCATTAAGTCATGACCCTTAAGCGGACTGAAACCCGGAACGGGTAACCTTGAAACTAGTTCAAAGTTGAGTCATGGTGGAGCCAGTAGTCGAATTACTCCGAATTACTCTGGATGACTCCAGTTCACTTACTCCTCACCAGTATCGAAGAGCAGAAGCCTGCCACGTAGGACATGGGGATGACTGTGAAGGTTTTTCACCAGGTAAATCATAATAACATGCAAAGAGACCTTGAAAAAGGGAGTAGGGGGTGGGGAGTAGGGAGTGGGGAGCGATTAAGAACACGGTAAGTGAACTGCTAACAGGATAAATTTACACAATTTTATTATTTTTTTAGTAAATATACTTAATTTTTTATTAATAAAATATCCGTAACATTCCTATATGAAAAGACAGATGACCTGTGATAGCTTGCTAAATAATCAGGGTGCCACCGTGTCAAAAAAATAACTATCGCAGGCAGGTACTCAATGGCAGTTGCTAACGAAGAACAAATTAGCAAATTTATTACCACCGAACCGCTAAAGGCTAGTACTGAAGCGGGTGAACAAAAAGTTTGGGATTCTATTAAAAATGCTTTTTCCGATAGAAAATGCATAGCTTACTGGCGTTATCCCATTTTCTCGAAGGTAGGGGAGATTCGCAAGGAACCGGACATTCTGATTGCCGATCGCGAGTTTGGTTTATCGGTCATTGAAATATTGTCAGTTACCATTGACCAAATTACTGGTATGAATGATGGAATCTGGCAATTGCAAAACTTTTGGCTCGCAGAAGCAAACCCCTATCAACAAGCCGAACATCAATTACGTGCTTTGATTGCGTATTGCGATCGCGAACCAGCTATTTGGCGCAAAGTTAACGGAAGAGCCATTGTTGCACTTCCCCTCATAACCCAAGAACAATGGCAACAAAGAGGTTTTGACCAAATACCCAACTGTCCTCCTTTGATTTTTCAAGACCAATTAAGTAAAGTGAGTTGCATTGAACGATTTCAACAAATCCCTGCTGTCGTTCCTGGAGAAAACTTAGAAGATAAAGACTGGGAATTGCTACTGTCAGTAGTTAGCGGGACACCAGAACATCGCAAAGAGACGAATCGCACGACATCTGCGCTCGCACACAACAGCCGCGCCAGTGTCATGGAAAATCTACAGCAAAGGTTATACGAAATTGATTTGCAACAAGAGCATATTGGCAAAGAAATCCCCCCAGGTCCTCAACGAATACGCGGTATTGCAGGCTCAGGCAAAACAGTACTGTTGTGTCAAAAAGCAGCGCATATGCACCTCAAGCATCCAGATTGGGATATTGCCATTGTGTTTTTCACTCGCTCTTTACATGACTTGATGATTAAACTATTGGATCGATGGATTCGCCGCTTCAGCAGTGGTGAATTGACTTACGATCCAAAAACCAACCACAAACTGCGGGTACTTCATGCATGGGGAGCAAAAGAACATCCTGGTTTATATGGGACGATTTGCGAGTACCACGGTAAAAAACGCAAGATAGTTGCAGATACAAAGGAAAGACAACCCAATCGAGGTTTAGCAGAACTGTGTAAACGGCTACAGGAAGAAATCACAATTGAACCCATGTTTGATGCCATTTTGATTGACGAAGGTCAGGATTTGGTATCCGAAGCCGATCTGAAGTTCGAGGATAAACAGGCAATTTACTGGTTGGCTTATCAAGCGTTGCGACCTGTAGATGAAGAAAACCCAGAGGAACGCCGCTTAATTTGGGCTTATGATGAAGCGCAAAGTTTAGATAGCATAGCAGTTCCAAAGGCAAAAGAAGTCTTTGGTGAGAAATTGAGCAATATTTTGAGCAAACAACCCCAATACTCTGGCGGTATTAAGCGTTCTGAGGTTATGCGTCGCTGTTACCGGACTCCAGGACCTATTCTCACTGCGGCTCATGCTATTGGTATGGGTTTGCTACGCCCTCAGGGAATGCTTGCAGGTCTTACAAATAGAGATGATTGGAACAAAATTGGTTATGAAGTCAAAGGAGACTTTCGACGAGTTGGCAAGCCAATTACCGTGCATCGACCAATCGAATATTCACCCAACCCTATTCCCGAACTTTGGGGTAAACCTGTTTTAGAATTTCAAACTTACGGTTCTCGTCGAGAAGAATTGCAAGCACTGACAGATAGCATCACGCACAATGTTATGTTTGATGGTCTCAATCCCAGTCGCGATATTTTAGTCGTGGTTTTAGGCTCTAACTCTGAGGCAATGGAGTTAGAAGTTGATGTCGCTGGTTTTTTATTAGACCACAATATTGATATTTATATACCTACAGCTTTAACCTTAAATGATATGACTCCCCAATGGCCTAACAATGACCCAGATAAATTCTGGCATGAGTCCGGGGTAACGGTGTCTCGCACCAACCGTGCTAAGGGACACGAGGCGGATATGGTGTATGTGGTTGGCTTTGATAATGTCGCTCGTAATGAGAGTGATGTGAATTACCGCAACCAGCTATTTGTAGGTTTAACGAGAGCGAGGGGTTGGGCGAGTCTGAGTGGTGTAGGCAATTACCCAATGTATGATGAGATGCGGCAAGTGATTTCTAGTGGCGACACTTTTACATTCACTTACAAGCGTCCGCCAAAGCGTGATATTGGGGAATAGGGAATGGGGAATAGGGAATGGGGAATAGGGAATAGCAAAGAAAAAAACAGGAGTTGAATATCTTAAACAATGCCCAATTCCCCATATCCTATGCTCGTAGTTAATTGTTGTACTAACGTGTACGGGCGCAAGGCCTTGCGCCCCTACTAAAAACTCACTGGTCACTGGTCACTGGACATCTTGTTTCTAGCTCGTTCAGCACGGGCTTCAGCGGATGCCATAACATCTTCCATATTTTCCAAGACTTCGCCTGGGAAATTTTCCAAAACTCTGGTCGAGAGGGCTACTCGACCTTTCCCTTCATCTAAATCTAAGATCGCAGCTTTAATCGGTTGACCGAGTTGAAATACATTTTCTAGATTCTCAATAAATTTCTGGCTCACTTGTTTAATGTGGAGCAAAGCGCTTGTGCCATCTACATCAACAAACACTCCGAAGGGTTTGATCCCTGTGACTTTCCCGGATACTAACTGACCAACTTCTAATGTACTGAAGTTGGCAGAACGTGCTGCTACGCGTTGTGAAAGTATCAGTTTATTGGTGCTACGGTTCACTTCCAAAAAGCCGACAGTTAAGGTTTGCCCTTTGAGTGCCTCTAAATTATCGCGCTCGGTTAGGTGCGATCGCGGAATAAATCCCCGCAAACCCTGAACATCAACGGTAACGCCACCTTTGTTAACATTATTTACCCGTACCTGAACTGTCTTGGAATTTTCCTGCATCTGCACCAGTCGATCCCAAATGTGCCTAATTTCCAGTTGCTTTCGCGATAGGGTGACTTGACCTTCTGCATCTTGATCGCGGATAATTAAGAACTCTTGCTCTTCATTTAATGGCAGTACCTCCGATAAATCAGTAACTGCTCTCAAAGAAGCCTCATCGCGGGGAATATAAGCTGACGATTTGCCACCGATATCGACGTAGGCTCCATCTGGATCGATTTGAAAAACTTTGCCGTGTACCACCTGTCCTTTTTGAAACTGGTAGTCGTGTTTTTCCAGTGCCTTGGCAAAATCGTCCATTGTAAAAGACGAATCGGCTTTTTGAGAAATTTTCGCGTCGGAGTTCATGACTTATAAAGACTCATTGTTAATTGCTAACAGCTTTGTGGAAGTGTAGTTAGTGGTTAGTAGGGGCGCAATGCCTTGCGCCCGTACAGTGGTTAGTGGTTAACTACTAACTACTATCTACTATCTACTATCTACTAACAACTAACGAATTTGTGAAAACAGTTGCTTCACGTGCTCCCAAGCATCAGCTGTAGCTATTGAATTATAGCTGGCACGTTGGTCACAGAAAAATCCGTGCTCAGCTCCATCGTAGCGAAACACGCGATGAGGAACTTTGTATTTTTCTAACTCTGCTTCAATTTGGTTTACCTGTTCTACTGGTATGCTGGCGTCTTCTGTACCAAAGAAGGCGTAGAGAGTGCCTTTAATTTCTGAGGTACGAGTTATGGTAGGGTTGCCATCTCCTGGTGTACGGGTGGGGATACCTGCACCGTAGAAAGAAGCTGTAGCTTTAATATCTGGTAGGGTTGCGGCTAAGTAGGCGACATGACCTCCAAAGCAAAAACCTATACAGCCAAAGCCATTCTTGTTGACTTCATCAACGGTTTTCAGATAGTCAACGGTTGCTTGAATATCGGCTAACAGTTGTGGTGCGTTTGTTTGCTCCCAAGCGTACTTTTTACCTACCTCTATATCTTGTGGTGTGTAGCCCGTCTCAAATCCAGGGGCAACTCTTTGGAACAAGGCTGGTGCAATTGCTACATAACCTTCTTTCGCTATACGTTCTGTAACATCCCGAATGTGCGAATTGACTCCGAATATTTCTTGTAATACTACTACTCCAGGGTAAGAACCTGGCTCCAAAGGCATTGCTTGGTACGCGTCGATTTGTACGTTATCTTGCAAAATTTTAATTTTTGTGGTAACGAGCGATCGCTCTGCCATAATAGTTTTTACCAGTAGTGTGTGAGTATATAGATATAGCTCTAAGCTAGAGCCTAGGGCTATCCCCGATCAATTATCAACCACTAGTAGCAACTGCACCAGAAATTTCTAATAACCCAAGTGAATCTATAAGTAATATATTTAACAATTGGCATTTGCAGCTGGTTTTATGCAGCAACCACCATACAGGAGACTTTGTTGATGCTTCAATTCCGAATCCAACCAGACAGTGAAATACCCGCATCCAACCAGCTGTTTAACCAAATTCGATTTGCGATCGCATCTCGGCAATATCCACCCGGATACAAATTACCGAGTACGCGGGCGTTGGCAATGCAGACGGGGCTACATCGCAATACAATTAGCAAGGTTTACCGCCAGTTAGAAGACGATGGCTTGGTAGAAAGCCTTGCTGGTTCGGGTATATATGTCCGCGCCCAAGGGCATGAGGGAGGTAGTAAGCTACAATCGCCGATTCTCAAACAGAATCCTCAAGCCAGCAAAGTTGTACAGCAAGCGCTTGATGAACTTCTCTCGCAAGGTTGTACGCTGAGTCAGGCACGAGAGTTATTTTTAGCAGAAATTGATTGGCGCTTGCGTTGTAGTGCGCGAGTGTTGGTTGCGGTTCCATCTCGAGACATTGGCGCGGGAGAACTTATGGTCTATGAATTAGAACAAACCCTCAAAATACCAGTACAGTTAGTACCGATGGAAGAATTATCTGCTGTTTTGGATCAAACTTCCTCTGCTACAGTCGTGACAAGTCGGTATTTTATTGGTGATGTGGAAGTTATTGCAGCCCCTAAAGCTGCGCGCGTAATTCCTCTTGATATACATGACTACGCTAAGGAGTACACTTTATTTAAAAACCTCCCAAAAGATAGCTGTCTTGGCATAGTTAGCCTGAGTTCTGGAATTCTGACAGCAATGGAAGTGATTCTTCACGGTTTGAGGGGGGATGAAATACTGATTATGACAGCGCAGCCAAAAGATACTTACAGACTTCACGCAATGGTCAAAAGAGCACAAGTGGTTTTTAGTACAGATCAAGTAAGTTATTCAGCCGCCCAAGCAGCCCTGCAAGCTACTATGGATGATATTATTCGTCCGCCCAGGCTACTTTATGCCGAAAATTATATCGGTTCTAATTCGATTAACTTACTTAAACGAGAGTTAGGTTTGGGTTAGTAGTTTAGGAAGTAGGAGACTTCCAAATAAAAAAATCTTAATATCTTGTGGTGCGGGCATCCTGCCCGCTATTTGGATAGGATGGGCGAGGATGCCCATCCCACAAGAGTTAAAGTAAGCTCAACTCATGCACTAATCTGATATCTAGATTTACAATAGATATAGCCAATAATGAAAAAAATATGTAAATTTTATGACTAGTAATTTGCTGAAAAATATAGCAGATGATTTATCCAAAATTAACTATTCAGTATTAGTTGAAGAAAAAGAAGGCGGATATCAAGCAACAGTTTGGGGTTTACCAGATTGTCAGATATTTGCACAAACGCGGGAAGAAGCGCTAGATAGTCTACATCAACTTTTAAAGACTCGATTAAAAAATGTAGAAATAGTTACTCAAGAAATTGTAGCGCCAAAATCAGAACATCCCTGGATGAAATTTGCGGGTAAGTATAAGGATGACCCACAATTTGATGATATGCTTGCTGATATTGAAGCATATCGACGCGAACTAGATGCAGAAATGGAAGAATCCGAGCGCCAATGAAATGGTGAGGAAGAAGTTCAGTGAGCTTGTGGATACTTGATACCGATACTTTTTCATTCTTTCAAAGAGCGCATCCCTTAGTAAGTCAACGTGTAAATGCGATACCCGCAGAACAATTAGCTACAACAGTTATTACATTTGAAGAACAGATGTACGGAAGATTGAACCGTATTAGAAGAGCTAATTCACAAGATTCATTAGTATTTGCTTATATGCAATTACGTGAAACTTTGGAAGATTTTAAAACGATCAACGTACTGAATTTTAATGAAGAAGCCGCTAATTGCTATGCAGAATTGCTACGTCAGAAGTTTCGTATCAGTACGCAAGATTTACGAATAGGGTCAATTGCAATTTCTAATAACGCTATTTTGGTAACGCGAAATCAGCGAGATTTTTCCCGCATTCCTAGGTTGCAATTTGAAGATTGGACGATGGGGAATTAGTGCGATAACGCTCAGATCCCCGACTTCTTTAAGGATACAGCTGGCGATTAGGGGGTGACACCCCCCAATGACGAGAAATAAGCTATTTCAGCGCTATTTCAGGACGCGATCGCATTCCGAGTATCGTCTCGAAACGCCTATAAAATCGTTGGGGTGAGGGGTCAAACCCATCATTCGCCAGCTGTATCCTTTAAGAAGTCGGGGATCTAAAGTCTTATCCCCTACGATCCACTTCATAAATCTCTGTATACTCAAACTCATTGGGGCTTTGTCTCACTAAAGGATATCGTTCCCCATCCAATTCAATATAATCCTGTTCGCAGTCAGGTTTAGAAGAGTAGTAAGTCAGTACATATTCTCTACCGATTCTGTCTGCCATTTCTTCTTCTACTTCACCTCGCCACTGTGTCTTAGTAACTAATACAATCAACTGATTTGCCAATTTCGGAATTGTCTTGGCAGTTTGTCTGCGAGAAATTACATCTAAACTCCCAAAAGGTGAGTCCATCACAATTGGAAAGGCGCTGCTATCAGGAATCATCAGCATTTTTCTTTTTTCACTCCATTCCCGCACCCTATCGATAATGCTGGAAATAAACGATAAGCTGAGAATCTGATTCTCTCCTGTAGAAGCAGCAACAGGCATTTCTATACCAGCAGTATTCTCCACTAGTGTCAGTTCGTATTTCTCACTGATTTTAGGTATATAAGGTGTAAACGAAATTTCACTAAAAATTTCTTGTACCCGCTTTTCTAGTTGAAATCGAAACTGCTTCTCTTGTCGTTCTCTCACTAAAGTTAACCTATCAATAGCATCTTGAGTAGCTGTAATGCGTCGTTGTGTCAGTACTTGCTTTTCTTCGTTTAATTTTTGCTTAGCTACTTGCTTGACTACCACTTCTAATTCTGTTTTAAAATTCGCAATTTTTTGCTGATTTGCCCCTTGCTCTAGTATTAAATTTCTGATTTTTTCTTCTATTTCATCCAATCGCTTTTGTAAATTGCTAATTTCTTCATTAGTATCTTTTCTCAATCTTTCTTGAATATTGTCTAACTCATTTTCAAGTTGAGATATCGTTTGTCTGAGTTGATTGATTCTTGTTTGCTCTCTATCAACTTCTTCCCAAAAGCTGGTTGCTTTCTTATCAATTTCATCGACTTGTGCCAACATACGAATAGCTGTCTCTTCTACCGCAGAGGAGCCAACTCTAGCCAATAATTTTTCTATATTCTCGTACCCTTGGCTACCCTTTCGGAATTTTGTTCCACAAATACATTGTTGAGAAATCAATAAGTCGTTGACAAATTCTTTGGAAATGCCGGAGGTTAATTCCCCTTTTTGTTTGAAAGTATGGACTATTTCTTTAAATTGTAATGCAGTTCCTGAAAGTAAAACAGTGTAACCTCGTGCGGAAATAATTTTTTTAAGCGTGTCTCTAGAGTCTCTAAGAGTTTGTTGATTGAATGATTTCTGCTTTTCTAATTCTTGACGCTTTTCTTCTAATTCTTTAGCTGCACTCAGTTCTCGAAATCGGACACTGGTCTCTTTTTTGAAAGTTTCTTGATATTCTAGATCTTGTTGAATTTCTAATTGTCTTTGATGAATAACGTCTAGTTCATTTTCTATCTTTTCTTGCTGTTTTAATAACTGTTTTATTTCCAAATCACCAATAGACTTTAACTCGCTTTCTAAACTTTTTTTCGCTTCGCTGAGATGTTTGATAGAACGATTGATAACTTCAACACCTAAAAAAATCTTGGTAGCTTCGGCAATTTCTGGTTTCTTATCAGAACGAACTATCTTTTCAATCCGTTCGCCATCAAAGAAGAAATATTGATGTAAACTGGTGGGTAAAATTTGATTGATGATATCTTCTGGGTTTTGTGTGGGAAAATTCCAGATACCGTCCGCACTGGCAAATTGTAAATATAATTCTGTTTTGCCTGTATCAAAATCCGTTTCATTTTTATAAGCACGAAACTCTCGTTTGACTCGATAGCGTATGCCTTCATGTTCCCATGCTATCTCTACCCAACACTCTATAGGTTGACCTGATTTTGCTTCGGCGATCGCACGCTTATTGACTAATTGTTCGGATGATGCAAAAGCGGCGCTAAATTTCTCATACAGCACCCAAGTAAATGCATTCAGCAAGCTTGTTTTTCCAGAACCATTATTCCCGTGAATGACCGTTGTGTTACGAGGATCTCCAACCGCGAGAACAATTTCCGGTGTCTTACCATAAAAAGAGCGAAAGTTACAAAGCTTAATGGAAAGCAACTTCATCTGACAACTTCCTTCACAATTGCCAAAATGTCATCATTAATATGACTGTTAATTTTCTTATCTAGTCGGCTTTTTTCCAGTTGCCATACACGCTCAATGATTTGTCGTACTTCTGGTGTTGCACTGGTAATTGGTTCTTGAACGTAATCAATATTGAGTTCTTTCGCCATGTTGCTGTCAA
Source organism: Scytonema hofmannii PCC 7110 (assembly GCF_000346485.2). Taxonomy (NCBI): domain Bacteria; kingdom Bacillati; phylum Cyanobacteriota; class Cyanophyceae; order Nostocales; family Scytonemataceae; genus Scytonema; species Scytonema hofmannii. Next base: position 4,501,018 of record NZ_KQ976354.1, read on the forward strand.
AACAAAGTCGTCTGTATATTTTAACTGTTTGTTAGCTCATTACCATCAGTGAAAGTGCGAGCAATTATTCTTTATCAAAATTTTATAAAATAATGGAAGCACAACCAAGAGAGATTAGACGTTAGATCGCGCCAGAAGGTACAGTTCCTTTTGCAGAATGGCTAGATTCGCTACGTGATAAGAAAGCGAAAGCTAAAATCAAGGAACGACTTAAAAGAGTTAGCCTCGGTAATTTAGGAGATTGTAAGTCAGTAGGAGGAGGTGTTTTTGAACTGAGGATTGATTATGGTCCGGGCTATAGAGTGTATTATGGACAAGTAGGGTTAATCATTGTGATTTTGCTATTGGGTAGAGATAAAAGCACTCAAGAGCAGGATATTCGTAAGGCTCAGGAGTATTGGGCAGATTATGAAAAGAATGAAAATGCCGACTAGCGATCGCTATCAGGACTATCTTATTGAATCTCTTAAAGACCCCGAAGAGGCTGTTGCTTATATTGAGGCGATATTAGAAGCAGAAAATCCCGAACCCGAACTACTGCGATCGGCGATTGAAGATGTTATTGATGCGCGGTTGAGAATGAACAATCTCTCAGAACAAGCAAAAGTACACTGGGAAAACCTAAGTAGTATCTTATCCAAAAGCAGTGGTGAGGAAATTTACAGTTTGGTAACGCTTTTGAATTCTCTGGGGTTTAGGTTAGAGGTCACTCGAAAGTAGCACATCAATGTCTAGCCCATATAAATCCACCACATATTATGATACCAACTACTCTTCCGCCTGTTACAGCCAGTAGTTCAGCATCACTTAGTTGCTCGTCCTATCCTGTTGCCTGCAAAACAAAGTCGTTTGTGTCTATTAATTGTTGGTTAAGTCATTTTCATGAGTGAAAGCGCACGTCTTTAAAAACACTAACAAAACTTACTTGTTGCTCCCTTACAACGTTAAGGGTGGTAATTGGGATTATCAGTGATGAGGTTTTCGATTTGGGCAACTGCAAGCAAACGCTCATCAGCAGTGAAAAAAGTGAATGTCATAGTATTTGCTTGAGAGAATTGAGGCAAAATGCACAATGCTGAAGCAAGTTGAACGGCATCATAAGCTCTGAGAGGATGACGACTGACAAGTTCTCCTGCTATTTGAGTCACTGTTGGCAGTAATTCAACCTTTTGATACTGAGTATCAAAGTGGTAACGAAATGCTTGCAAAATTTGGCTAACCTGATTGCTAGAAAGGCTACCCTCGCGTTGGCGACGAGCCAATGCACTCAAAATTTCAACCCACGTAATTCGGGCAATAACCAGCAAATTACTACTCGAGTGAGCCGTTAAGAACTGAATCCAAGCGGTTCTTGTTTCTGAAACATACCGTTTAAGCAAAGCACTACTGTCTAAAAAATATGCTTTTACCACTCACCTCGATCCTCAATGATTGTTTCTGAAAGTGGTTGACCCGCAACATGAATAGACTGTACCATTGCTACCAAATCATCGTCAGAAATCGGTTCTGCATCAGAGGGAGTGGGAGGTGTAAGTAAACCAGACTCATAGAGAGGTCTAAGCAAAGGTAGAAGTTCAGTCATGTTTTGTTCAGGTAACACTTGCAGCCAAACGGTTTGGTGGTCAGAAAAATTTACTGGAGCCAAGGGACGTAACACTCCATTTTCGTAAATTGCCGGAATTGCCTTAGCCATTGAAATTCATTAACTTTTAGTTCTAAAGCTATTCTATACTAAATATTTAAATTCACAAAGTCGCTATATTTGTCAAACTAATAGCGACATATGTTTATTTACTAATACTTTTCCTGAGATCTGACAAAGCGTCTTGAGCTTCTTTCCTAATAAGGAGAGAGCAATCTTGCAAGGCATTAGTTAGTGGTGGCAATGCCCTAAAATCGCATATTTTACCTAAAGCCTTTAGTACCCAAGAATAAACTCCATCTCTACAAAGACCTTTAGCTCTACTTAAATATTGTGAGGCTTCTAGCAATAATTTAACACTTCTTGGATCTTTAAATCTAGTGATCGCCATTGTGGCTTCAGCAACTTGTCCAATTAACTTACTATTGGAAGAGTCTAGTGGCTGTAGAAGCAAAGATTGACAAGTCAAAAGCGCTCTTTCGCCAATGTCAGCATTATATTTACGTAATACGGAAGCAGCTTTGCATTCATCTTCGCAAATGTATCCATCTCTATTTAAGTAATAAGCCCCTGTTTCATAGCACTCTGCTAGCGTCAACATCATGTCAGTTAGACTTGTATAAAAAATCTTTGGCATTGACGCTTCAAGTAAAATAACTACTGGTAATTTTTCTCTTTGATAGTCAATAAGAGGAACACCACAGAAGTTACAGTTATTTTCAATAAATACAAACAAAGGACTTATTTCATACCATTCACTTTCCTGTGTTACAAATTCTTTTCCACTTTCAATATATTCGTTACATCCTTGACTGTATTCAATGGCTCTAGAAAGAGGTAAAAACTGTATGGAAGGAAAGCATAACGCCTTAGTATCTTCTTCTGTTCCATTTCTCCATTGATAAAGGTCATAAATTTCCTTGGGTAATTTAAATCCCAATTCTTCTTCTACTGACTCAATTTCATCAGTTTTTAGCCCTGGTAGAAAGGAAGCAGCATACTCTGGCTGATGCTTATACTGCCAATTCATAATTCTTTCTAAAGCTTCAGTTAAAGTTCCCATCAAATCAGTTCATATATCTAATAAACCGTAGCGCTTTTGTAAATTGAGCAACTTCATCCTGGCTTCACCTGCATTATCAGCTAGGTCGGCAAATTCTACAAATCTCAGTAATTCCTTCCGCAGTAAATTGCGCTCAACTTCTAACGTGTTCCTATCTAGATCTGGTGGTAAAACTATCATGTCAAATATGGTTGCACGTTCTTTACCGGGATGGGGGCGTAAAACCCGTCCGCGTCTTTGAATAAACTGGCGGGGATTGCCAGAACTTGCCAAAATCACAGCAGTTTGAATAGCAGGAATATCGACTCCTTCGTCTAAACAGCGAATGGCGACTAAACCTTGTAATTCACCACTCTCGAATTGACGGCGCAAAACTTCTCTTTCTGCTAATGGTGTTTGGGCGGTATAAGTACTGATTCTGTAACCCAACTCAGTACCTAATATTTTGGCAACGGCTTTTACTTGATGTAAATCAGAACGCTGAGTGACATCAAGTGAACCATCACTACAATAAAAGAGGGTATGGGTGGTGTCTCGGCGATTTTGCATCAGTTCGCGCAAAGCATATAGCTTATTTTCGGCTGCACCTACTAACCTTGCTCTTTGCATTAACAAGGGTTTTAAGTCTTCGTTGTCTTCAAAATTTCCTAGTGCAACATTTTCCCGTTCTCGATACAAAAGTGCTCGTCCAATTTTTTGTGTGAGTTTAGCATATGCGCGGCTTTCTGTTTCTGTTAATTCTACGAGTACGGGGTAATAAAGGTAACGGACTAAAGCACGTTGCGCGATCGCATCTCTTAAAGTAAACTCTGGTTGCAAAACTGGGCCAAAGTATCCAAATATAGATTGAGTTCCATCTTCATCAAAATATCTTTCTGGTGTAGCAGATAAAGCTAGCCGCAGCCCAAAACGCCGGGGTAAACTTTCTTCTAATCGGGGCGCGCCGAGGTTATGTGCTTCATCTCCTATAATCAAAGTTTTTTCAGGAAAGTACTTGAGTTGAGATTGAAAGCCATCGCCAATTAGAGTAGAGTTGCTGGTAATAATTGTCAAAAATGCTTGAGAACCAGAACGGATGTTGTAGAGTTGTGTGGAAAGTTGACTCTGCCAATTGCGTACATTCTCAAAGGCGAGGATGGGTTGCAAATTAAATTTTTCACATTCTCGCGCCCATTGAGTAACAAGATGGCGGTATGGGCATACAACCAACACTGCTTGCAAGTTAATTTGCTTGTAGAGTTCGCAAACAATGGCAAGTGCAGTGATTGTCTTCCCACTACCAGTTGCCATTTTCAAGGTTCCTCTACCTTTGTTAGCAAACCAATTGTCAATCGCTTGTCGCTGATATCCCCGCAATTCGATGGATATAGGCATTTTAGGGCAGCCGGGTAATGATGGCTCCTGCGTTTGATATTTGCTTTTGTTTTCACCTACAAATGGTGACTTGAGGAGATATGTTGCTAAATTGGTCTCCTCTACCGTGTTGGAAGTTGGCAGTTGTGAAATTCGTTTTTTTAACAAGTACATATGGTATTGGGGAGTAGTGAGTGGTGAGTGGGGAGTGGGGAAATAAGGAAAATGTCCCCACTCCCTACTCCCCATTCCCCATTCCCTATTATTTAGTTGTAATTACGCCAGATGGCGACTAGGGAACCTTGCACTTGTACTTGAACGGCGTTTACCTCTATCGGATTGTATTTGGGATTTGCTGCTTTGAGGGTGACGCGATCGCCTTCACGATAGAATCGTTTTAAAGTTGCACCATATCCATCAACTCTGGCGGCAACGATAGTGCCATTTTTGAGATGTTCTGGTTCTGGTACGGGACGCAAAAAGACCAAATCTCCATCAACGATAGAGTCCTCAATCATGCTGTCACCTGTTACCCGCAAAGCATAAGTTTTAGAAGGTAACGTCATACTGGTGAGGTCTATATACTCTTCCGCTTCAGTGACTGGTTCTATCAAACCCCCTGCTGCAATCTCACCCAAAATGGGGACACCTAGCTTTAATGGTCGCAAAATTCTAATTGTTCGCGCCTTACCTTCATTCCATTCAATGTACCCTTTGGTACGTAAATGTTCTAAGCGACTTTGAATGGGTGCAGGGGATTTTAAATTCATTGCCTGCATCATTTGTCGGATAGAAGGTGAATGCTGGTGCAATCGTATATATTCTGCCAGCCATTCGTAAAGTTCTCTTTGAGCTTCTGTTAGACGTTCCATAATTTTATAGACAGGAAAATACAAATGTTCCTAGAACATTAGTACTACAAAAAACCTTTCTATGCACTATTTATTTTGAATATTTTGGATTTTTTATTAAAAAACTTTGGAATTGGGTGAGAAGAGAGGAGTGAAGAGAGAGGAATAAATACTCACATTTTACATTTTACAACCTCTAACTCATAAACTCCTAACTTCTTTTTTATATTTCTTCTGCTCCTAAAAGACTTGCGAGTAAAGCTTTTTGGATGTGCATTCGATTTTCTGCCTGGTTCCAAATTTGCGATCGGGAACCTTCCATGACCTCGTCGGTGATTTCTTCACCGCGATGTGCTGGTAAACAGTGTAAAACAATTGCCCTAGGATCGGCAAGACTTAATAGGCGATCGTTCACTTGGTAAAGTTGAAAAACTGGCAATCGGTCATCAGCTTCTTCTTCTTGTCCCATACTTGCCCAAACATCGGTGTAAATTACATGAGCACCTTTTGTTGCTGCTTCAGGGTCCTGAGTCAGCAATACCTGAGTTTTTCCACCTGCAATTGAGCGTGCTGTTTCTAGAATTGCTGCATTTGGTTCAAATCCATTGGGTGAGGCGACTCTCACATTCATTCCTACCAAAGCACAGCCCAGTAACAAGGAGTTTGCCACATTATTACCATCTCCAACATAGGTTAAGGTTAAACCCGCGCAGGAGCCAAAGCATTCTTGGACTGTCATCAAATCAGCCAATACCTGACAGGGATGTTCCAAATCGGTGAGGGCATTAATGACGGGAATTTTGGCATAGTTGGCAAAAATTTCTAATTCCTGCTGTGCAAAGGTACGAATTGCCAAAATATCTAGATATCTATCTAAAACTCGTGCCGTATCTTGCACGGGTTCTCCACGACTCACTTGAGTGACATTGGGATTTAGATCGATAACCTGTCCACCAAGTTGATACATCGCTACAGTAAAACTGACTCTAGTTCGAGTAGATGCTTTGGAGAACAGCAAACCCAGTACTTTATTGCATCGCAATCTCAACTGTTGCGACTTTAGCTGGCTTGCCATTTGCAAAAGTTCTTGAACTTCCGTGGGAGTGAAGTCTGCCAAACTTAATAAATCTCGTCCTTTCAACCCTGCCATGCTTGTTGATGTGCGATCGAACAATCTTTTATTTTCGTTCTTTTACCCTGTCTTGTCCAAAAAAAATTTGAATAAATATATTTTTGGGTTAGCTGTTGCATAACAAGAATATCTATGCTACAATCCTGAACTAGTGCAATGCCTGAAAGCGATAAACCTTACAGTTATCGTATAAGGTGTAAGAATGCCAGCATAGCACAGTGGTAGTGCATCCGACTTGTAATCGGAAGGTCGTCGGTTCAAATCCGACTGCTGGCTTTGAGAAAAGGCAGATGTTATAAGACAGACGGCAGAAGGGTTTGAGGAGTTTTCTGCTTTCTGCCCTTTGTCATTAATAGCGTGATCTGCACCGTCATTTTAACACTTTGAATATGCTTAAATAAGCATGAATATGCATATACGCGCATTTTATTTAGGACAATTTTAGGACAAAGTGACAGCAGACAAATGGACGCTAGAAGCAGTCAATAATCGGCTGAAGGCGGGGAAAATTGGTGTGAGTGTGAGACAGAGGGGCGATCGTCTATCGCTTCGTGCAACGTTGCCGCCAAAGCCAGGAAGCAAAAGAGTAGTGTGGAGTCAGCAAGACATTTCACTGGGGATTTATGCCAACACGTGGGGATTCCAGAAGGCTGAGGCTGAAGCAAAGTTGTTGGGTGGGCGAATCGCTTCGGTTCGTTTTGATTGGGGCGACTATGTTGAAGTCGAGCAACCCAAGGGTGAAGTTGCGGAGTGGGTTGCTAAATTTGAGGAAGATTATTTTAACAGGAGAGGGCGATCGCGAACCACCGAGACAACTTGGAAATCCGATTACCTTCCAGCGTGGCACCTGCTGAACGGGGAGTTGTCGGCAGAAAACTTGATTAAGGCTATCGGACAAGTTCCAGCAAACAGCCGCAAGCGCAAATTGGTATGCGAGAAACTGACAGCACTGGCAAAATACGCCGGACTCACGATAGATTTGTCACCGTACATTGGGAACTACGGAGTTGGGGAGACATCCCCAAGGCACATCCCATCGGCGGGAGAAATTGAATTGGCGAGGGAGAGGTTGGGCGATCGCGCTGATTGGCAGTGGGCTTATGGCGTGCTGGCAGCTTATGGATTAAGACCGCACGAGTTGTTCTTCTGTGAAATTTCACCCAAGCCGCCGCACTTGCTGAAAGTATTGGAAGGAAAAACGGGAGCAAGGGAACTTTACCCCTATCACCCCCAGTGGGCGGAACAGTGGCGGCTATTTGAAGTGCGAAGACCATCGGTGACAGGCAGAACTTACAAAGACTACGGGAATCGGGTTAGCAAAACTTTTAACCGCCGCGAATTGCCCTTTACCGCCTACTGCTTGCGGCATGCGTTTTGTATAAGGATGTCAACCGAATATCATGTACCCGTTGCTGTGGCTGCTAGTTGGTCGGGGCATGAAGCTGGGGTTTATCTGAAAATTTACAATCGCTGGATTTCGGGTAGCGAGAAGCGTAGGGTGTTTGAGGAAAGCTTGAAACACAAACCTTAATCTATCTGCGGATTTTCCGCACTCTTTTTATTGACAATACACGCAATAAACTTTTTTATGTGTTTTTTAGTCACGGCAAGGATTACAAAAATTATCCTCCATGCACTGTTAAGAATTTTGTCAATAAAATAAAAATATACGCGCCTTGTCACAGACGTGCTGGGGATAACAGAGTGATAAAAAATCTTCATCAGTACCAAATATCCAAGAATATGCTAATCAAGTTTGAGCAAGCGTTGAGTGAGTATCCACAAGAGCGACCGCACGATGTTCACCCAATGCTGTGGCATGCAGAGAGGCGAGCATTGGAAAGTCAAGTAGAAGGCTTGCGAGATAAAATCAAGGAATGGGAGAGACGTAGCTAGTAACGGTTTCATGGAACAAGTCGGAATTAGTGTTAATTTTAAGATATCTAATACTATTTCTGAGTTTATGCCTTATATCAGTCCTAAAGACGCCGCAGAACTAACAGGCTTTCATCCAAAAACTCTAGCTAAGTGGGCAGACGCCGGGAAAATTGACTTTATCAAAGCTGAGAGTGGTTATCGCCGATACGATGTGACCTCCCTCAGAAAGATGATTGGGGAGGACGACCGAGCAGTCATCATATATGGACGAGTCTCAACGCATTCTCAAAAGGATGATTTGCAACGGCAGTTAGATTTTTTACGCTCGCGCTACCCTAAAGGAGAGATGATTTACGAAGTAGGTTCGGGGTTGAACTTTAAGCGGAAAAAGCTTTTATCGATATTAGAAAGAGTGATTAATCGCGAAGTAAAAGAAATAGTAGTAGCTTATTCAGATCGGTTGGTCAGGTTCGGTTTTGACCTTGTAGTTTGGCTTTGTGCTCAATTTGATTGTAAAGTTATTGTGTTGAATCAAGTCGTGCTTTCTCCTCAACAAGAGTTAGTGCAAGATCTGCTAGCAATCATGCATTGTTTTTCTGCAAGGCTTTACGGCTTGCGAAAGTATGAAAAACCGATCAGAAAAACTTTAGAAGTAGAAAAATTAGATGAAGATTCCATGAAGAATGATGTCTAAATCGGAAATGTCGGGGACATTTTTGTATACTAAAACAGTCAAGCGAAGGAGGTGATACAACGTGGGGCGAGTCAAAGGACATATTGAAGTTCAAAAGACAGTGATATTAAGAGCTAAAAGTGAAACTGCTTACAGGGAAGAAATAGTTAAACATATTATTACTACCAAACAATTGTACGCAGATACAACTGAGTTTTATGTTTTGGTATTTCTGGAGAATTTAGAGCTACTCAATTTAAAATCTGATGACTTGTATAGCGTTGTAGAGAAATTAACATTAATTACCAAACAAAGACCCTCCCCGGAAATTCCCTTGCAGATCAACACAGTTCAAGACATGCGTCGTTCTTGCATTAAAACCGCTTTTGGTATAGCAAAGTCTTGGGACTCGAACTATAAAAAATGGGAGTTACGTAGAGATAAGCATGAAGAAAAACAAGCCAAGAAATTAGCCATTTCTGAAGCTAAGGGCCAGAAATACACTCCGAAAAAGTTCACAGATAAACCACCGCTACCACCTCGTAATTATACAAACATTCATCCTACTTTCTATCGTGGGATGTACAAGGAGTTTGACGGTTCATCAATCATATTAAAACTGTGGACAGGCAACAGATGGGTTTTTATGAAGCAGCCTATCAACCTAGAAGGTAGAGAACTTCCTTATGGTTATGAATGGGGAAGTCCCACGCTGGTTTTAAAAGATAGGTTACATCTTCATGTTCCTGTGATTAAACAAGTCAAATCCAACGGGAAACTGGCTCAACAAGCATTGAACCCTGATGGATTAACAACTTGCAACGTAGATCTAAATCTTGATGGTGATATAGCTGTAGCAACAATTCTACACTCCGACGTTACGGGTAGCGTTACCGAGATTGCCACTCTCTTTGTTAAGGGTAATGATACTATCCAACATCGTAGGAAGCGTGAGTTAGGTTTAATTGCAGTAGCTAGTTCCAAGACAAATAAAGGTTTTGGAGTTAAAAAGATTGGTGATAATTCTCAACGCTTTGAGAAAATTAAGAATAGAGATAATTACGAATCTCATCGAATCTCTAAACGTATAGCTGACTTTGCTCATCAGTATGGAGCGACAGTAATTGTATTTGAGTGTTTAACTAATCTTCGACCCGATAGAGCGAAATTTAGCCGTCGTTCTAATCAAAAAAGAGCTTATTGGCTCTCGTCGAAAATTCGGAAACGAACCAAATACAAAGCTTTTCAGTCTTATGGAATTATCACGGCTCAAGTCTCACCAAAAGATACAAGCAGGCATTGTGCATTATGTAATGGCAACGAAGAAGAAGATTCGTTAGTTTCCAGAATAGAAGCTCAATTTAGTACTGATGTCGCCAGACTTTTTCAAATAATCATGAATAAATCATTGGAGAAAGTTGATTACAGTACGGGAGCGCCAAATTATATTTGTTCCGACACCGTTGAACATAGAGGCAATGCCGATCTGAACGCCGCCCGAAATATAGGTCTACGTTTTTTTGCGAGATATTACCAAAAGCCCAGGTTGAAAGTTGAAAAACAGGGTTTACTTGCTACCCAAGCAGCCAGAAAGGCATTTGGCATGGTAGCTGTGTAAGGGTTAGTGGTTCTACCCATGCGTTCTCGACGTGTTTGGATTACCCGTGCATATATAGTAGCAGCAAGCCTGCAAAGCTATTGACGAGGCATACCCATCGGGAGCGAGAAAAGGAGAGAGAAGTACTAAAAATTCCGATAACTTCCATCTCTCAGGATCACACGATTACCCTGACTTTAGTGTTGCTTCTTTTAATCAGGGATAGACCGCCTTTCAGTGGGTGCGTTAGCGGGGTTTTGTCATCCGGCGGTCTTGGCACATTTTTTAGCTATTTGTTTCAGTCTTCACTCAAAAAGGAGTGGTGCAGTACCCAGTTACTCCGGGTTTTTTTCTGCCAGCTTCGCAGCGATTTGCTCTGCCAAGTACGCTTCTAATTCTTTACCAGTCGCCGCCGCTTGCATTTTGATTTCATTGAAATGCTTTTCCTCGTTTCGTATGGTGTAAGTTTCCATCGCCGTTGAAATGCAAGCTGATAGCGATTTTTTGGTTGCCATACTCGCAATCAACATTTTGATGTATAACGTCGCTGGAAGTTCTGAGGTCGTGATTCTTTTTTTTTGAATGGGCTGAATGATGCCAGCGTTTGACAACGCCTCTATAAGTTTGTCAATATCCATAATTAGAACTCGTGATGATGCAGTGGTGAACCTATGCATCAAATGTTATCATCACATCAAGACAAGGTGCGCCCCTAAAGACGTGCTCCACCACGTCTCTAGAGGACTTCCCTAAATCACAGAAAGAGCTGTAACAAGGGCTATTAAAGTCTATGACAAAACTAGATATTGAACCAATCCACCCGCGACAGTTTAAGGAGTTGCACGGGTTAAGTCTTTACCAGCTGCACAGACTGACGCAGTATCCACAAGAAACTATTCGTAATTGGTTGGCTGACCCTGAAAGCGAGAGGTACGTAGAACCCAAGGTGTATGTAAAACGTTATTTTGGATTGTTACATCAATCGCTTCAAGCCAATAGGGTTGCATAAACCATCAATGGTTGCAGAAACACTACCCCAACGAGTTGGGGTTTTTTATTGTAGAAACTGAAATCAAGGCTTCTGGTCAAGCCTTCGGTTCAAGTGATGAATAAAATTAGTGTAGATGATTATGTACGCAACTCGCTTGGAGACCCCGCCAGAAGACTATTTAGTAGTTATTCCGAGCGGGCTTGTGATTGTAGATGCGGGCATCTACGATACGCGACATATAAACAAGCCAATGGGAGTACACGACTTGTGCGATCGCATGAGGATAAGCGATCGCACTTTATGTATCTATCGAGAAATAGCTTGGGAAAATTGCCCCGATTATGCGGCGAGCGTTCAAGAGCGTAATCCATTCTGGATGGACGATGTTTTAGACTACTACGCCAAGGTCGAAAATTTAAGACGCGTATCTGCTAAGTTGCCATCTCCGTATAGCGAACGGCTGTATCAAGCGGGTAAAAGGAAAATCAGGAGAGTGTTTCCTGACCGCCCTGACTTTACGCCACTTGAAGCAAAAATTTTGATTGCGATCGGCAACTTATTTAAAAATCACAGGCGCTTAGGAGTGCGTTTAACCAGGAATAATAAACGATTTGCAGTCGCCAAATACGTGAAGAGTCATCCTAATTTTTGGAGAGAAATCGAGGAAGAACTATGTTAGTCAAAGATCTTATGAACCAGACAGAGATGAGTTTTGATGAGCTGGCACCTATTCTTTTATCTTGTCGAGTTAACGCCGACAATCCGGAAACAGAAGTATCGGAAACCGTAGCTAAGCGCATTCTGTCAACTGTTGCAAAGATTGGCGGACAGCCAAAATTACCTCAACTATCTGGAACAACCGAGTCACAGGGTATTAAGCAACCTGACGGTAAGTTGTCAGAACTTGTTAATCCGTCTGGAGAACCCAATAAATCCGCTATCAAATCTTTTGCTGAGGCGCACCAGATTACCCAAAAACTTGTTACTGCAAGCGTTGACGCTATTCAACAAAAGAACATTCGCTTGACGATTGAAGCTGCTTATCTAAAGCGTCAGAAAGAGATTGAGTTGCTTCAAGCAGAACAGATGGGACGTGCTATTGCTGACTATCAGCACGAGCAATTTAAATCAGATGAGTTGCGCGATCGCGTCCGTGCTTTGCGAGCGTCTAACTACAACGTTGATGACCTCATGCAAACTACTTTTGGCGTTACTTTCTCTCAATTTTCTGAATCTGCCCAGAAGAAAATTGATGCTACGGTTCAGGAGAACCAGGAAGACAATTTAATCATTGACCTTCTTATACAAGGGAAAACCCCCGAAGAAATATGTCAGATATTGGGAAAGCCCCAATCGCAAATTCAAGATTGGCATTTCAGTCAAGTCAGTCTCAGAAAAAATCTTCAGGAACTCTGCTCCTAGTGGAAACTGAAATTTGGCGGATTCTTACTCAAAGTACTTGTGCGGAAAAGGATATTTTTATGTTTGGTCAGGTTTTAAAATTTTGCAAAAAAACAATTCTACAAATGCTTAGCTGGACTGAACAACCAACGCATGATTTAGAACTAGACGCTTTTGAGCGGGACTACGAACGCCGAACCCAAGCTTTAGAAAAATTGCTTCAAGCGTGTGGTCTATCGCAACGACAAGCAAGAAGCATGGCGCTCAAAGTCCTTTTACATGACCCCAACTTCGATATTAACTCTTGCCAATACACCAACATTAAATATGTTCTCAAAGCCCGTGCAAGAGATTTATTTAATATCAATTTTGAACCACAAAATAATAAATGCGAGCCTGTTTTTGTTGACGTACATGGTATGGTATATGTCTGAAAAATTTCGCTGTCGCTCTCCCACGGAAGTGGAAGTCATAATAAAAAAACGTCGCAACGTACTATACAACTCGTCAATACTTCTGAAATCTAACTTTTCGGATTGACGGAAGTCAAACACAAAAATCTTACCGTTATCATGAAGCGAACAAGAATATTAACTCCCAGCGATCGCTTAACCGAAACTGTCACTCAACTACAAGGATTGACTGATAACAAGTTGAAAATTTTACAACCAATTACCAATCCGATTATCATCAATCTTGCAAATCTAGAAGGATTCAGAGAATGAACTTTTACACTGATGCCCAATGCCAGATCGCCTCCGAATTCATTTCACGCTTAGAAGTCACTAAAACTGAAATACTCTGGAATGTGGCTGAACTAGAAAAAGCCAAGTCACTTACCGAAAAGGACATCGAAACGCTAAAGCTAAAAATCGCGTTCCTGGATAGCGCGATCGCATCTGCAAAACTTACAGCAACGGGAAAACTTGTTACAGACACGGATTTTTTTGAATCTGGTTTTGACGAAGACTCATACTAAATTACGAGGACAAAATTATGCCACGCAAGAAACAACAACAACAAGAAAATACTTTTTCTTTCTCCGATTCTTATAAGCCAGAGATCCCAACTTTTGATAATAATGAAAGCAATAATGTTGGGGATGTTTCCCCTGAACCTCAACCAATCAGCGAACAGCCAGTAGTTCAACAAGACTCTGGAGGAGAGCCACAAACAAGAGGTTCTTCTAATGGCATTGGTGGTGTTGTTTATAGTCAGTACATGGATGTACCTCTTGCGTCATTAGCAATAGACGTGAAGGGTGCGATCGCGGCTACTGACAACAAAATGAGTGATGTAGAAAAAGATAAGCAGTTGACGCAAATTTACGCAACTACTAATCATTACGCTGTCAAAGAAGGTGAAGCTAATCTTGCTACTCAGATGATCAAGACAGCGACCGCACAGTTACGGACTTCTGAGTACGCTTACAAGCACTCATCTCAAATCAGCAAAGTTCAAATTGCAAAAACTGACGCTGAATATTATGCTCAGACTGCTCAAAACAATCAGCAGGTCAGAGGATATCAGCTAACCGTACAACAAGCCTCTGTTGCTAAGTGGGGCGTAAAAGCCCAAAAAGCGCAAAATACTATTAATCAGATCGCTAGTCAACAGGGGCAAAGTCAACAAGCTTTACCAGAATACGGACACGTTGACACTGGGTCTGGGAATGTTGAAGGCGTGGAGATTCTTTCGTGATCAAACCTTATCAGTCTTATTGGGCGATCGCTACGCTTACAATCGTCTTGTTAGGGTATGCACTAATCAAAGGGCTGTGGATTCTATATTTGATTGAACCTAAGTTGATGTACACAACGGGTTTGATTATTCTACTAATCGCTTTAATTACTGCATCTGCTCTCAAATAATAAATATCGCACTCTCATTTGACCTAGAATGTCCCCTCAAAAACGGGCAGCCCTCAAGCCCCTTGTTTCAGCGAGGGGTAAGTGCAGGATATCCCAAATAGGGCTGCCCGTTTTTGTACGTGTAAGACTCCTGACCCCAAAAAATGGAGGCAACCTTGGTAGGTCTAGTCGTGCTCTAATACAGATTTACTAAATTGTTTTAAGGCTGCCTCCATTTTTCTCGTGTAGTCCGTAAGAGAAAATTTTTCCATAGCGACTTAAATTTAGATTACTACGTTTCTTATGAATAAAATTTTACTAACAACATCAGTAGGGGTCATCGCTCTTTTTGTAGAGGGTATCGATCCAAAAATTAAAGTAGCAGCTGCCTTGATAACAGGGACAGCTGGGTTAATCACCACGCTGAAAGGTGCTCACAAGTATATGAATGCTAGGGATGAGATTACAGAAGAACGAGAACTAGCCATAGAAGAACAAGAAAGGTTGGCACGAGAAGCTCAAAAAATAGGTATTGATAGAAAACAGGTTGATTTAGATCTGGCAGATTTGGAGAAAATTAGGCAAGATGTTAACGCCGAAATAGAAAAAGTTAAGCGTGAAGCTGAAGAAGAGCGATCGCGTTTACAGAAAATTGTAAAGGCTGAGATTGAAGCTAGGCGCAACGAATTAGAAGCAGATTATTCAAAGCGATTAAAAGAAGTCGATCAACTAGAGATTGATGCACGGGCTACCATTGCAACGCTGACAGCGGAATGGGAAGCAGAAAAAACTATTGGGTATGCAGAATTTCAGCAACAAGTGAAGATTTGGAAGGCTGAAAAGCAACAACAAGAAACAGCTATAGCATCAGAGCGTGAACTACTGAAAAGTGAGATTGATAGTTTAAAGCGTTCGTGGGAGAACCAGAAGGTTTACGAAGAACAAGAGTTGCGATCGCATATTGAGTTAGAGCAACAGAAAGTGCAAGCATGGAAACAAGGAGAAGAAGAAGGATTTAACGAGGCTATGCAGATACAGTTCAACGAACTGCAAGCTAAATGGAATGAGGACAACAAGCAAGTAATTAAAAAGAATGTTGAGCACAATGTAAATAATAAGTTGAAGCCTTTGAGAGATGCGATCGCACGCCTTGAGCACGAGAAAAATGAACTGACTGCGCGTCTAATGTACGCGGATGAGGAATTGAAACGGTTGAAGATTCCTCCCCGTATGCGCGGTATACAGCCTCATGAACTCATTGGACGTAGATTCCAAGAATTTTATAGAGGTCATGGCATAGATGTAGAAATTAAGCTATGCATGATTGAAGCCAACAGCGATGTAAAATTACGTTTTACGATTTGGCATCAGACGCCGATCAAAAACGTTAAAAAACTCTTCCCTGAGTTAATGGTTGACTTTCATTTAGCAGAGACGCCGGAACCAGTCTTAACCCATGACGGGTATGAAATTATTCTTAGACCTATTACTACTCCCTTTATGGGGCAAATACCCAGATCTGGAGTAGACCGAGCATCTATTAATCGCATGGTCGCAGAAGGTAGACTTGAAGCCCCAAGTCTTGAGGAGATTGATAGGAGTTTTCAAGAAGAAGCCGGAACTAGGCGGTTGATGGAAGAAATGCGCCACAAAGAGGAGATGCTAGGCTTTGTTGAACCACAAGAACCATTGCCGCGTCCCGTTCCAAATACCCCGATTACCACACTAGAAGTTAAATATGTAGAGTTTCTTCTCAGATGGCGCTACGAAGCGTCACGCGGTCGCTTGCCTAATCTCAGCAACCAGGACGATATCTTAAGCAAAGTTTATGGCGTGCGTCCTGGTAGAGGGACTGAGACAGAAGTTGAGGGGTTGAGCTTACGAGATCGCCTCAAGACCATTTTCGATATGCTCGGACACGTTTATAGAACAAGGGGGAATTAGAATGCACTCGTCACCAAATAAAAATTACATCTCCCCTGATAAATTTGCAAAGCGTGCTGGTTGGAACAAAAAATGGAACGAGCATACGTTGCAAATGTATGCTAAACGGAAACTTGAAGATCAAGGTTACACGGTCAAAGATGAGGTTTGGATAGGCAACAAAACGGTTGGCGCTGGTCGCATAGATTTGTTGGCTACCAAGATTGACTCTACTGGCAAAGAGCGAATCATAATCATTGAATGCAAAAAATGGCTTACTACCAAAGATATGGGAGAAGCCATGGGACAGATTGAAATGTATAAAACTTACGTCCCTAACCACACTGATCGCGTGGTAATTGGCATGAAACCTAACTGGGGTAATGCTGGGTATGATGCCGAAAGACGAGCATTGATGGCAAAAAACACAACAGGCATTAACACTGTATTCATCAATACTCACATTGACTTTGAGCCAGATGAAGCAGATGACACGCGATCGCCCACAGAAAAACTATTAGACAATATTGCCTATGGTTTCCAACAATCCTTTAAATGGCTTGGCAAATTTGCTTGGAAACAAACCAAAAAGCATTTTAGACCTTGGAGACTTACAAAATTTTTATGGTCTAAAACTGGGGGTCACTCTTACGGTAGTTACTCTTACGGCAGTCGAGGACGCAAATTTCGCATACGCCGATCCGATTTGTGGTTGATGGCGATCGCTGGTATCTTTATTTTGGTCATCTGGTTTTGATAACTAGTTCTTAGGGTGCGGAAAATCCGCAGATAAGATAACTGATAAATTAATTATTGAAGTTTCCGCAAACGTCCGTGAACACATCAGAGATAGATCGCATTCCAGTAGCTAGCCTACAAGAGCACTTTGGTATAAAAAAGACTAAGCTGTACGAGTACCTAAACAAATGTCAAATCCAAACAACCAGAGTATCTGGCAAATCTTATATCACAAGCTCTGACCTCGATCTGCTCGACCAATACCATGCAGCTGTTGGTAAGAGTGAGGAAGAAGAATTTTTGGCTGAAAGGTTTGGCAGTCAAGAAATTGAGCGCAATCTTACTCGTTCTGCAAACGTTCGCGAACTCAACCCAATTGAGGAGGAAACCTCGTTTGCGGAAGTTCGCGAACCAGTTCAGATGATGCAGCTAGCTGATGGCTTGTCCAATCTCAGCCCAGTTAATCGCTGTATAGCTATCAATTATTTGTTGGACTTTTTGGCTAAGGAGGGGGTTACACTCGATCGCCCAGCCCTTTTATCCCTCTTAAACAAACAAACAATGCCACCCTCAAAGGATGGCATTCTGGTGTGGATGGGCTACAAAATTGAGCGAACTAATAGAAACGAATGGCGGGTTTGCAATTAAGCACTTTTCGCCCCACTCTTAAAGGGTTTCGGGCGTTGAGAGCTATAAATTGAGGTTTGTATTAAAACACTAATACGGAGTCAGAAATAGGTCAGCTTCAGCCTCTCTTCGTCTCCTCAGTCCTTGTTCAACATTCGTTCCAGGGTTGCGATACTTGATGAAAGTTTCGCGGATTTTGGACCAATCGCGATTTTGCAAGACTGTGGTAATTGAGGTAAAGTTGGGAGCGCCGTAAAATTTGCTACCCAAATTGTAGCCAAAACTGAGTAGCGCTCCTCGTTGATTGGGGTTGAGTTCACCCCAACAAGGTATTTTCGCCAAATCGGGTAAGTAGTCTCTTTCCACCTGAAGAATCAAAAGCGCGTCTGCTTCTTGCTGTGAAATACTCTCCCCAAGCCTCCACGGACTACCGTCGCGTTTTCTGGTTGAACCCCAGCCAATCGTGATGGGTTCGCGCTTGGTTAAAGGATCGGGGTATGCATTGAGAAAACAACCCTCGAATTTCTTGATTAGTTCCACCCCACAAGGGGGCAAGGTACTGCTGTGGGGTTCAGGCTTTGGGAAGCTAACCGCAGGGCAAGTACCAAGATTCCAATCTACATAAAAGTATTTTGGATCGCTATCCCGCAACCAACCAATCACCTTTTTCATCGCCTCTAGTGTATAAGTGACCGGACAACCCGCACTTCCAGGCTTGCCCTCAAGAGCATTCTCGTCCCAGTGGATAACGATCGCACTCCTATCGGTTTTTTCTGGACTATCATAAGTCAATGGCACGGATACGGGTCCAATGCCGTCGCCATGGCTGGCATTCCAGTTGTCTTTGCCGCCTGCCCAGAATATCTGCTCAATCTTCCATCGCCCCTCTGGAAGCGGTTCAAAGCTACCAGATTTACTGTCAATTCCTTTGCGGAAATTTTGGCATCGAGCCTGACCGCTACGCATGGGCAATTCATCAACTACTTGACCATTTTTGAAATACTGTAGCAAGAGCACAAAGCAGCCGTATTGGTCTTTCTTGTTAGTTTTGGTCAGCAATAAATAATTAGGTTTGTTAGCACTCTCTAATAACGCTTGTGCCGTTTGTACGCCTAGACTTGCGAGGTAGGGAAGATTCCGCTCGCTCTTAAATTTCCCCAAAGCAACCTTTGTGCGATCGTCCACAATTCCAGTTGCAGTTATCCCAAGAATTGATTGAATTTCTTTAATTAATTCCGGGCTAGCTTCGGTGACGTAAAAGGCAGCAACTTTCTCATCAATTAGCTGCTTTAAAGATTTAATCGATTGCATTATTTGTTTTCCTCTGAATAAAAGTTTCTAATTTTGAAATTACTTTGTGCTTGGAGAAACTTTTGCAAGTCTTTAATTTCTCCAGAAAATCTCTCCGATTTGTGTTTTATGGTTTCCTCTAGCCCATTGGTAACGAGCAATGTCATGTCTCTGTTATGTAAATAATCAGAGATGTGCAAGTCTAGTTTTTTATCAAGAAGAAAAACTTTTTCTTCTAAATCTTCAACTCGCTCAATCAACTTTTCATGTCCCTCTTGCTTGGCATGCTCTGACAAATCTTCCCGCAACTCTTTAACAGAATTAATTAAGTCATTGAACTGGGAAATTAATTTGACTGCTACAGCCGCGATCGCAATTGCACTCGCAACTGCACTCAGAACCAGCCCCGTAGACTCAGCTGTGACAACAACTCCATTGGGTGGAGGTTGGGGCTGAACGGCGATGTAGTTATTCATTCTCTTGTCCTTGATTGGGTGACTTTGACCAATAAGCCAGAACGCCAAGCGAAGTGGTTATGCATTGCGAGGTCGTTTCTGGCCTAGTGACGCTCGAATATCCGCAAAAACCAACTATCAAAAAACTCAGAATAGATGGCACTAAGATTTTGTTACTCATAAAACTAGTGCGATTACTTAGAACAAAAACGCAATTTGTTTGTTTAAAATTGTTTTGTTGATTTTTTGTCAACTCAATCTAATGTAATTTATCTAACTATCGGTTGTTTTCAAGATGGCTAAAAAAAAGCCAATTTGGTCTGACAAAAACCAAAATGGCGACGACTTTATAAACAAAAAATATAAGAAGACTCTCAAGCTGATTGTTGAGTCGAGCGATCTTTATGAGCTTTTGGGAGAATCAATCAGAATTGCTCGCGTTGCAAGGGGTCTATCGCAAGAGGATTTAGCGCGGAAATTGGAATGCGATCGCTCTGTCATTCGATTGTTAGAAAAGCAGGGAGGCGATCCAGTGGTTTTGCGGAAGTTGATTAAAATCTTAAACCTGGAGGACAGTTACTTTAATTTTGATGATGGTGAAGACGCGTAATAACACTGTTAGGCGGAAGAATATCTTCCACCTTATTTTAGGGTGCGGAAATTCCGCACCCTCATTAAATCTCGACTCCTTCTAGAAACCAGATCAAGTCTCGATTCAATCCCGTAAATTCCTTAATTCCTTTTGTGAAGCGCGATCGCCACAGATCGGCAGGACAAAAATGAATCAAAGCATTGCTAGCGGCTTCTTTATCTTCTTCGCGATCGCCTACCATCCAAGCCGCTTCCATATTTAGTCCGTCGCAATCGAACTCTTTGAGGGCGAGATTAATCATTCCCGCACCGGGCTTCCTGAAGTTTAACTGCTCGTCTAATTTCCACTCGTAGCCATCGACTGAGGAATCATAGTTAGCATATGGAAGCAGTACCGCTTTTTGAGAATGGTCGTATTTTGTTATTCCGTCCTTGCTGACTTTGTAGCAGAAATACCCCTTGAAATCTGGGCAGAAATATATCGCTTGAAGCTGGGGGAGAAGTTCAAGGGTATAAGCCATTTCCGCGATCGCATCTTCAATCGTTTTGAATGGCTTGCCAGTCTTCTGGTCGATCGCGGCACAGCCACCTTGGTTGCTAATCCCCACTATGTGCCAGTCGCGATCGCGATACCAATTTAACGCAGCTTCTACAGCTTCTACAGCTTCTACACCTTCCATCACCTTAACATCGCGGGGGTTTTGTTTGAAAGTCGCGCCTGATACGGTTTCTGTCAAAGTTCCATCTACGTCGCACAGTAAAAGCTTAGTCATTAAGCACCTCTTCTGCTTCCGCATTTGTTAATCTCTGGCTTGCATTTTACAACCGCCGCATCTGACGGCATAGAGGAAACGAGTAGCAACGCGACTAGGGCAGCTGCCAAGAATAGTTTGATTTGCATAGAATTGGTTTGAGAATTTTATTGTCATGTCCCCTGTCTTGCAGCAGGGGTTATTTTTTTACCCGAAGTTTCACGACGTTGGGGCAATTGGTCGAGCACTTCAAATAGCCACAAATCTGTAATCGGGATTCAAGGAAGCTAGGTCAAAGACAAGCAGGCTCCCCTTTGGTCGCCAGCCTACAGCCACACAATGCTGACCGCTGACCAAATAAACCTCGGACACAAAATGGTCTTTCATCAAAAAATTGGGGGTGGTTGCGTGCCACACATCGGTGACGATTTTGCCCACTTGTTTGGGGTAGAATTTCCGCCCCTCTCCCTCCAAGTAGATTTTGTAAGTTTGATAGGTGTCGAGATTGTTCCAACAGACTTTAAAATTTTTATTGACCGAGAAAACCCCTAAAACTCGTTTTGCTTGTTTTCGGTTGTTCATGATTGTTTGTTGAGGATAGAGTAAAACAAGGCAGAGGATTCCATTTAGAAATGACTTATCGCTTAACTGACGGTGGCACAGAATACCGCTCCAACCACGCCAATGCCGCATCCAGCACGGGCTGACCGGAACCCTTAGCGAAAGCGATCGCGCTTCCAATTGCGGTAAGAGCACCCTGGCGATCGCTCGCAGTCCCAATCGATACCGCAAAATCCGCACACATATCGCAGATGAGTCGTTCCAACTTTTCGGGGGGCATCATGCCCGTGCGATCGCACCCGTAAGCTTGGCACTGAGCGACAATCCAATTGCCTTTGTGTCCAGTCTTCTGGCGAATGGCTTCGATTATTGCCTTGTGGTGGGGATAAAGGTCTTGGGGAGAAGTGGGTTGCGCGTTTGGATTCGCGATCGCGGTGTTGTTGGGGGATTGAGTTTGTTGGGAGAGCGCTTTCATGTAGCTCATCACATCGTCGTACTTGCTAGCTGCGATCGCTTCTGGTTTATCGAAACCGAAGTGCTTGTAGGCAGATTTGATTTGAGCATCAGACAACTTATACTCGTTTTTTCCGACTGCCCACAATCGCTTGCGTTGACCGTCTGTGATGGTTAGTACTGGTGAAGTGTTTGTCATTGAGTGCAACACACTGCCTTCTTCCTTGGCTCGTGGTTGAGGCGCTGATAGAGCTTTTGAGTGCTGCAACTTGAGCTTTTGCAGTTCACCCTGCATCTCGTCATCTAACTGGTGACGATTCTCCCAAAGGTATTTATAAACAAATACTTGGTCGTCAAGATATCTGCCAATTCCCCATTGCTCTCCAGCGTTCCGAACACTTTCTGCAGCCACCCTATCAGCTGCCGAACCACGAGTCATCTCCTTGTTGTTACTACTAAGTAAAGAAATAGGAACGCAAGCGATCGCCTCCTTTCGCACACTCAAAATAGTAATTCCACACCTACAGACACAGTTATTGTCAACATACTGAAGCTCGCTATAGTCGATAGTCCAGTCCGGTGCGACTTCGTCAAGGCGCTCTCTAATTGCTTGGTGGGGAAGATATATCCAGCGATTGGATGTACCGGGAAGGTCTCTAACTTTATGCTGGTTGGCGGGAAGGGGCTTTTTAAATTCGGTAATAATACGCCGTAATTCTTGTCTGATTTCTATGTCTATCATGGCTTTTGCTAGTTGAAAAATTTAAATCTAACAACCCAAACAAAGTCATTAGGAGTCATTTTGATAAACTCAATAAACTCTTGCTTAGAAGCCCACAAACCGCCTTCTGCTAGCACGTCTTCTTCTGGCATATTTGCTAGTTTTTCAAAGACAGGCACCGATGTAAGGCTAACAAAGCCCATTCGATAGGCACCTTTAACGTAGGGCATATTTGACCACGCTTGGTGAGTGCCGTTACCTTTTTGGTAAGCACAAACGATTTGCTGTGCGTGCTTTTCAGACCAATTGCGGCGAGTTACTGTTTTAGCTCCAGTCAGCAGTGGATTAGGTTTGTTAAGCTGCTCTGAGAGTTTATTGGTTAGAGAGAATGAAAAAATCATCACTTATGAAATTAAAATTTTATAACCCAAAACTCTGCCTCGGAATAGGGGGTGAGCGTTTTACTATTACCCTCTAGATCTTTGAGGCGAAGGGTAAACAAAATATTGTAAAACCCGCGCCGCACAACTTCGGCGACTTGCGATCGCAGTCCCACTACTTCCCAAATTTTACCGTCTTGAACAACACCATCCCCTACTTCTAACTGCCGCGCTACTTTTTTGGTACAGAATTCGTTGAGAACTGCGATTTGGTGCTTGCAAGTAACGCCGCGAAAATGGGTGTCACCACACTGGCATCGCTCTTTGGGATTGGGGTTGAAGGGGTCAACCACGTAGTGATTGCCGTTGCTGGGATTGCGGACAATGAACTTATCACCGTGCTTTTCTAGAACCTCAATGGAGGCTGCGCGATGCTCGCGGGTTAAAGTGCTAGGGTGCGGAAATTCCGCAGATAGAGTTTGCTGTGTCTTTGACAAGAAGCTAACGGGTGCGGTTGATGTTACAAAAGAGTAACCGCGCAAGTCTTGGGGTTTTTCAACTTCCTCGACAGATCCTTCTTCGCGTAAGACCCCCGTGACAGCAGTGTCAACGTTTTTATTTAAAGGATAATAGCGGTCTTCACTGGCGTTGACAATGCGGTGAGTACCCGGTGTCGTTCCCCAGCCCTGCCAGTTAAAGTTGGACTGTTGGTTTTTGATTTTGAGAATGCGGTGAGCTTCAGTTTCAAGAATAGTTAAGGCTTGCTGCTTTGTGGAAACTTCAACAACTGAACCGAGATAACTAGCTGCGACACCAACAAAAGACACAGTGAGGGTTGCAATAGGTTCACCAAGGTAAGTCACGGTTTCAGTGCCATCGCCGTTGTCGGTAGTAGCAATGGGGCTGGATTCAACTTGTGCAACGGGTGTTTGAACAATTTCAGGAGCGATTTCAGAAACTTGCTCAGATTGTGCTTGTTCAAATGCTTCAGCCAATCTATCGCAATCCGAAGTGCGGGGGTGGTGCGTGCGGACTACGAGGTGAGAAAGGAGTTTACAACCGCCGCGCCCAGAAGCTTCACCAAAAGATTCAAAATAAGGGCAAGTTGCACAAGTAGAAAGCTGCTGGGTGGTAGACGCAACCCCAGCAGCAGTTGTTGATGTTGTGTTTACCAAATTGTCAGCGACAATTTCAGCAACGGCAACTGGAATAATGCGGTCTTGTTGGAAAGCGAGAATTTCAGTTACGCAATCGTCGTTGGTGGGGTATTTGGGTAAGCCTAGTTGGCTACAAATCGCCCACAACTTCGGGCGTTTTTGTTTGGCAAGGTAATCGCGGGAGTAAACGGGGTGTGTCATAATTAAAAACGAGATTTACATTTGATTTCCCTAGGGGCGATCGCGAGTTTTCCAGGCTGTGCGATCGCCCTTTTGATTTGTATAGCTCTATTGTAGTAACGCGTTACTACTATGTCAATATGGTAATTACAAGTTCTCGAAAATATAGTACAAATAAGAAAATAAGCGTTACTACATTTATGCGTTGAGCTATAGTTATGGCTAGAAAACCGTCTGGAGATAAACTAACTAATCAAATCATCGTTAGAGTAGATGACGAAACGAAAGAAGCTTTCATGAGCAGGGCTACTGCTGAAGGAAAATCGGCATCAGAGATAATCAAAGAATTTATCCAGTCTTACCTAGCTAGGGAGCCGCAACAAGTACCCGATTTAATTCAAATACGCGCAGACGTAGAGCACCTAAAGGAAAAAGTAGCTATTTTAGAAAATGAAGCACAAAAAAAATTATACGCCTGAGAGCTGAAAATGACGCTCTCAGGCGTTGGCGTGACAACATAATCCAGTCTGCTCCAAAACCAAAACAAAACCCGTCAGAAATCTGACGGGTTTAGCGTTTTTTATGGGTTGACTTTTGAATTCGATAGCGTTACTACTTAATATATACGTGTTACTCACTTTAGCATGCTATCGAATGCCTATGAACGCGATCGCATCCCAAGCCAATCCAACCCATCCCCCAGAACCGCAATCACTTCCGGTGGCGGTTTATCCCCCAGAATTTTTGGAATTTTGGGCTAAACACGAAGGAACTTTCCCAGGTTACGCGAACGGCTCACAGATTGAGGACTTGTGCAAGCAAATAGCGCTGGAAGCATGGCTAGCAAACCAAAGACTCGGTATTGAAAATTTTGAAGACTCGGCAAAGTTATCTCGGAAATTTCCGAGATAACCAAACCAGACAACTACCCAAAAGGAGATATTATTCAAGCTGACAACGACCGACAAACTCGCTGTAATAGCGATCCATATTTTCACGGGTAATAACTTGATTGCCCTCACGCTCAAGTATTTCTTTCGATACTCGATCGAGACACTGTTCTTTAGTTTCTGCTGTTGCGGATTCCTTGACCTCATAGTAATTGCCAGTGCTATTGCTTTTGAAGTAAGCCCCAACACAGCCAAGGGCAATCATCCCCGGAATCAATGACATCATTATCCATTCTCTTTTAGTGATGTCCCGGTCTTTACCGTCCGCAAACTGTCTCATAATTACACTCACAAAACGCACATAAGTCCTGAGAAACGAAAACCGATCTGGGCATAGCACACTAGGTAAAGTCCCAGCGAGGAGATACTCAAGATTGTTTAAATAAATCAGCCAAATCCTCAACCGTGCGCTTTGTAATTTTGCAAAGTCGAACGGTTTGTCCGAGCGTCAGGCGTGGAATATTAGATCCATTCTCCCACTCAGCGACTTTTTCCTCGCCAACGCCCACAGCGTCCGCTATTTGTGCTCGTGTCAGATCTAATGACAGTCTTAGCGCCATAAATCTTTCACTTGGCTTTAGTCTTGGGGGTTGCACTTGGCAGACTTCTCGCTGCTGCGTCAACGAGTAAAAAATTTCCATAGACTTGCCTGCCACGGTTTCCGGATTGGTCGGCATCCAGATCGCCGTTTCGCTGTGCCATATTATCTTGCCGCCATAGTAAACGGATGTTTTGGTATTTCGCAATCCACCCTCATCAGTAATTTGCATCGAAAGTTTAACCAATTGACTGTCTGCGACTTGGAAAATTTTGTAAGTGCGATCGCTTACTTGGAAAGAACCAGCGTCCAACCAAAACGGACTCAATCGCACGTACTGACTTCGTTTAACAACTGGCGCAAAATTAGAGAGTTCAAGGGGTAAGTTAAAAAGCGTTAGTTCAGAAGGCTCAACAACATCAACGTACATGGTAAAGCGCGAGATAAATGGCTAATTTATTTTTATTACCATTCCCTCTAGTTACGGCGTAGCAAGATTACTGAAAATTCAATGAAGTTTTGGCGATCGCTACTACCAAAAGCATGACGTTTTTGACCAACGCCACAAGTTCAAAATCCCTCCGCCGATCGCACAGCGGAGGGGACTCACAAACCACAAAGGTGATCTATGACAAGTGATAACAATTTACCAGATCCACAGCCCAAAAGCCACAACACGATTTTCGTGCCGCCCAACTGGAAGCTACCAAAATACCATCTTGGACAGTTAACGCAGTACGGGTGGATAGTGGGGCTTCGTTATTACCCCGAATGCTCGACCAAAGGACAAAGCAACGGGGGTAAAGAGTGGCAGTACGAAATCGTTCGTAACTGGATGGACGAGGATTCGGAAATCATTCCTGAATCACAAATTAGGCTGCATTCACCCCAGAAAACGGCTGAGGAATTACAGGCAGAAATTAACGTTTTGATGCGCCAAGCTGAGAACCTGCGATCGCAGATGAATCTCAAGCAATCAGCCGCTTAACCGCACTCGTAACAATCTCATACACCGCATGAGATTGAGGGTTGAAACAACCAAACACACGATAGACCTCAAGCAACAAAAACCGATCTGGGTATAGCACACTAGGTAAAGTCCCGGTGAGGAGATACTTGAAGTTACAAATATGTAAGCAACCCACTGCTTAAAGCAGTGGGCTTCAGCTAAACCCAGTTTAGTTGAAGCCAAGTTTACCAGACTATCAGCCTTAAACAAGCTGGGTTTACATTAAGTGTTAAAGTACTCACCTTGGGATGCGTAGCTAGTTCCAAGCTCTGAAACCAGGTAATTAAACAGACATAATGGTTTAAAGTCAGTGTTACTTGGATAGTACCGGATGTAAACAAAGTCAAAGCTAACTTTACCCGTAAGGAGGCTCTTATGAGCAAAGTATTTGTTTTAAATTCAGAGAAAAAACCACTAAATCCAATTCATCCCGCACAGGCTAGACAACTTTTGAAAAACGGAAAAGCCGCCGTTTTTAGAAAATTTCCTTTTACCATCATTCTGAAAGTGACTTTCAAAACGGAAGAAGAAAAACCAGTTCAACCTTTGAGATTAAAAATAGACCCTGGTGCTCAAACGACTGGATTAGCTTTAGTTAACGATACAACAGGAGAAGTTGTATTTGCAGCCGAACTACAACACAGAGGTTTTGCTATTAAAAAATCCCTCATTTCAAGAAGACAACTCCGTAGAGGTAGAAGAAATCGCAAAACTCGGTATAGACAACCTCCAAAACACGAATGGTCTAGAAAGGGGAATAAAAAACCTGTTCCCAAACAACGAAGAACTTGGATAGCGCCAAGTTTGATGAGTAGAGTTCATAACATTAACACATGGGTTGAGAGGTTAAAAAAATTAGCTCCTATTTCGGATATCTCTCAAGAGTTGGTTAAGTTTGACACTCAATTAATGAGAAATCCAGATATTCAGGGTAAAGAATATCAACAAGGAACTTTAGCTGGATATGAGACTAGAGAGTATTTACTTGAGAAGTGGAATAGACAATGTGCTTATTGTGGTAAAAAAGATGTTCCTTTACAGATTGAGCATATCTATTGTCGGGCTAAAGGAGGTTCTAACTCAATTACCAATTTAGCTTTGAGTTGTGAGAAATGTAACAAAAAGAAGGGGACTAAAGACATCAAAGATTTTCTCAAAAAAGAACCTACTAAATTGAAGGAAATTCTAGCTCAAGCTAAAAGACCGTTAGCTGATACTGCAGTAGTTAATTCAACAAGATTCAAACTGTTAGAAGTCTTAAAAGCAACCAATCTACCAGTAGAAACAGGTTCAGGAGGGCTAACAAAGTTTAACAGAACTAATCAAGAGTTAGAAAAGACTCATTGGATAGATGCAGCTTGTGTTGGTAAATCAACCCCAGAAAAATTAATCATCAAAGGAGTTAAGCCATTACTAATTACTGCAAACGGTCATGGAACAAGACAGATGTGTGGTACAGATAAACATGGATTTCCAATTCGTCATCGTAGTAGAAAACAAATCCATTTTGGATTTCAAACTGGAGACATCGTTAAAGCAGTTGTCACCAAAGGTAAAAAAGTAGGAGAGCATATTGGACGTGTTCTGTGTCGTGCAACGGGTAGTTTTGATATTACTACTGACACTGGAAGAGTCGCTGGTATTAGTCACAAATATTGTAAACACATTCATAAAAAGGATGGTTACTCGTATGCATTCTGAAAAAGTTAGACTGCACTTAAAAGTGCTTACGGCTTCCTCCCACGCCTGAAGGACAATTGAGTTTTTCCGCCAAGCTTTAAAACTCAATTTCGTGGGCTTCCGCCTTCGATCACTGTGACAATCCCGTGGTTCACGGGATTGAGGATTGAAACCACGGGATTGAGGATTGAAACGCTTACCAACCCCTAGCACCAACGGAGCGACAGTAATACCGCATGGCTTCAGTAAAAGGAGTACCCACTTTCAGCGCAACTTCTTCTCGCTTTTTGTTTTCCGCAACTTTGACGCCGTTTTCGTTGTAACCCCTAGATCCAACGAGCCAAAGCTTTTCGTCAGCACACGAGGGTTGAATTAATAATTGAATCATCAACCCATCTTTAATTTGGTTGACTTTAAGGACTCTACCAAAACCAAGCACCGGTCTATTCATGGCTTGGGTATCCAGCAAGAAAGGTTCTCCGTCCCTGTCATACCCAACGTTTACGTATCTTTGAGATTGAGCGGACGCTGTTGAACCAAAACCAACAACCGCAATTACCACAGCAGACAAAGCAGCAAAGGAGGATTTAAGATTAAACATATTCTGGGGTGATAGAAGATAGACGCCAATTCATTTCTATTGCCCCTTTTAAGTTTTTTGGCGCAGCACAAATACTGAAAACTAAGTGAAGATTCGGCGATCGCGATTGATGGATTGAGCGCGGAGCGACCGTGCTCACTTGCACCCACCGAATCGCTGCACAATTAAAGAAAACCAGCGATCGCAAAACTTATGACCCAAAAGCACAAATTATGCCAAAACCAAGATATGACGAAAAAGAGGACAAATCGCGCCATGCAGTAGCAGACGAAGACTGTTGTGAAGAAATGGCTCAAAAATACGGCTGGCGGCTAGTTGACGTGGAGGAAACGGGCGATCGCACTCTACCAATTGACTGCGTGTTTGATGGAAAAACTGAATTTCCCAAATCTTATTACGACAATGAGGAAGATGATGATGCGTAGATGGATTGTTTTTCGTGCCGAAAAGCGCCAACCGGGTTGGCAAGAACGAAAGTATGCTCACACGGGGTCTTTGACCAAAAACTTGGCTGAGCATTACGACTGTTCGGACAAACCGTTACCCGAACCGGGTTATAGACCCCCAGAATTTATTCGAGTAGAGCAGTTCGTTGACCCTCAATATCCACAAGGCAAAACCCATTATCGCCATAGCGACTGGGAAGTGACAAAAGTGGAAACTTACACCCCCGACGTTCCTATGGGTGAATTTGACATCATAGTCATTTGTCATTGTAAGTACTCACCCATTAATGCACCACTTAAGCCAATGCCAGAACGTCAAGTATCCCTTGACTCGTTTGGTGGTGATGAACAAGCTTACAAGCAGTGGGTGGAGCAAAACCGAGTCACTGCAGAAGTAAAGCAAAGCGCTTAACGATCTATCTTGAGCCAAGTTGAGCGATCGCATCTTGTCAAAAGTTCAGAACGAGGGTGCGGAAATTCCGCACCCTCGTTTTTGCGACAAAACGGAGGAAATAACCCTTTTGCAGAAAACGTTGTAGGTTTACTTTTGAGATACGGTCACTTATACGAACGGAAACCGCATGACTAACCTTGAACTATTCAACCTGTGGTCGCAACTCGCACCTGACGAGTGCAAGGCAAAAACTGACATTGATGGTAAATGGGGTAACAAATTCATCGTTTCCTCCACCGAATACGAACAAAACGGAAAGCATTGGAGGGGTATTAACACCAATCCCACGCCAATTCAATTGGCGCACCTCGTACCAGTTCTCATACAAAATTGCGGCGATCGCGGTTGGGAATTATCACTGCAAAACGAGAAGGGGTTGTGGCTGGTAACGATGACCAAACACGGAGAAGGTCAACTCAGACACACCGGATATCATTCGCTTTGTGCGATCGCAATCCTTGAAGCTTATGTAAATGCCTTAGAACGATGAACAACACGGAACACAAGTTTCTTGTATAAGGGGATGGCATACAGCGATCGCGACCTTAGTACACAATAAACACAAACAAATCAATTTCCCAGCCTCAGCCTGGGAACGATAAGGATGAGTCATGACCAGAAAAGATAGTCAAACAGAAATCCAAAAACGAGTGGAGCTCGTAGCGCAAATCGAAACCCTAAAAAAAGCCATTGGATGGAATATTAACGATGAAATGAATTATGTCAAAAAGTGCTTTAGCAAAGCATCCAGAGCGTTTCTCAATTTGGAAGAACTGCAACAATATCTTAATTATTTGGAGTCCCAATTTGATGGCGAGATGGAACGGCAAAGTCAAAATCAACTTAACTTGTTTGAATTATGAAACCCAACCTCATTGGCGAAACCGATATTGAACTAAGTCGCTTGGGCTGGACTACCGATCGCGGCAGACAGCACTTAATCAAAACCTACGGCAAAAGATCGCGACATTTGTTAACAGAGGAGGAGCTACAAGATTTTTTAAACTTCCTCCGCACTCAATAGCAACTGCATAAGCTCATAACGCGATCGCCTATAACTCTATACCCCTAACACTACCTAACTCCATGTATCTTACAATACGCGCAATTGTAAACTAGAGCGACAGCGCACGGGAAATAGACATCTATCCTTTGATAGAGTGCCAGTATATGTGTATGCTTTGTAACTTTAATTTTAATTTGTGCAAACGATATTAATTTTCGCTTGCCAGAGATTAACTACTACATTACCGTACACATGGACAGTCAACTTGGTGACAAAAAGCACGCGCTGACTAAATGCATCCAAAGTCTTGAGGGGTTTGCACTTGAAGTTGGCTTTTCAGAAAAGGAAATTTTTGAATCCTTTGTAGAATGGCTGTTTGAGAAAGATCGAGAGCGTTTTGATGAGGTGATTAAATCTTTGGAAGCAGCCTCCGAAGACACCGACACTAAATCTCGTCAATAAGCAGCTTAATCAAGCGCACAACTTCCTCTCTGGATAATTGGCGAATGGTCAACAACAAATCTTCCGCCTTCTTCGGCTTGTGGACTTCCTCCGAACCGACGGCGCGAACCTGTGCTAGTAGCTGCTCCAAAGACTGACCCCTAGCAGTTGCAACTGCCTCTAGGTTTTCCAAGTCGGGGATAACCGTGCCGCGTTCCCACGATTGGACTGTAGCGTAACTCACGCCCAAGTCGCTAGCGAACTTCCTTTGACTTCTGTTTCCCCTGGCGTGCTTAATAGCTTCCACCAACCTTGCGCGTGATTCGGCATCCATTATCGCAATTGTCACGACTAACAAATTTAATCATGCCGATCTACTTGTCATTAGTAAATGCAATCATGCTATAGTCATGGCTGACTGTAATTGTCATTCACGGCAATCCTAATATGATGTCTCCAACGAGCACAAAACTAAGCGTTACAAGAAAACAAACTAGGATCTACATAGACGAAAAGCTAATAGAGCGAATGAAAGCTTATGCCCACGAACACGGGTTGTACAAGCACAGGGTTCTTGAGGCGGCAATCTCGCGCTACCTTGATGAAGCCGAAAAACGACCACAAGAATAAAGCGTCCGCCAAGATGAGCGAACGCTTCACAAAACAATATACGCCATCAATTCTACTGCATGGAAAGCGATAGCAGATCTGCCCTCAAGCAACTAGCCCTCTCCATACCGCCGGACATTCTAGCGGAAGCCTTGGTCGAGCAGCTAAATGAAACGAAGCCATCAACCAACCAATCCCGCCAATGGTACAACACCGACCCAGCATGGCGATTGCTGGGACTCAACAGTGCCGACCAACTCAGGCGATTGAGGAGAAGTGGCTTATTGCGCTGCGGTATTGAGTATCGCGTGGTGGAGTCGGAATTTCAATTCCACCTATCCAATTGCGAATCGCGCCTTTCAGAATCTCCCGAAAGGCGAAAATTGACCAACAAAATACCTCGCGTATCGCGAGGCAGGATTAAAAAATTATGAAAATCTTATTCCCAAAAGGCAAATTTCCGTAATTTCACAGTAAAAAGTGCCTCGCTGGTTGAATTATCTTAATTCAACCAGCGAGGCACCTTAACACTTATTGGAGATCGCTACTCGTCTTGGCAAGGACACCCCGTAGCGTCTCCCTTCGATTCCATTGAGTTGGTGCAAAAGTTTTCATCTAAAGTGATACCCATCACTTTTCAAAAGTGACAAGGCTTGTTGCAGCCATTCTCAATGTATGCACGTGAACCGCACGCACCAATCGATTATAAACCAAGACAATGTGAAAAATTGCTAAGATTCAGTGCTCTTGGTGAACGTTGGTGCTAACAACCACTTACCAACAGAATAATATGGTTGCAATTCAAGATTCACCAACAAATACTACCATTCCGGACTTAAATTCCGCTCTTGAAGCCAGCGAGGAAATTTTTGAGGCTGCACTACTCAATTGCCACAACCTAGTAGAACTAGATTGCTCGCTCAAAGCCATCAGTCGCAAACGCGGACTGAGTAAGGATCACAAAGCGATGCGGAAAGCAAGAATTAGCCAAAAAATATCTTGGCTCGAACAAAGACGGCAGTTCCAACCCTTTGCCGAAGAATACAAAGGGTACAAGGGAAGTTTCGCCATGGGTGAAGCTGGTATAATTTTTACCATTTTCTCACCGACAGGGGATGAGTGGGAAACTCAAACTTCGGCGAGCGCCAAAAACGAAGTCTCTCGCCAGTTCCGCATTGAGGCGGAAGCGCACATAAAATCGTTGCAGTCACCGGAAGAACCCAAGGTAGAAGAAGTCAAACCTGCGCCCCCAGTCATTCATTTGACGCCTGAGGGGATGCGAAGCCGTCGTTTCGCTGACTGGAAAGAAGGCGATATCCTTTGGTCTAGCAAAAAGGGTTACGGAGTCTATCTTGGCATTCAAGAGACGGCAACTCCCCAGGCTTGGGTGAATTTCGGTGCGTATCCAGAACCAATGGACTCGCTCGTGATGTGGGCGATCGACGCAGAAGAATGCCCACCTCCACTCGTAGTAGGACAACAAGTACTTATTCTCAACGAGCATTTTGGAACTTTCGGGGAAATTACAAAGGTGTTGGCAACGGAGGAAATCGCTTGCACTCAAATCCCGGAATCGGTCAGAATAACTCTAGAAAAAAACCTTTGGATCTACAGCGAATCGGGTAAATATCACCGCAATTACCTGCTGGCAGTGGGAGATAAAGTGCAAAGCGGGGTCACCGGAAGTACGGGACGAGTCGTGCAAATTCAAGGTGCGATCGCTATCGATTGGAACACCACTGGGACAACGACGACCTACGACGATCCAAAAGACCTTCTCCGAATTGACATCGAGCTAATTCCCGTCACCCGCAGCAAAGTAGACTTACTCAAGCAAAAATTTATTGAAATCGCTCAAAACAAGTACAACTTGTGTGAGGATGACACGGTTAAAATTCTGATTGGCAAGCACAAAGGCAGTGAAGGTTGTATCGACCACATCATGCCCGGTCCAATGTATGAGGATGTTTCGCTAAATCCGCAGTTGTGGGTCAAGCTAAATAATGCTGACTTGCTCCTTAGAGTTGAAGCGCACGAAGTTGAAAAAATTGAAATCGATTCAGACACCGAAACAAGTCAGGACTTAACACAATGCTTACCCACCTCGACCTCTTTGCCGGAATCGGCGGATTCAGTCTTGCCGCACGTGCCTGTGGCATCAAAACAACCCATGCAGTCGAAATCAAGCCATTCCAGCGCTCAGTCTTCGCTCACCATTTCCCAGAGTGCGTGCTCTGGAAAGACATCAGAGTCATCAACCCAATCGAAAAAGGATGGGACATTATCAGCTGCGGATTCCCCTGTCAAGACATCTCAGGAGCCAACCACAAAGGAAAAGGACTCGACGGCGATCGCTCCGGACTATGGAAAGAAGGACACAGAATCATCAAAGATTCTCAACCAAAATTTGCTCTCATCGAAAACGTTGCCAATTTGCGACATCGAGGACTTGGACGGGTCGTCAGCGATCTTGCCGCCATCGGGTATGTGGGAGAATGGCAAACTGTGGGAGCAGCCCACATTGGAGCACCCCACCTCCGAAAGAGAATACTTATTGTTGCCTACCCCAATGAGCTACAACCCAGACTCCAAGGGAAGGAGACCTGGGCAAGCCAAATTAGACAAGAGATTGCGGCTCTTACCAACACCGATAACCTGGGGGCATGGTGGCAGGGAGAGACGCAAGAGCAAAAGCGGGCAGATACTGCGGACGACCCTAGACCCTCACATCAAACCGGAGGAAGTACTCAATCCCGAAGTGCCGTTATGGATGATGGGATTCCCCAGTGGGTATCTGAATATCAACTTGGCGGATGGTGGGCAAACAACCCAGCCCCAACTCTCTGTGGCATCCCAAGAAAAAGTCAATCGAAACGATACGAGCAACTTGAATGCATCGGTAACGCAGTTGTCCCAGGAGTCGCCCTGCTCGGATTTAAGCGAATCCTCTACCTCAACAGGTTGCTTGGGGAATGACGATCGCGAGCCACTAGCTGTAGGAGAGTGGGTTGAATTCAATTCTGTAGTTTGCGAAATCTTGGCATTGGATGGCGATCGCGCTGAAATTTTAATTGGAGTTTTAATTGACACCCCTGCTATTTCTCGCTGGGTTCCCACATCTGAACTAAAGCCACTCGCTAAAATTCAAGACAACTACGGTATTTGGTACGAGATAGAAAAAACTCAAGCAGGCGTACCGATTTGGCACAATCGAACTTTAGAAACGATTGAAGACGCTGACACCTACGTGGTACTCGAAAGACGGCAATCTTCACTGCTCGTAGTTCGCGAAGGAACTCGTCCCAAGCGTTCCGATTCAGAGGGCTGGCAACAAGGTTGCGTAAATCCGCTTGAGATCAAAACAATTGAGAATGCGAGCAACGCGCCAGATGTCATCAACGAGAACGGGAAAGACCACTTACTAATTTCCGCAATCCGCCGCGATGGTGGAACTCAACCGAGAGTGGCAGTCGATCGCGCTATAGCTGAAGAGTACGCTCAAGCTAGAAGAGACGGTGCGGAACTTCCTCCAGTGGTGGTGTTTTACGACGGTCAAAGCTACTGGTTGGGCGATGGATTCCATCGGGTTGAGGCTGAGGAGATTGTGGGCAGCGATCACGTACTAGCAGATATCCGCCAGGGGACTCGCCGCGATGCGATTTTGTATTCAGTCGGAGCAAACGCAACCCACGGACTGCGACGGACCAACGCCGACAAAAAACGGGCAGTACAAACCTTGCTAAAAGATGAAGAGTGGACTAAATGGGGCAACCGAGAAATTGCCAGACGTGCTGGAGTAGACGAAAAAACGGTGCGGAATTTACGCGCAGAGCTATCTGCGGATTTTCCGCAGATGAGCAAGACAGTGCAGAGGGGAGGTACGACTTACACTCAACAAACCACCAACATCGGTAAATCTGCACCCGCCAACTCCGAATCCCCAAAAGCGGAACAAACAATAACTGTCACTACCAGTACTAGCACAACCACAACTGATGACCCAGAACCACCAAAGGCAGAACAGGCAACGCCTACGATCGCTGCCACGAAACCCCAGAAACCTCAACTAGAAGTTTTCCCCAGGACTGCATTCATTTCTGATAACTGCCCTGATGACAAGCTGCGCGGTCAAACTGTGACTTTAATTAGTCGTCCCAATCCCGATCTATACCTT
This sequence comes from Scytonema hofmannii PCC 7110, assembly GCF_000346485.2. Classification (NCBI taxonomy): domain Bacteria; kingdom Bacillati; phylum Cyanobacteriota; class Cyanophyceae; order Nostocales; family Scytonemataceae; genus Scytonema; species Scytonema hofmannii. The sequence continues at coordinate 4,537,185 of NZ_KQ976354.1, forward strand.
GTCGATACTGGTAGTGACAGAGAAACGATTCGAGCTTGCTACGTGCAAGAACAGCGCGATCTGCCCAAATCGGAAACAAAAACAGAGCAAGCCGTCGATTTCATTATCGCAACCGCAGCAAACCTTTCCAACTCCCAAGTTGACAGGCTGCTAAAAGCTCTGGTGCAAAATCACCCCAATGCTATAGCTGCTCTTCTCAATGAAGGCAATGAGGAGATCGCGCTATGACACCAATAGAACCTTGTGCATTGCGATCAGATGAGGAAACAAGAGCGCTATTCGATCCATATGTAAATGAAGCTCTCCGCCATCAAGTCGAAAAACTAGAACCGCACCCCGAATCCCTGCGGATTGAATTGTCTGAAATCCGCAGGGATGGAGGAACACAACCCCGTGCGGCAATCAATCTTCATCATGTCAGGTTACTCGAACAGCAAATTATTGAGACTGGAGGGGAAATTGAACCAGTGGTCGTGTTCTACGACGGCGCTGACTATTGGCTAGCGGATGGCTTCCACAGATGGCAAGCCCATCACAACCTTGAAAAGTTGGACATTAACTGTGTTGTTCGCCAAGGGACTAGACGCGATGCTGTGTTGTTCAGTTGTGGCGCGAATGCCGAGCACTTATGCGCTTTGGCACGCTCCAGGGATGACAAACGACGTGCGGTACTGATGTTGATTAATGATTCAGAATGGGGTCAGTGGAGTGACAGAGAGATAGCCCGTAGATGCAAGGTTGATAACAAGACAGTCGCTAAACTGAGGAATTCCCCAGACGCAAATAAAGGGGCTTATCTGAGGAATTCCTCAGATACAAAAGTTAACAATGGAAGAAAAGCTCAAAGAAACGGCAAATCCTACATTGTTGACACTTCTAATATTGGTAGGAAAACTGTGGTTGAGAACGAGACAGAAAAGGTAGGAGCGAGCGATGGGATTTCACCTGAATCTGAAGCAGCAAAGACTTCAGATTCGGCAGAAGAAGAACTTAGACCAACAGCGATTGAGCGTAACTTAAACGAGATTTGCTTAGGAGTTATCAGCACCAAGAAAAACTTATCGCCTGCTCAGCGATGGGCTGTTTTTGATTCTATGACCGATGAAATGAATGGTGAAGAATTGGATGAAGCGATCGCGACTCTTAAAGTCAAGTCGCAAACCAGATCGATTGAAACCGTAGGAGAAACAGATGCAACTTAAACTCATAGCTGACATTCCCCAAAGAAAAGAGTTAGTTATTGACTCTGAAGAATTAGTGAGATTATTTGAGCTAAAGGTATTGAGTAAATTACAATACTTTTATTTTGCCATTATGTGCGATTACGGGCAAAAATCTATTGCTTCTATTGACAAAGAAGCATTTTGCAAAGAATGGAGAATTGGCTATAACGATTTTGATTTGCTCCTAGCACAACTACAGAAGAAAGGAGCGCTAGTACTCAAGCAAGAAAAATACGTACAGCTTCAGTTGCACACAACTCAAGATGACGATGAAGAATAACATTAACTACCACAATCTATTGGTTTGTTTTCGCCGACTCCCTCATCTCAAGTGGAAGATTATTCAAGAGCGAAAACATAACCGTTGCGGTATTTTTTGGGGATACGACGAGAGGGGAAACTATGTTGAGGTCATTGACCGGGAATGTGGTTTCTTTGCTCGCTACAAATCACATAGCGGTCAAATCCTATTGTTTAGCGATTTAGTTCCGGGAATGGAGTTATCTCAGGCTTTATCTCAAATTCAAAGACTCATGGAGGTGTTATATGCAACTACAAGCAATTAAATGCCCGCTCTCATCGGGCGATGGGCGGGCAAAAGCAAAGCAATATTTGCGTTTCAAAGTTTTTTTTCAAGAACACATTAATCAAGGGATTAACTGTGCCTAACAAACTAGCAAGAGAGCTAGCTATCGATGAATTAACACCTACTGAAGGAGTCATTAATATGAATATATCTGAAGACAACAATAATTACAAGCAGAAAAAACCCGTGTCAATCGAGAGATTAGCCCCCGCGACGCTTTTGCTAATTCAAGAAATTACTAAACTACTGAATGATGGAGTAATTCTCTCAGGGACGCAAATTGAAGAGATTGGGATGAATTTAGGATGTGGCTCTCAATCCAGAAAATCAGCAAAAAACTTTTTACTTGAGAATCAGGCTGCAATAAGAATCAGTGTTGGTTCTCGCTCTCTCGGCTCTTGGATGAGTCCTCAAACTCATCAAGAAAAATACTCGCATTGTCGCGAGTTTAAAGCTACAAAAAACAATACTCTCTATCAGGATTTACCAGAAATTTCTAAATGGGCACGCGGGGAGTTCGTTTACTTTCTAAGACGAACGAGAGATGGAATCTACAAAATAGGGGTAGCCAAAAACCCACGTAAAAGAGCACAAGGAATAGCGAATGCTTGCGGCTCTCACTTGGAAGTTGTTGCCTTCAAGGATTTTTGTAATGCCACAGACGCCAGAAATACAGAATTTACTCTTCACTCTATTTATGACGACAAAAGAACTGTTGGCGAATGGTTCGATCTCTTCCCAGAAGAAGTTGAAGCGATAACAAGAACATTGGGGGGCAAAGAAAATGAAATATAGTTTTCTAGCCATTTTAAGAGAAGGTATTCCTTACCACAAATCTCTAAGAGAATATACGGGAAGTGTGACATCTGTTATTTTAATGCAGCAACTTGACTACTGGTTTCACAAATACCCTGATGGTTTTTTTAAATTTCTTGCTCCATCGCCCAATCATCCAGACTATAGAGAAGAAGATAGCTGGATTGAAGAATTGGGATTTAGTGAAAAGGAATTTCGCACAGCTTTCGACTTCATCGGTGTTCGTTACGCATCTAAAAGTGAGTTTTTGAAAGCTGACAACAAGTTCATCGATAGCTCAGGGGAAGAGAGATTTTACTGTAGTTATCATGACAAGCAAAAGGGCTTGACTTGGTATTTTCGCAATCATCAAAAAGTTGATGAAATTATTGAAAAGGTGATTGCAGCAAAACCACCAAAGGAAAGAAAAAAGGCTTCTGTAACTGACCATAAGGCATCTACTGTAACTGCCCAAGGGGAAGTTACAGTAAACTCCCAAAGGGCAGTTACAGAACTTCCCTTTGGGCAGTTCTGTAACTGCCCAAGGGGAAGTTCTACTATATATACAGAAAATACAACAGAGACTACATCAGAGAGAGAAGAAGCGCCCGCGCTCGAAATTAAAACTATCACGGTTGAGCCGGAACTTTCCCAACCTGAAGCTCGCAGTTGTGACAAGGTTAACTCGGACAATCCCACGGAAAGTTTAATAACGGTTTGCCCTGCCCAACCACAAAATTCTGGAGCGGACAAAATTTCCGCCGCGCCGTCAGCAGTTGCAAAATTTGACCAACGGTTCATGGCAGCCTATGTGCCTGACGAAAAATTGGGAATTTACCTGCAAGTTTGGAATCAGGAGCGTCCATCGGCTTGTGGTGAGGCTTTCAAGATGGATTCAAAACTGAGAGCACATCTGCTTGAGCTTTCTAAAAGCTATACCGCGCAAGAGTTTGCTGAAGCAGTCATTTATATCCGCGAGGCAACAGAAGAGTTTTACCGCAAAGAGAAATTCACTTTGTTCAGGTTTACCAGTCCCTTGCAAAGCCATGTTGGGGATTGTTTCACCAAACATCACAACGCGATGAAGACAGACAGCGCCTATCGCGATCGCGTCCTTGGGAATGCCCCCTCTATGGACTTGGGGAGAAGTTGTCCCGATCTCGTAGGGGTACCCATGGCACAGCAGAAATACGAGCAAGCTGTAACCGAGTACAACAAGCCCAAGTCGTGGCTGGAACAAAGGGCAGAAGAAAGAATGCGTAAGTATCAGGAAGAATCACGAAGAGGTCAAGAACAATGCTAAATCATGAAGCTTTTTTACAGGGAATAGCGGCGTTAGAAGAGCATTACGGCAAAGAGTTGAGCAAGATTGCCAAAATTGCTTACTACGAGTGCTTGAAAGGTTTGAACGAGGAACAGCTAGAGGCAGGTGTTTTAAAAGCGATCACTTCCTGTGCGTTCATGCCCACGGCTGTAAAGCTCAAAGAATTTGCGGGGTGCGATGAGGAAAGATCTCCAGGAGAGAACTGGATCTCCTATAAAAGCGCCGGGACTAACTACTTTGCTCTACCATCTACCGAAATAGTCGTTGAAGGATTGTCCGACGAACAGCGATCGATTAACCTTCAACGCATTTCAGCAGAACTTGCAGCTAGAAAGGACATGAAGAAGCTTAGGAAAACTGCCAAGCCTCAACGAGAAAAGTTTGACGACATGAGAAAAATGCTGTTGTCTGGAGTTCCCTGGCTGCAGAAAGAAGCCATTACATGGGCTAAGGGTCAACCTTGTGTTTTGTTTGTTTATTGTGACAGCCCTGACGGCTCTGATATTCCTTCTGATATGCGCTGGGAAGAAGAGATGGAGAGCGGGCAGCAATGAAAACATACTTGGCAGTGTTTTCCGCATTGCCTCCCAAGTCGATGGATGTAGCTTACAAGGTACTGAGGAGCGGCGTTCATCCACGGGCGATGGCAGATTTCGATAAAGCACTTCAAGTGGTGAGGATACGGTGATGACAAGAAGACTTAATGATTTTTACCCTACCCCCGCATGGGCAACGCAAGAACTTATAAAGCGAGTTCCTATTATCGGAGTTATTCTCGAACCCTGTGCGGGGCAAATGGATATCAGCAAACGATTAGATAGTAGCGTCGATCGCCTTGTATTTAGCAGCGATCTTACTTGGGATAACGAAGCTCCTAGAGACGCAACAAAGGACGCATTTTGGGACTACTGGAGCAAAGAAACCCCTCTTGACTGGGTAGTCACCAACCCACCATTCACCCACGCTGCTGAAATTTTGATAAAAGCTTACGATCGCGCTCAAATCGGCTGTACTTTCCTGCTGCGATTGTCATTTCTAGAGCCGTGCAACGGACGAGCAAACTTCCTTGCCAAGCGCCCTCCGAATTATCTGATTGTTCTCCCCCGAATCTCCTTCACTGGGGATGGACGGGTTGATAACTGCACCTGCGCTTGGTTTGTGTGGATCAAGGGTTGCCAGGAACAAACGATCGCGATCGTCCCAAAAGATGCGCCGCAAGGTCAATTAAGTTTGGATTTGGGAGGCAACTGCAAAGCCTCCACGGATTGAACTGTTTGCCCGTGCCATCCGCCCGACTTGGAATGCTTGGGGTAATGAGGTGGTAGCAGAAAGTTCTATCTGCGGAATTTCCGCAGATAGCCTTGTTAGAGGAGGTAGTAAATTCTGAGAAAATTCTGAGAAAATTCTGAGGATCGCCCTGCACCTAGGCGGCGCGAGTTCATCTCACCTAAAAATCGCGGGAGCGTGGAAGCCCCGAAATATGAGACTCAAGAAATTAAATGAATTGAGTCTCATAGGTTATTTATATCGGGGAGGAAACGCGACCCGTGCGAATTTATTCGCTGTCATTCTTAGTTTTTGGCAGCCGCTTAATATAGTCTCGCAACACCTCAGCCGGAGATATTTGCTTTGACTCTGCATAGCACTTGAGCTTCACGAACTCTTCATCTGACAGCCTCAAATTGAATACATTAATTCTTGCCATCGTAGTAGAAATAAACTACAATGATTATATGCTGAAATGCGAAAGGCACTGTGGAAACCACGCAGAAAAGGTCTCGTAGTAGGCAAGTGTCGGAGATTGATACGCAAACCGTGGTTAATGGGGCTGTCCGGGGGAACTCGGTTGTAGAAACAAGACTAGATGTCCATGGGGATATCTTGAATGTAAGCCAGCCTCGAGGTTCAAGGGCTAGTGTTGCGAGACCTGAACAGGAATTCAACCGCTAGTTTCTTAGGGCTGCTGAAAACGACCGTTCTGGGCAAGAGAGCGAATGCTCCCGTGCTTCAGCCGGGAGTGAGCTTACCTTCGGGCGATCTGGAGACTGAGGAGAATTCGGTAAACTCCATCCGTTAACTATGCGCATAAAGTACATGGCGGCACACCCAGAGATTGAGGAGACAGTCGATGTTCAACAAAAGTTATTTCCACCATTTCAAATTGGTATAAAGTGGGAAAAATGATTGGAAATAAAAATCACGAATTTCAAAAAGCCTGACAAAATTAGGCTTGGACATAAAACTCAAAAATTTTACGTCCATCTCCCCAGGATTCATCGACTCACAGATAAAGATGATAATGAGTAAGGAACTTGAAGAATTTCTAGAGCAACCACCAGCGTGGATAGCAGTGATTGAGGCACCGCCACTGGCACCCACTTTTAAGCATTCATTAGGCACTATTCATGAAACAGGGATTCAATGGCGCACCTTTACGGGATGGGACGAGGAGCGATCGCGATCTATTCCCGTCATCGCTCCCTACCAACCAGGTGTGAGTGTAAAAACCCTTACCGCGATAAAGCAAGACAACAAATGGTTTTGGGAGTTTGAGTGGGTTACGAAAAAGTCAGACAAAGTGGACAGCCTTCATAGGTCATACAATCCCTAATGCAGATGGAAAAGTTGTTAACAAGGCTGTCCACTTTGTCAGGGATTAATGCAGGGGCTTCCTCCTCGCACTTCTCAAAGGAAATCTGAGGATGGCTTTTGAGTTACTATTAACGCACGTTGCTCTTAATCACCAATTCGGATCTTTATGGCAATTCACGACCTAATTAAAACTGAATCGGGATGGAAATGCAAAGTTTGCGATTGGCTGTGGCAAAGCAAGCCAAAAACTGAATGTCCCGGCATCACTCGATATGGTTGGAATCATCCAGACTGTTTAAAAACGAAGATCGAACTTCACAAGAAGAATCTCAAGCCCAAAGATAAAACCAAGCCAGATGCTTGTATCTATTCACAAAAAAGTTGCTGTTGGATATGGCTTTATGATGAGAAGAACTGTGAAGTGGATAACCCCAATTTACCACCGATTTATCAATGGGATGATAGAAGAGAGCTAAAAACAGTAGGTGAATTAAGAAAAATAAATTTAGCTCCTAGTGATGACATTAAAGCGGATGGAGTGGCATGGGTGTGGGATGAAGATGAGGAGTGGGGAAAGTGGATATCTCTTTATCATCGCGATGATTGCCAATGGCAACCCAAGGATAATTGGATTACTAAGTCGGCTCTAAAACAAAAGTATTTACTATCAGACGGATGGATTAAAAAAATAGGTGAGCCAGATAGAAGACTGGAGAATCGTAACTGGCGCAATGCCGCACCAATTCAACTTTACTCTAGGCAGAGGGTAGAGGCATTCCTAGCAGAAAATGCCACTGAATACGCTCACTGGTTGGACAGGCGAGAAAAGTACTTGGCAATTTTTGAAGCCAATAGAGACAAGATTTTTGAAAAACGCAATCTAATCAAGCAACAAACTGCTGATTGCTTGCGGTGTGCTTCCGGGTATTCCACTCCTGACGGATTCTTGTGCGCTATTTACCCGATGGGAGTAAAATATATGCCTTGTCCGGACTGGCAAGAAAGGAGTAAACCTTGAAATCTGCGAGTACAAGTACAGATTCAGTGGGGAACTTGCGGCAAATAGTTAAACGATCACTTACCTTTGTACACTTTTTGATATGGTCGGCAACTAAGAGATCTGACTGGCATTTGTTTGCGATCAGTATCAAGCCCCCCATTAAGTTTTCTTTCAGTTATCATGAGTGGTCTAGTGAATTTTGGCGAATGGAGATTCGTTTGTGCAAGCCCAAGTTTTACAGTTGCATCCCTTGGCACGCGCAGGAAGCTTATTGTTGGGAATTTCACGCCGATCTCAGTTTTCTAGATGACGACACTCCATTTTGATTTACAATAAGTCAGTTTTTTATCCCATAAATGGCTCTTATTCCCCGATACGCCGGTGTGGGCGAAACCTGTCCCCCCTGGCAAATTCAAGTCTTGAGTGGCGGCAACTTGTCGTCTGCTGGAACCCTCTATTTCAGCTTTCAACTTCAAAACCGTGCGGGTTTCAACAAGCCTTCAGCGAGCGCGGCGATCGCCTACTCCATCAATCAAAGAATCGTTATCACCATCCCTGAGTCAGTCCGCAAGGACGCTTGGGATATACATTACTTTGTGCTGAGTGCTGGAACCACAGCAGACGCCTCTCAACACGTGCAGATTGCCAGAGTCCCTGGCTATCAATACGGGTTGGGGATAGAACCACAATCAGTGAAGACAGTACTGCCAGCAACGATTGAATTGAGTAGAGATGTACATTTAGCTCTAGCTTCATCCATTGCCACTCTGGCGGATTTTCCAGTGGGTGCTAATCGATTAGATGGGCAGGTGAGGTGGGTCACCAGCGAATCAAAATGGTTTGAGTACAGAGCGGATTCAATTTTACCGATTACTACAGACGCAATAGAAGCGGATGTTGGGCGATGGGTACGGATTGGTGGTGCAAGTGCATATGTCACCGGCACAGCAATAGGGGTGGGTAGCGATCGCCCTATTGGTGCGATTAATCCAGTGACAATTATCCCCACTCCCACCTATCCCGGTCAAGATGCGGGAAATAACAAGGTGCTACCAGCTTGGGAAGCTCAATATTGGCTCTATAACTCTGGACCCGATGTGCTACCCGCAGGTCACGAATTTGGCGTGGAGTTAAGCTACAACGAGAAGCGCTCTCCCGACCTACTTAACGGGGTGGTAATGGTGAAATTCATCGGTTTTGCTTCTGCTGACGGAACCATCCGCACCACTGACGCTCAAGGCAGAAATTTCCCCAACACTGGCGCTTACTTTTCGTGGACTCCAAAAATCACAACAGTGTTTGTGACTGCTGATGACCTGCAAGTCGGGGAAGCGATCGCACTAGTAGTTAAACCCTTTTTCAGCAAAGCGGAACTGAACAACCAACTCACGCCGGGTAGCACTTTGGGTGTTATCCCAGCTATTCGCACTCAATCGGGTGATTTCAACCCACTAGGCAAGTTGTTCCCCACGGGTGCCGTGTACGCGATCGGGGACAGATATAGAGTAGTTCCCAACACCGGGCTATCGGTGGATATTTTATCTGGAAGTGCGATCGTTGGCTCTTATGATTTTCCCGAAAAGCCGCGACGCACTGTAGGCGGACTCGATCCGGCGACCGCAGGACAAAAAATAGTTATCAACGGCAATGGCGCAGTATTTGTTGACAGTCCAGCTTATACTCCCAGTGCCAGTGAGGCTTTGAGGGCGATCGTGAGTACATCGGCTGGCGAAAGCACGGTGGGTGAGTGGAGCAACGAGCTTGCCGTTTCGTCAGGTGGGTTGTCAGTTACACTCAACTATCCGTCTGCAATTCGCGATAACTACCCCGACGTTGTAGCTGGAAGCAATAAAGGGACATTTAATCCACCATTGGCTACAATTTACGTGCAGCGCACAGACACCGGAGAAATCCGCTCGTTCTCTGGGTTTGGGGTTGTTGTAGGAGGAAACTCACAGATTTTCACTGTTAATGATTGGAACAGTGGCTCAGTCGTCGCCTCACTCCCATCGGCGGCGGCTGATTTTTCTCTATTTGCACCGGGGGGGGTGGCGATCGCTTCTTCGATTGCTGGCAATTTTCCCGCAGCCACCTACAAGGCTTGTTATGCCTTTGTTTATGACGGGAATCAAGTTACTAGCATCTCTCACGCTTCACCGCCCTGTATAGCCGAAATAAACGGGGATTTTAGCCCTCCATCAATAAGTGTTGGATCTGTGACTGCGTTACCTTCAGGGTCATCGCCAACGGTTACAAATTCTGGGAGTGGTTCTCAAGCAATATTTAATTTTGGATTTTCTCCAGGTGAAGGTGCGGGTGGGGCTTCGTTCAGTGGTGAAATTGTCTGTTCCGGCACCTGTGTTATCGCGGGTACTGGAAAAGCGTTTAAATTCTATGCCCCACAACCAAATTTGGAAATCACGGTGCAAGTTAGTTTCGATATGACAGTTAGTACTGGTGCGAATTCAATTCAATTGCACCGATGGTCGCAAGAGCCAAATACGAATTTAAGTGGAAGAGAATTCGTTGCTGAAATGTCTCAAGCAGGAGGCAAGGCAACAGTTATCATTGATTCAATATATCGATGGATAAGTTTTTTTGCGAAAAATCCCAGCCTTGGCGACAATTTTGACGGTTGCTGCTTTACCGTTGAAGGAAATACTTTTACCCTTATGAGTTTCTAGTTATGAGAACGCTCATTAAACTTATTATTTATATAGGCGATCGCAAAGAAGAGCGATTTCTAAGATTGCTTGCGAAACTGGAATTTGGAGTTGCTATTTTTTGCGAAAAGCTATCACGAATGGCGCACGAAGAAGGATATTATAATTTATCAAAAATGCTAGCCGAGCACGCCAAGCAAGAAGAAAAGCACGGACGCATGTTATCTTCTTTGGTGGACGGCTGCGATCGCATATCGCTTAACGGTCAAACCGGGCATTGGTTTCACTTGAAGCGCTCCAACGGTCAAGACATACTAAAAACTCGCAATAATAGAGACTCAAAAGCAGAAGTTGCTACTCTATCTTGGGATTCTGTTGCTTATCCCGGAGAACGAATAGAGGGAGAATACGAAGCTCTAGATGGTATCAGTCAGCGCTATTTTTCTTTAAGATTGTTATTTGGAGGGCACAAGCCTGCGGATTTTTCTTGGGCAGACAGGCTGGCTTTTATGCACTGTTTGGAGTTAAGAACGAAAGAATTTTATGAAATGCTCTCAACTCAATCTAAACTGGAAACATTGAGGGCGATTTCATCTCAGATTGCTATTGACGAGAAAGAGCACGGCGACTATCTCAAATACGCGCTGACCAGTTTTTCTGAGCTACCTGCGTCACACATAGAAAAGTGGCAATTTCGGCTGTATTGTTCGTTATGGGGATTATTGGTTGATGGCTGGAGGTATCTCTGAATCCCAACTGTGGAACACGTGGAAGCAAGCTACAAAGCGCATGGTTCCCGTGAAGGTTGGCAAAGCAAAAAAAGGCGATCGCGTATATTTTAGCATGGGTATTGGTCGGGTTCAGGGGCAATGCTTGACCGATGTCAGTGGAGATGCGATCGCGTTATTAACTGACAAGGGGAATTGGTATCTATTAGGGGAAGATCGGGGGGGGGAAGATCGGGGGACAGAGAGCCGGAGCACCACTCGCGTTCTAGAGTATAGAAGGGTAGATGTCAAGAAAAAAGAGATCGCTGGTTACGTTGGATTCGCCAATCTAGGAAGTGAATACCCGTTAGGCAGGTCTACGGTAAAAATTTGGCGTTTTAAAAAAATTCCGGAATCACCTTCTTTTACAAATCTCGTCGAGTTTGCCGTGCTTAACACTTCCCCTGTCGTTTCTTACAATTCCATGATTGTTCGAGAAAGAAAAATACAATACTGGTTTGGGAGGAATATCGGGGCAATTTACGTAAGATTAATCGCCAGTACTTTTATTCGGAAGCTAGTTTTTAATTCAGCCTCTTCTTTATTGGAGGAAGATAGTTTTCATAACTTAAGCGTTGAGTTTTTAGAATATAGTGACGACTATAATTACTATTATAATAATGTTGCCCAATCACCAATTACCAGAGTTGTTAAATATTTTGATAGCGAAAATCAGTTGAAGTTGGCGGCAGTACTGACGACTAGTGACGAAACAGATGCTAGCACTCAAGGAGTTTTTATTTGGAATTTAGGCGATGCCGCCAACCCCACTTTTCCGACGAATGTTTGTTGCTATTTTGGAAGGGCATTTGGAAGGACGGACACCACCGCTAGAGATCGCCCCGTTGATATGTATGGCGTTCGAGGTGGTATTGTTTTTGATTTTATTTATTTTAAAATTTTTGTGAAGGACGAATATTTGAAGTTTGCTCAAGGGAAGAAATTGCTTCAGGCGGATTTGATATTTTCAAGCGATACTCCCCCAACTTTTATTTGGTATCAAGAGCCTGGGGTTCCTCAAAATTTAGTAAAAAGCGATCTGACGATTGGGAATATGCCGCCTCCAATAGATACGCGATCGCCGTATCTTCTTAAACCCAGTCCACTACAGCCGTATTTCTATCAAAACTTTCTGAGCAATACTCCTAAAAATTTGTTTTTACCAATTAGTAATAAAGATATTGCAGGTGATGCTCGGATTTTCCGCTAGCGCCCGTAACCTAGATAGCGCTTGGTTGTCGTCTTTGTCTCGGTTTTGGGTTTGTTGATCGCGTAAGCTTGTCCCCTTAGTTTTACATTGATTTTGCTATTTGTTTCTGATATTCGTGGAAACAAAGATTTCCACAATTGAAGAATTTCTCTGTCTTGCATAGTATTCGTTGTTTGTCTTTTGTTATCTGCGGAAATTCCGCAGATGCGATTATCCGGGATTGCGACGCGATCGCACGCTCGCCCAGTCCAGCAGCTGACCGAGGTTTTCGTTAATAATGTTAATGACTAACACGCTCAACTCTGGATTTGACGGATCGCCGTTGACCGGGATTTTAAAGTATTCCAATTGTGGCAGCATCCAGCGTCCCAACGTCAACCGGGTAACGGCGGTGAGACGAGGTTTTCTGTCAATTGCTCCGAGAATATTTAACGTAGTTGAAGCGCCCAGGACTACTCTTTGGCGGTATTCACCATTGAGATAGTAGTTAAAGCGATCGCCCTCTTTGATGTTTAGGTTACCTCCTATATCCAAAGTTTCCGTCAGTCCCTGTCTCCAGTTTTCGATAGCGAGCTTGCACCTTGCGGCTGTTAGTGCTTCTTCTAAAGTTTTGGCGAGAGGGAAATCTTCGGAGCCGTTTACTGGATCTTCCGAAGTGTAGCCCGGAGTGCGGATTAAATATTTGTATTGTTGTTCGCGATCGCTCTCGGTTTTGGAATTGTTTTGAGAGGGTTCTTCTTTTGCGTACAGCGCCACTCTGCGTTGGTGAACGGGCAGATCTCCCGTTCCTTGTTCGATGCTGGTTTCAGCGAGAGCTTGAGCGATCTGTTGCCCTTCGGCTTTGAACTTTTTGATGTACTTGATCCACTTTTGAGGATACAACTGAACACCTTGTTCATAGATAGGAATTTTGTTATCAAATCCCACAAGTTTTTCCTCATAGACTGCGGGAATGACTTCTACTCTTGCCTCAAACATTGACTCTTCTCCCACAATCAAATCGGGTGCAAGCTTGGTTTCAGAGTCTGGTTCCACACCTTCGTTGTCTGGGTTGGGTCGGGAAGCAAAGGCAAATGATTCAGTGCGTTCCCATTCTACGTAGTAAGGGGGTGCGTAATCGGGGTTGATAAGTGCTCGCAGCGAACTTGTCCCATCTCGGTTGCATACCTTGTAAGTCTCGAATAATCCTTCAGAACTGTATTCCGGCATCAACTTCAATCTGTAGCTGCTACGACTAGTGACCGGGATTCGGAAAAATTCGTAAAGCTCTTGTTCTTCGTCGGTTTCCTCTATTTCCAGGGTTTCGGGGCTATCGGTAGATTCTTGCCGCCAGCGAACGGTGTTGTATCCGGACTCGAAAATATAAAGTAAATATCCAGTGCCTTCATCGTAAATGTAATCGGTGCGCGTGCGCTTTATGCACTTCCAGTACTGTAGCGCGTTCCCCTTAAGTTCATCGCTACCGTCATCGTAGATTTGGAGTGCAGTGTAGGCAAACCCCCAAATTTCGTCAACTTTGCTTACCTCCGTCCCATCTTCTTGATTGACGTAGCTGCGGGTTTTTGTCGATCCACCTAGATCGAAACACAAACTCATGACTCTAATAACAGACACTCCATCGGGCGGGTTGTGAGCGTTTAAATCTCCATCAATTCTCGTGTCTCTGGTTGGCGGTTTCCGCACGTAGCGCGGCTGGCTTTGTCCTTGTGTTTTTTCTCTAGTATCGTCTTTTGGGTTTGAAAATTCCCCTGTTAATTCTACATTGGGATACTCAAAAGCTAGTGCCGTTGGAATCTCTGATTTAATTGTGGGAATTGGCGCTTTTTGGATGGCTGATGGGAAATAAACAAAATCTGGAGCAATGGGGTTGATGTTGGGAACGATCGCGGCTCTTTTGGATGGACGAGCGATCGCATCATAACTAGTTTCAACTTCTCCGAGTATATCAGGCTCTTGATAAAACCAAGCTTTGGTGGAATTGATGGGAATGACCTCAACAGCAGATGTCGTTGACCAGCGAACAAAACTGTTGGCTACCCTCAATCGCTCTTCTAGTAATTGCGAAGGACTAACGACTGCATCTCTTGGAGTTCCTCTCTCAATGGGGACTGGCTTGAGTGTTGGTCCCGAATAAGGGATTCCCGCACGGCTCAATAATTCTTGAATGCTGACGCTGTTATTTGGATCGGTTGTGCTGTTTAAAACCCCCGTGGAACATTCGGGGTCTTGAAATGGCTCGTTGTTAGGCGTGCTGTTACCGCCGTCGCGCCGCAAAAATACTGGGTCTTCAATGCGGTTTTCCCACTTACCACCTAAACTTACGCTGATTTTACACCTTGAATCGGGGTAAATGCTGCGAGGTAGTTCCACAATTCTGATGCTGTTGATTCTCAGTGGTAATCCATAAATTTCCAGTTCTGTGCCCGGTGTGAAAATCTGCTGTAGTTGGGATTTGCTAAGAGTTGATTCTAGTTGGAAACTGACTCTGGGATGTTGCTCGAAGTCGCGATCGATTTGAATATTTCCCTCTAGTGGCAGTCGGGTAAACAGCCACGGGTAAGGACCGGGAAGCATCGGTGGGGCGTATTTGATTTGCTCTTTCTTACCCAGCAGAACGAGCGATCGCACTCCCGGAACAAATACCCGCACCGTCTTGGTATAGGGGTCGTATTGATATTCGCCGTACTTTAAAGTTTTGGCGACTGTTGGGGTTAAAGTTTGTCCGTTGGCGATAACGGAAACGAGATCCAAGTCTTGAGGAAGGGCGATGATTTTCGGTGGGTTGTTAATGGCGATCGCTTCAACTTCTCCATAATCAATTCGCACCAAAGGAGCGTATCCACCCTCAGGCATTTCTGTCAGGTGGGCAGTGTAGGTAGTATCAATTGTAGGTGAGTTAAAGTCGATTGAAATCACTTTGTTTACACTTTTTCTTGTTTAACTTACTTGTGATTCTCTGTCTCTTCCCAGATTAAAGCGATGTATATTAGAACGACTAGCGGCATCAAAATCAATAGTAAAATCAATCCCAAAATTAATATCATCTCAGTTGCATATGTCCTTCGCTGTCAATGTTAAATTGCATGAAGGTGCGATCGCATATTTCATTTAAGTCTTTTATCTCTACCGAAGTGGGCTTTGCTGGAACATTTAAGCTGTCAACGATGACATTTAAGTTATCAACGATGACATCCCAAACTGCTTTTAAAAATTGATAATCGGGTGATGCTCCCATTGCTATATCAGCACAATTAGAAACTAAAACTTGTGCTTCTATCTTAGCGGAGGATTGATTGCAGATTCTTCTAAATCCCGCATTCAAGATGATTGTTTTATTGAAATCAACCCAGTTTGGCTGTACTGGATCGGGCGGCGGTGCAAGGTCGGGGCGGTCTCTGAGTTCGTAATTCAAGTCTTTTCCTTCTGCCCAATTATCCCAAGCAGTTTTTATAGAATTGCGCGTGGGTTCGTAGTCTATAAGATTCCAGTTTATAGTTTTGGAATTTATATCCCAAGGGACTTGAGAAAATGAATCATCGGTTTGAACGTGGATTGTGACTATGTTACCAGTGTGATCGTAAGTTATTTTTATCATTATCTTATTAGCCTGTACTCGATCATTTGGGTGACATTGATAGAATTTCCAGAAGTTCCTTGTTTCTGCCACAAGGTTCTAAAGCTCGTTGGATATTGATTTTGTCCGAGATTTTGAAGAGCCAAATTAATATTTGTTGCCTGAGTAGAATATATTTGTCCAGAAGCGCCCCCTTGCGTATTAATAGAAACCAGTCCAGTTACGGGAGCAGCTAAAATCGCGGCGCTAGTGTTGTTGTAATAGTAAATTTGTCCCCCGGAGAGAGAATCGAATAAAAAATAATCCGTTGCTGAACTTACTGTCACGCTGAAAATGACAGCAATGCTTACATTTACTACAAAAAGTCCCCTGAATCTATTATTTGGAATTGGGCATACAGCCCATTGATTATTGGAAGCTATGCCAACTCCTGAAAATCCCGTAGTGACTTGAGATGCGTGGAATAAGGTTTTAGAAAGCCAATACGTCCCGTTCCATGTCCACTCTTGAACCAGATCTCCATTGCTATTTCTCTCCATCCAAATTTGCCCTCTTTTTGGAGAAAGTGGAGAATTTATGGAATCAAAATATAGTCCTCTGTCTAGTATTTGTATAACCATTTTTACATCCCCACCGCAACTAAAGAAATATTGGGAGATGTGCCAGTTATAACTGTCACATTTGCCTTGAGATAGCCTGTGGGAGTATTAGTGAGGATTAGTATTCCTCCATCAGCCGTATCGGTGAAAGTTGTTACAGTGTGCCATTTCGAGCCATTGGCACTTATTTGAATATCTATTGAAATAGTTGTTAAACTTCCGGAGTTTACGATTAGTTGAATTTGAAAATCTTTAAAAATACTTCCAAGATTTTGAGAGCTTCCGTTTACTGAAGTCGTAACGTTCGATAGCAAAGAAACTGGCTGTAATGCAAAATTACTGACAGAGACAGAGCCGATCGCATTACTCCCAGCAGATAGTGCAGGCAGCGAAGAAACTGCAACGCTTCCACTTACTGGTTGAGTGGCTGGGAAGTTAGAAACTGAAACCGAGCCAGAAATAGCTTGAGTCTCCGGGAAATTCCCGACGCTTATATTACCCGACACTAGCTGAGTGCTAGGAAAGTTCGAGACTGAAACCGAACCGCTAATCGGTTGAGTACTGGCGCTGCTATCAGTTTTTAAAGCTCCGTTGATCGTTAGAGCGGGTGGGAGGCGATTGCGAACTTGAGCAAGCGTTATTTCCGTCGCTCCCCCAGTTGTGGAACCGCCCGCACCCTCAACGATTACTTTGCCATCTTCCGTGACAGCGATCGGCTTAACGTCGCCGCTAGGGTCTATGCCCCCAACCACTTGCGTTTCTGTAATATCTGGTGATGTTGTAAAAGTCATTGTTCCCGGTCTTAGAATGGTTTCTTTAAAAGTAAAACCCCAGTCTTTTTTTAAATAATCTTCTTTAGCTTTAATGAGCGAAGGAAGGTTGGTATCTAATACTAACTCGCCCCACCTAATAGTTGCTAATTCACCATCATAAGCACTTGCGCTTGTGGTTTCTGGATGGCAAAAATCGACAACCTTAACAGGAGAATAACGCCTGTATGAGGTTGTTTCCGATATGTCTGCTAATTGTTTTATAATATTGAGTATTAATTTTCTGTGGTCTTTGACTGTAACCTTAAATCCCCTGCGTGTATTAGCAGGGGCGTAGACAGCAGGTGAATTAAAAGTATTTCTAAATCCCTTTTCCCCTAACACGTCGTTTTCTACGTCGTAGTCGGGGTACAGGGTTAAATAAATATAGTCTTCTGTATCATCAGCGTCGTATAAAGTTGCATCAAACAAATCCAAATGTTTGTGCTCTAGGTTTAGTTGTTCTGCGGTTGCTAGCGGGACTCTCAAAAGCAATCGTTTGTGACTAAAACGAGCATCACAAGCATGAGTTTGGTGGTAAGCTATAACATCATCTCTTAGTGTCATTTTCTGAATATCATCCTTCCGCTTACAGTTCCAAGGCTGATAGACGTTATTCTGACTCGCATATATCTTGCTAGTTTCCTCGGAGAGTAAAATCCTGCTGAGCTAGCAGAAGTCATAAAACTATTTGAAGTATCGCTTAAATTTTCAAATGCGATCGCATTCCAACTACTATTATTGTTGCTACCTTCAATAGTAAATGATGTTGTTGGCATCCCAGTAAAAGTTATTTGCAGAACTGCTGAATTGTAAGCTTTAACATCGGTGGATGCGATCGCAAATCCGCCCGCAGCAGTTGCGCTTCCAGATACCTCTAGATACTCTTCTCTCAATGCTACTACTACAGCAGTATCGTCTGCTGCTGTAGGGGTGTTGGCATCTTTAATTGTTGCCTGAGTTTGATTTGTCTTGTCCTTGAGAGATGTACTGCTATTGGCAGTGGTACTACTTTCTTTTGCTCTTTTGATATTAGCAAGAGTTTCTAGTAGCTTTTCCGGATAACCATTGGGAAAACGTTCTCCGTGAGCCGCTAGTGCATCCTTAGCTCTTTGTTCTAGCTGTTCTAGAACTGTGTCTAGTTTGGTTGACATGGTGAGAAAAACTTGCTTGTCTTGCGATTAGTTTCACTTTCAAAAGTGACTTTAATATCAATCTCAAAAATGATTAATTGGTCGCTGTTTTTGTGTTCTGCAATTGACACGCTACCAGACGGCTCAATTTGTTGGATATCGGGACTTAGGCAACTAGGGGTTTGCAGTTGGGTCAATATTTGAGTCAAAAGCGCTTCTGCTTCTCCTCGTGGCAATCGTTCGTATTCGTAACAAGAATCAAAGCGATAAATCACTTGGAATGGGATTGTGGTTGTGACAATTGAAACCCTTGATTCTCCCCACCCTTCACCCGGAGTTATCTCAATATCCAGCGCTGGTTTGTCCAACCCAATGGAAGGCGGTTCTTGCGATTTTTGGATGCTGTCAGGCAATCCCAAGCCCCATCGGTCAATCCGCAACTTGGATTTTAAATACTCCTTAAATAGTGATCGCAATTCCCCAATATTCATCAGTTTGTCTGGGTAACGTCAGCTTCGATAAAGAATTTGCCCTTCTCTAAAGTTCTCACCGAAACGGGCGTCGTTGTTTTCATCTGAATGTCGTAAAACAACTCGTCATCCTGCTTGAGGATTTCCGTGTCGGTGGATGCAATTGCGATCGTTGCTTCGAGCATATTCGACGCAACAGAGGCGACTGTTATACCCCCATTAGTAGCGGAAGTTTTTTGAATAATAGCATCCCCATCAGGGTCAGATGGATTGATTTTGGCGGTAAAAGTGAATGAGAAGTTAGCGGCTACCAAGCTTTGACCCACCAATCTTACCTTGATGTTTTCGGTGTCGCCCCGTGTAAACTTCGAGTTGTTTACGCTTCCACTAGATGACTCTCTAAAAATAGTTGCTCGCATATTAACAAGAATGACTGTAAGTATCTAAAGCGAATCGGTCGGACTCAATCGTGTAAATTTCATCCGCCAATCTGTCAATAATTTTAGCAGTGTAAAAAACTACTTTTCGCCCCAATGTTAACCCTTGGGTGTCGTAGGGGTAAAGAACAATTTGAGCGATTAGACGTTGTGCTTGTCCCAGTTGTGTAGTCGCTGGTGAGAGGTCGGTGACGGTAATGTCACCTTGGTTTGATTGGTTGGTTTTTACGGTCAGAGGTTTGTCCGCAATGTCGTGCTTCAAAGCAAAAACGATTTCTGGTTCTGTGGGAAAATCCCCGATCGCTGTCAACTGAATAATGTGAGTATCTCCCCTTCTTAGAGTTGCGCCTTTTAAAGGAGTTTCGCTGTCAGCTTTCAGAACTGTTAATTGCCCTTGTGGTGGTAGTGGCAAATTCCGTCGCCTCAGTGCCGCAATGTTGGCATTGTCAACGGTGTCAGTTTTGATGCTGAGCACCATTGCTCGCCTGGTATTGCTGCTAAATTCTGGTAAAGCGTCGCTAACTTGAACGGGCGATCGCAATGCCAGCTTTGCGTTGCTGACTGCGGAATTAGGAGCTTCAAGAACATTGATTTTGCCCTTAATGCTGCGGTGATAGTTGACCGCCAAAATTTCGGCGGGAGTGACATTGAAGTCAGTAAAAATGCGACTGAAAAGCGATACTTTAACCATATCAAGCCCTCACAATGAGGTTGCCAGGGGAGATGTAAAGCTTGTCTTTTCTATGGATTGCTCTGCGGGTTAGCGGTGCTTTCCACAGTACGTTCCCGCCGTCGTCTAGTAGCGCGAATCCCGCAACTTCTGGTAAATCGATTTCTGGCTTGGGAAATTCTATCGCTTGTAAATTACTGATAGAGCGACTCGTCGGAGCACCCCAATAAGCAGAAGTACAAGGCACTATTGGGAATTCATAACCAGCGACGTTGATTTGTTGAATTGTGTCGGTATCGTCTGGGGGCGCTGCTAATAATGCCACTCTGACAAAGGGAGGAGGGGCGATAGAAACGCCCCTAAGCACGTTTAATCTTTTGTTTGCCCAGTAACTGCTGGAGTACTGTTTTTTTAATAATTTGCTAATTATTAAATCGCCTACATCAAAGTAGGGCGGATCTCCAATGCCAATAATTTTAGTTATCTCATTAGTACCAAAATACCAGACATTAGAACCATCTGCGATCGCGACACCCATAGGAGTATCCCAAGCACCCGTAGGCATGGGAAATTCCAGTTCGGCAACATTGGAAATCTCGCGATTGGCGGCGTTGCCCCATTGTGCGGGTAGTAGATTGAAAGCAGCGTATCCAGTGCCAGCAACTGAGGTATGTGCTCCAGTTGCTGACGGTACATCTTTGGTGAGGTGAAGCTTTAATCCACCACTAGGGTACTCGAACGCTTCACCTCTAAGCGTTGACAGTTCTTTGTGAGCTAAGTATTCGCTCTGACCTTCAGCCATTTGATACCTCACAAATAATAGCTTGCTCTGCCAGTCCAATAACCTGACTCCTCAACCAAATTGCCATATGGTCTGGATTGAACGGCTTGCACTCAAGCGATGGAGCACCCATGACCATGTACAATGCGGCTAATGCGTAATGTCTTTCAATGGATTCGGAGCAAGAATTGATGATGATTTCTGCCAACTCCTGGCATCTGACAACGTACTCTCGACCGCCAATATCAGGGTCTGCCATTGCGATCGCTACTTCTTTTGCTGCTAACCTAATTTGTTGACAGCGCCTAGCTTGGTCTTCGCTAAAAAGGGCGTTCTGGGAAAACCATTTGTCAATTAATGATAAGGATTCTTGGTCTAGCATATTTTTGGGTGCGGAATTTCCGCAGATAGATTTACAATCCCCGGCGCTCGTCCGGTCTTCTTCTTAAAATTAGGTTCCAAGTTAGCGGCAATTCGTTGATAATGACAAACTCCGCTTCAAAACCACCAGCGATCCTGTCAAAGAGTAATTGGGAGTCAACAAAGTAGCTGATTCCAGTGCCGATGATATGTTCTTTGGGGTATCTTCGACTGATGCCACTCACCAATAGATCGTCAATTTTGATTTGCTGGCTGGTGTTGAAAGCAGCAGCTAAGGTCGGTGAAACTCTGTCAATTATGGGTTTGGGATCAATTTCCAAATATGCGATCGCCATCTCGTTTGAGTCTGCTGGCAGCCATCGCCTTTGGATAATAAGCGATCGCGCCGTAGGGATTTCGAGTTCGCTAGCACGGCGAGCCACTCTATCCCGCAGTGATGCCATTCTCTCAGTCAAGCTGGTTTTAGGGCGGGTATCTTCAGTGCTCATACTGTAAACCCCGAAACAGGAATACCAGACCGCAATTGCAAAAATTGCTGACCGTAAGTAGTCCCGTTGAACCAGTTATCCGACCCCATCAAGTTTTTGCCCTCTTTCCCCTTAGCGGATTGCACGGCTGCTGCTACAGTTGCTGCAGCTTGTAAATCTCTCATGGTCAGAATGTGGGCGGTAACCAGCCCTAATGCGAGGTTGCGATCGGTTCCCCAAACATCAATGGGACAAAACCGTGCGGCTTGAGCGATCGCGACCTCAACTTGACTTGGATTCCACGCTTGAAACTCATCGTACTGACTTAAGAATTGAGAGGAAGTGAGCATCATTCCTCCTCGTCTTTCGTTTCAGTAGTTGGAGTTTTTTTGTCTTTGTCTTCTTCTGCCAGTTTCAGCTGAGAGTGAATGGCATTCTTAACCGTTGGTCGGTTCTCAGATTCCAGCCACGACTTCAATAAACTAACGGCGAAAGTCCGCTTAACCAAAGCGACCGCTTCCGTTTGATTTTTGGGAAGGGTGGGGGTTTCTGTTTTTTCGTTGGTTGATTGCGAGATGATTCGCAAAATTCCATTGTCCAAGCACGATTGAATAGCAGTCCACAAGTGGGGTTGACCTTGCAGTGCTTCCCACTTTTGCAAGTCGTAGTTTTTGACTCCGGGGACTATGGTCAAGTCTCCTATTATGTAGGGACCGGAACGAGAAGGAGAAAACAGTTTGGGTCGATATTCAAGCAAGATTTGCTGCATTACAGATTCTCCACAATAACAGCTGACAAAGCTTGAATCATGGAAACTCCACCGCAGCGCTCGTGACAGTCAATTTCAACTTCTTTTCCTTTGTCATTGGGTGGAAGTTGCTCGAAGTCCTGGGGGATGTGGAGAACGATATGGTCTGGGTCTCGCACGTAAGCGAGCATCGTGTTGCTGCCATTAATCCCCGACCCTTCACACTGAGAGCACCAATCAACGTAGTTAATATTGGGGTTGGCTTTTCTAAATAACTCCATTAAAAAAGTGTCGGAGTCTTCAGATTTCGTAGTCGAGTTTAAGTAGCCGAAATCTTCCTTGCTAAAAAGGACGGCTGTGATTTCAAATTCCGCTAGATACCAAGGCACTCTCACCCAAGAATTGAGCCTGTCTAATTTCGCTTGAGCGGGAACGGCTGGATCTGTTAGCTTAATGTCGCTGACAACCCTCGGCGTGGTGGGGTATGTCAATGCTCCCAGTAATCCAGAAGATTCATCGCCCAAATAAGCAATTTCATTTTCAGATTTCATGATAAATCGCTTTGCTGCCATAGCCCTGCGATCGCTCAAATTTCTGCCAGTCGCTGCAGACGAACGAACTTCTTGGAAATTGTAGCCGTAGGAGTCGCCCAAGCCGCGAACGTGCGCCCAGTGGCGGGAAGCGACGACATCAACGCGGGGCCAGTCACCAGAGTAAGAAGTGATAATTTTTGCCATACCCACTTCTTCATAGAGGTCGATGCCAATCATTTCTGCGGCAGGTCCACCCTCGTCACTTACCGGAAAATGCTCGCGGCTTTTATATTTGGGAATGGGTTTTTCATAAACTTGAGTCATGATGAACTCAAGTTGATTGTTAAAAAATGCGGTTTCGTCCGCGTCTAGATGTTTAAAAACCATATTACGCTACTACAAACTTTTCACTACCAGTTAAAAATATTTCGGCCAATCCGGTGCCCCCGGTGATGCACCGCGCCCCAGATAATTCCACAACTCCAGTGCCCGCAGTGGCAGTAAATCCGCCAAGTAGGGTATTGCTGCCACTCGCCTGGAATCTTACGTAAACTTTACTGTTTACGGTCATTGTTCCCTCGACTGGCACCCAGATCGATCCCATTTGAATGACGGGCATCGGTTCGGTGTTGTCGTAGCTCGCACCGCCGCCGTAATACTGAGCCTTTTGGCTGTGGAGCGTTACGCCCAAAAATTGCTGGGTGTTGGCAGTTGGGATGCGGGCAACATCCTCTTTGTCGGTTGTTGCGCGAACGACTGCAAGACCAAAGCCAATGGGAGAAGACTGCGCGGCGGTTGCTGTGGGTGCGATCGCGTATCCAGTTCCGCCCCCGGTGATAACTGCACTAAAAGCAACTCCAGGGTAGCCAGTGAGCGTAAAAGTTCCCGCTCCCGTCGCGGTGGCGCGAACGCCTAAACTAGCTAGGTTGATTTCAGCTATCAGTCCGTCTCTAATGCCCGTTGCGGTATCGGTAGCCGTGCTTTGGTAGGTGACGGTTTGCCCGTCAACAAGGACATTGTAGGCAGTGTTTACAGCCGCAGTTCCCACGGTTATTGTACTGACCTGCGCGACCTCGTTTGAGGAATTTTTGAAAGTCGCAATCCCGCCCGGAATTCTTCTACAGCCCTGCATGCCGGGTATTCCGGGTGCTGATTCGATTCTATCTGAATATGGCATGGATACCTCTAATTAGTTGTTTGCCAAGCTTTGCGAGACTCTTCTATTGCTTTCTTGCGAGCGTCGCCGTTATTCCCAGTTCCGTTGAAAGCGCCTTCCACCGCTTGCATGAGCTTTTTGGTGGGGTCTTTTTTAGCTTTCCCGCCTGCTGCTAGCAACATCTCAAAAGCTCCGTCAATTCTGTCCTTTGATGCACCGTCGAGCTTGACTCCGGGCGAACTGTTTTCCACTGCAGCACGCTTAATGTCAGTCGCGCTCATGCCGGAATCCGGTTTTTCCGCAAGGGATTTTGGTAAATAGGGTTTGGCTTGAGTCCAAGCATCAAAGCGATCCGCAACTTCTGAAGAAATAGCTGTGTCAAAAGCTTTCTTGTGCTTCTCCAGTTCAACTTTGGCGTTGGTCGCCTCGGTTTTTAATTTTTGATTGTCTTCAGAAAGTGACGCAATATCTTGACGCAATCTGTTAATTGTGTCATCGCGATCGCTCACCTGTGCTTGTAGCGATCTGACCTGTTTGCCCAGTTCATCCTCTCGCTTGGAAGCTGTCACTGGAGGTACAGTTTCTTCCGGTTTCGTATCTGTTTGATTTTCTTTATCTTCAACGTCCATGGCTTGAGCTTCACGATAAATATTATCTAATTTGGCTTTTACAAGCTTTTCTGATATAGACTGACGCGATTCCCAAGCGTCAATTAAGTAGACCTTGACATCCGCACCAGCGCGTCCTTTTTCGACCGCAGAAACGTGATTGCCTCGAATGTTTCGTTGAATCGCATCGTATTGTTGACCCTGCCAAGTCCCAGGACTGAATTCTAATTCGCATTCATATCCAGCGCTTAACTCCTGTTTTTTGCCGCTAGCAATTTGTTCTATTGCATCCTCGTCAAAAGTGTTAACAGCAACCCACACAAACCCGTGTTTGTAATAAACGAATGAGTCAGTTGACCCAACCATGTACTTTTTGGCGTTGCGGTTGTCAAGAAATTCTGGAGGGTGATCCACTGTGAAGGGTTTTGTCCCAAAACTAGCAAGACTTTTGGGATCTGATACTTCTTTGGGTAACCTCAGTTCCCTGCGAGGACTTCCATCTTTGTTGTAATACGTCTGTACTCCTGTGCGTGCAATGGCAGACCATGCCCGCAGGTATCCTTCGGGTGTTATTTCATAGCTGCTAATTTCTCCTGTATCAAATCGGTACTGCATATACTTAAAAACCTTGCTCTTTATGTCATAGCACGCAAAAGTTGAAGTGAGAATTGTGCTAAAAAATTACAAGATTTTCATGTAAAACCATGTACAATCCTTCAGTATATTTACCAATAAATTTAAATAACTCTATTGCTAGAAAATTATATAAAATGGCAAGAATAAAGCGGTGCTCGATGACAAAAGTTGTTGAGGACATGATTGAGGAAGGCTTGGAAGATGTGCCAGATAGCGGAGTGGCAACAACTCCCATGAATCAAAATATCAAGCAACAAGAAGAAATTAGAGCAGTTATTGGAGGCAATATAACGCGACTCAGGCAGTTAAATTGTTTGTCCCAATCAAGCTTGGGAAAATTAATTGGACTCCACCAGCAAGATATTTCTCAAATTGAATTGGGTAAAAGGAAATTGGATATTGTTGAAGCGATCGCAATTTCTCAAGTACTGGGTGTTGAGTTGGAAGAACTGTTTGAAGGCGTGGTTGATGGTAAAAAATCTGCGTGCGGCGGGTTTTCACTGAGTTAACAATTTGTAAGCCTGCTCGTATTTCTGTTTTTGCTGCTTGACGATCTGGTTGCCATCTTCATTAACGAATGCAATTGCGATCGTCCCTTTTACCAAGAAAGTGCCAACAAATTTAACTGAAGCGCCGTCCATCTCGTACTCTTCCCCCGGTACTAGATGCACCACGTCTGGGCTTGATAAGTCCATATAAAAAGTTGAGTCAAGTTTTCAATTCCAATTCTATCTGCGGAAATTCCGCAGATACAGTCCTATTCTGTGGGGATTTCAAAAGCCAGAGCACCCTCAGCCATTTTTGTTTTCACTTCTTGGGGGCTTATTCCAAGAGAGTTTGCCAGTTGGCCAAGGAATGACGGAGCTTCCTCTGTCATTTGGACGAGGTCTCCCAGCTTGGCGACTATCCGTGATGAAGGATTCACTGCGGTTTCCCTTCGTACAGTGCTTATGCTTCCGTCATCGTTTCTCAAAATTGTCCAAATTTTTGTGTTAGTCATAGAGGTTAAAGTAGTTGTTGTTGGTAGTGCATGAAATTGGAATATTCGTAGAAAATTCACAGACAGAAAGGGCGATCGCGGTTTAAAATTTTATTCCAATAGTCCATCTTTTTTTAACCGCTCTATCACCGCTTCTCTGATATATTCAGAGCGGTTGGGGATTGATTCTAGTATTTCTGCAAGTTCTGGGGGGAATCGTGCTGCGAATTGTTTCCCATTAGCTCCTATGCCCTTCCCTTCGGGCATAAAACCTTTCCGACCCCTAACCGCTTTCCCTTTATAAGTTGTCATACTCAAACTCTTACACCAATACGTTTAGCGTGTTAAAATAAGTTTGAGTTTGTCCACTGCCTAACTTTGGACGGTGAGAGCAGTGGACGACTGAAAACCGCAAACGAGGAAATCAGTCCATGGCTAATATTGTACATTCTTTGTCAGAGGGCAACGAAAACCCCTTTGACCAAATCCGCAAAGTAGATGAGCACGGTCACGAGTATTGGGTTGCTCGTGAGTTAATGCCTTTGCTCGGTTACTCCAGATGGTCTGATTTCAAGCCAGCTATTGAGAGAGCTATGCTAGCTTGTCAAAATACTGGGAACGACCGGAATAAGCACTTTTCAGGAATGCTCCTGAAAAGTAACGGGCGTAATGGGGAAGACTACAAATTATCTCGGTACGCATGCTACCTAACTGCGATGAATTCTGACCCGCGCAAACCCGCGATCGCGATGGCTCAAACCTATTTCGCAATCAAGACGCGAGAGGCTGAGTTAAATGTTGTCCCACAGCCCACAGAAGCGATCGCTCCCAGCTATGTGGAAGAATTGCTGCGCCGCAGTCTGAGTAGAACTTCACTAAGTCCCGAACATCAAGAAATAGCAATCCTTCGAGGGATCGGCAACAGTTTTCCTCAACTGCGATCGGCTACCGATGAAGCCGTTCAGATGATTCAGGAGTCGATAGCCACACCAGACAGACATATCAGTCCTACAGACTTAGGCAAGTTGTACGCCCAAAAGTACGGACTACCCAAATCCGTATCGGGTCAAAGAATGAATGAGGCGCTGGAATTCGCAGGCTTGCAATATTCAACTTCGAGGGTATCTAGCAGTGGCGAAGCCAAGAAAACTTGGCACCTTACGGAAGCAGGCAAAGAGTTCGGAGTAGTGTTCATGGAGCGCGTATCCAACGCCAAGGACATTGAAAAAGTGCGGTGGTTACCCTCCGTCATCGATCGCGTAACTATTGATTTGTCTAAGAAAGTTAGTAGATAAAAAGAGTGCAACCATGACTGACATCCTAGTAGTCGAAGCAAACGAATGCCCAAAGTGCAAACACACCGCACTTAACCACGGCAGTCCTTTCAGTCCAAAAGCGTTGCCAGGATGCGTGACAGTTCGATGTAGCGCTTGTTTGTGGCGAGGAGCACGGAAGATTTACGACTCAAAGCGAGGCTGGTTAATGTAAACCACTTGCGGGATTAGTAAAGGGTGGGCAGTACCCACCTTTTTTTGTGTCACCATTATCTGCGGAAATTCCGCACTAAAAAAACCACCTTATCAGAGGTGGTTTTTGAATCTTGTAATAGGCGTAGCTATTGTTCAATCTCGCTTCTAGCGTTCTCTAGGAAGTAAACCACGCGATCGAGTTTTGGATCTTGGTACACCCAGTTCGCTAGCCCTTCCAGTAAGTCTTCGAGTGAGTAACCAGATTGAGATAGAACTTCCATGAACTCGCCTACCAGTAGAGTAACTGCTTTATGGCGCTGGTCTCGAAGGCTGTTTTGCATGATAGCGCGTGCTTCGGCGTTCATTGTTGCACTCCTTTAATCAATTCCAGTTGCTCGGTTAGTGCAGCGATTTTGGTGTTGCACGAGTTGACTTCTTTCTGAATCATCTCTTGCAAATCGGCTTCTGTTAGCGGTTTAACGCTTTCCTCGCTCCATGTTTCAGTGTCCTCGGAGTCTTTGTGCGGCATCACCCAGTAAATCCAACCCGCACCATACTTGTTGCCTCTAAAGCTGTTAGGAAGGTAATACTCAATCCCGACAATAAGACCCTGTTTTATCCATTGTCCGAGTTGGTATTTGGGCGCTGTCCATTCTTCGGGGATGACAATTGTTTGTTGACTCATTTTGATGTCTCCAGTAGTGTGTGTTCGTCGAGCTTGGCTACCGCGTCCCAAATGCGATGGGCTACCGCTTTGTAGTCTCGGTCAAAAGCGCAGTCCACCATAGCGCGGAGTAGATTTCGCAAGGTGTAGCCGCGATCGTTGAGTGCTGGGATGAAGTAGTCGCGTAAAAAGTGATGCAAGGCGATTTCTCGATCTACCTGCAGAAGAATTTGAATCTGTTCTGCACTCATGTTGGTCATCCCCAAGCCCGGATAGAAGGTACGAGGTAGTACCGTGTCCAGTCAGTGGTCATTGGCTTCCAGTGCATCCAGTACTGACAGGTGCCACTGTAGGGACTGGATGGTTTTACCGTGTCCCTTGGCAGTATCCACAACCAATTGGCTGTGTTCTTTGCCTTTTTCTGTGGGTAAATAATCGGGGTTCTTGCCGTCTGGGTTTTTGATTTGAAAGCCTCGGTCAATCAAGGTTTTGTTGACACGAATAGCGCTCCACTTCTCCCCTGTCTTTTCAGCCAACTTTTCACCGAGTGCAGTCGGGCGAACGAGTTCGGATTCTATCGGGACTGGCAGGAGGGTTTTTGCAGCTTCAATCGCGGGAAGAAGTTGAGGATGAAGTTTCGCGATCGCGCTTCCTTTGACTCCGGCTATTAAGTTGGGATGCAGGTCGGTTTTGCCCAGCATCAAGTCGATGACTTGCGCTATCTCTTCAGGTGCGGGTGGTAATGTTGGAACTGGTTCGGGAGTAGCGGGAGTGGGAGTGGTAATTATTTCACCAGTCATGAGCTTCCGGAGTGCGCGATTTGCCCAAATTCGGAATTCAACATTAACCCATTGAGCAAGGTCGATCGCGATTTCGGGATGAGTCCAAGTACCTTGTGCTTGCTTGTTGTTTCCGCCTTTAATAGAAACGACCAACCCCGAAACGGGAATTCCCGTTTCGGTAGAAAGTGCTTCCCAGTAAGTTTTTGTAGAATCAAGGCGAGCGTAGTCGTTGAATTGCTTGTTGTGCGCCCGACACATTTGAGTGGCGTTGACGTAAGTGGCGGGGATGGTAAATTTAGCGATCGCAGTTTCCGTTGTTAACTGAGTAATGGGATTGCCGTTCCAGTCGTGAGTTAGCAAATTCATGTTTCTTTTCCAAGGTAAAAATTGCACAAACCAAGAAAGAGGTGCAAATCAGTTGCACCTCAAAGCGATGGGATTATTTAGGCAGCTGTAGCAACAGCCAAATTGCAGTAAGAAGCGATGATGACCAGCTGTGCTTGGTCGGGCGTGTTCAATCGCGGACGAAACTCAGAATTACAGGGCTGAGCAATCCACTTGCCATCTAAGTCTTGATAGAAGGTTCCGAGAAGGTGGAAAGAATGCCACACGCGGTACATAGTGCCAAAACGCGGGTCGTAGTCTGAATCAATTTCGATTGGCTGTTCGGGAGCGATTGTTTCCGACTGCACCTCAATATATTTGTTCAGTTCTTGTTGAGCTACTGCTTGTTCGTCTACAACCCGTTCTACAGTCGCTTGCACCTTAGCTTTCTTGGCATCGATATGAATTTGTAGCAGTTCGCTAGCGCCTACAACGCCTTCTTTCTTTAACCGTCTCAATGCTTCTTGCACGGCATCCTTAAGTTCTGGGTAGGCAATGGTGCGATACTTATCTTTTCTGCCAATCCAGCACAGTACGTCACACTGCTTTTGGTAGAAGGTAAAACCGTTTGCGATCGCGAAGTTGTAACCAGTCGCGGGTTCAACTTCAACTACTTCATCTGCGAATGCCTCAGCGACCATCGCTTGCTCGTCGGCAATGGTGTTAATGCAGTCTTGAGTTACGCTGTGGTTTTCTTTTGCAAATGCGTTAAATAAGTTACACCAACCTTTGTTGGTTCCGTCGTTGCGAGCTGAGTAATAAGGGCAATCCGCGCAAGTTTTAGTCTCAGGCGCGGCTGCTTGAGATTCAAGAGTTGTTGATGGCATAATTTAGATGTCTACGTTTTGTGGATTAGAGAAGCGCTTTTAGTTGTCCAGACCGGGGCGCTTTCTCTATTACTAATCTACCGTAAAGAACTTTACGCGTCAATACTTTACGTAAAGACTTTTACGTCTTAGTATTGATATAAGAGTCTTTATGGGAGAGATAACAGTGTCACGCGTAGCAAAGTTAAGGAAGCGATTAGACCTCACACAACGGCAGCTGGCTGACTTAGTAGGGGTTACAGAAACCACTATCCGCAATTGGGAGAACAACCGCAGTGGGGTTGAGTGGTTTGAAAGAGTCACCAAGTTGTGCGAGGCATTAAAATGTACCCCTAACGATTTATTTGGGTATGAAAAGGTCGGAGAGGCGGAGAGCGAGGAAAATGTTTAACCCGCCTCCGTTAATCCCTTTGATTTGCCCTCGGTGTCTTTATTGGAGCGATCGCACAAGGGAGTCAAAAATGACTGAATTTGGCGAACATTTACCAGACTCCGAGGCACAACCGACCGAAGAAAGCGAGGAAATTGGGGCTTACAGTCAGGCACAAGCAATGAAAAAATGTCTTGAATTAGCACGCAGCTATGGTGGTGTAATGAAAGAACCACCCGCTCACACTGGTAGACCCGGAAGATATATTTGTAAAATTATTGTTTGGAGAAAGCGAAGAGATGAACATTCAAACTAGATTAATTAAAGAATGGGATCACAACCCGCCCGCGATTCTCGTAATGACTCAGCCGACTCCGGCATCTCCGAGCGTTCCCCTTGGAGGGGCGACAGGTACAAATTACGCTTTTAAGTTTTTTGATGACTTGAAAGCTTCACTTTCGTCTCAACAGGGTGAGTATTATCACGTTTACACCTGGGACAAGTATAAAGATGAAAACCACTTGTGGACGTTAGTTGGTTATGAAGTTTTTCGGTCAGAAAGTTCCATTTACGATGCGCTGTGCGTTCTCTATTACGAACCAGTCAATCCCGAATACGTGATTAGGGATTGTATGGGAGAAGAGATGGCGGCTGAGTGGCATCGCAATAATCGCGTTGACACTCTCCATGCTGCTCACGTTGCGTAAATATGGATAAAGAACAAATTCGCTACTTAGCACATGAAGCGGCAGAACTCAGCAAGCAAGGTATTAAACTTATCAAAGCTGGTAAGTACAAAGAAGGTCACTCTTATATGCGTCGAGCTTACTTAGCTAGCAAAGAATGCCAGTCATTGATTAATGAAGGTAAAGTTCAGAAAACTTTGGAACAGTTTGAGGAACTTCACGCTGGCTAAGTAGCCTGTTGATAACCTCATGTGTGTTCTCACGGAAAGTCGGGGTCGCAGTCAGAGCAAACGATCGCAATGACTTCATTCAGACTTCAGTGCGGCTTTACCATTTTTAGTATTTAATATGACAAATTTAATTTGGGTGTACAACAAACGAATTTTCAGGTATCACTATGGGATTGCTACTTCGCCGAATTAACCGACTCGTCAAAGCAGAAGTAAACTATGCAAAGCGTGAAATGGAGGCAAAAAAAGCCATGTCCTTGGGGCTGGCGGGTGCGGGAGGCGTAGCGGGCGCTTCCATTGGGAAAATCGGAATTCTAGCAAAAGGTACCGGTTTTAGCGTTGGTACTGTTCCATTGACTGCTGCTGGTGCTTTAACTGGTTTTGCCTTGTATGAAGCAATCAGGGCGACAACGGAGGAAGATACCTCGTCTCTTGGAGTCGCAGCAATGGGAGCCGCAGCAGGTGCTGGTATTTCTGCCGCTATTGGCAATATAGGGGTCGCCACCGGGGGAGCAGCTTTTGCTGTAGGCGTGGCTCCTATGGCTGCGGCAGGTGCGATAGCGGGTCTTGGTATTGCTGGCTTAAGTCAACTCTTGCGGCAAGACGCAGACCCTGAAAAGACGCTGGAACAAGCTATTCTGGAAATGCAAGAAGAATTGGTAAAGTTTCGCCAGTGCGTTTCTCAAGCCGTCGCTGCCCAAAAACGTACTGAAAAGCAGTACAATGATGCTCAAAACGAAGTGAACAAGTGGCACCGAAATGCCCAACTGGCTTTGCAAAAAGGCGATGAAATTCTAGCAAGACAAGCCCTGGAACGAAAAAAGACTTTTAACGAATCTTCAAGAGCGCTCAAAGTTAGCTTAGAGCAACAAACTACCCAAGTAGACTCACTCAAGCGCAACCTAATCCAGCTAGAAAGCAAAATTTCTGAGGCAAAAACCAAAAAAGAAATGCTTAAAGCGCGAGCTACCGCAGCCAAAGCACAAGAACTACTCCAAGGCATGGTGCGCGGTATGAATACCAGTAGTGCAATGGCTGCTTTTGAGCGCATGGAAGAAAAAGTTTTGATGCAGGAAGCCCGCGCTCAGTCATCAGCTGAGTTAGCAGGTGCCGATCTAGAAGCTCAGTTCGCCAAATTGGAAGCCAGCAGCGATGTTGATGATGAATTAGCAGCACTGAAAGCACAAATGCTTGCTTCATCGACCCAACGAGCACTCCCACAACAGTCCACAACCCCCAATACGAACGCCGGGAATAATGAAGTTGTAGATACTGAGTTGGAATCGCTACGCAAACAGTTAGACAATTTGTAACCTTAACTGGGCTTCTATATCTTAGCTGTGAACGGTTGGCTGACATTCGTTTACGAAGGAGGTTAACACTCAGTATTTATACACCACCTGTTTTAGGTGGTGTTTTTGTTATGATGTCGTGTTATTTACACTCTTTTTAGATGAAAAACGTTGCTATCAACGTAAAACTTGGGCTGGACACTGCTGAATTCAGCCGCAAAATTGAGGGGATGGGAAGTAGTTTTAAACCTTTAGAAGTTCCCGTTCGCCTCAAGTCTTTGGGGTTGGATGCGGGTTTCGCCAACGTGAGGGTTAAAGCCGATCTAGACCCCAATACCCTCACTCCTTCACTCACTGCCAGCCTAAAAACCGCCTTTGGTACGGTCACCGCCAAGCTAGGTGATGATATTGGTACATCAGTTAGTAAAGCAGTCAAAGAACTCAAGCCTTCGACTTTTGGTAATTTAATCTCATCAATTACCGCACCGTTCCGACAAGTTGCAACGGGAGCGCTTGAGGGTGTCGGTTTACAACTATCCGCAAAGTTGGGACAAGGTCTTGCCAAGGGTCTCGAACAAAAATTATCCCCCACAATTGGCAGCTTTGATTTACTAGGTGAGGCACTTTTAACAAAAAAAATAGCGCCTTTATTTAATGAATTAAATAAATCTGTTGAGATTAAAAAACTCTTTAATTTAGATGAATCTGCTGAGATTGGAAAAATCTTTAATTCTGCTGTTAAAGAAATTCTTGACGAAAATGATGTCATTATTGCTAGAAATGCTCAAATTTATCAAGATAGAACCCAGGCTATCAAGCAAAAAAAATCGGCTATCAAGGCAGTCGGTCAAGACTTGTCAGATGCAGTTGCTGATAGTGCCAGTGAATCAGTAAAAGCCACTGAAAACGAAAAAGTCCTAAAGAGGGATCTGAGAAATCTCAGGCAAGAGATTTCTCAAAATGAAACAAAAACCAAGCAATTAAAACAGCAAAGAGAAGAGGTGATAGCAAAGGCTCTTGACGCCACATCCTTGCAGTTTAGCGATGCCGTCACTCAAGAGCAAGCTGTCCTGAAAAATGCTAAAATCAATAAAGCTAAAAATTTAGACATAGCAAAACGTGCGCGATCGCAAGGAGATTTTGAAAAAGAAAAAGAACATTTGGCGAGAGCTTCACGTGATGAGATGCGAATCAAGCAGTACGTTGGCAATATTACGAATTTAACCGGAGAGGAACTGCTAGATAGACCCAGGAAAAGATTGCCGCCAAAACAGCGAGAACAGATTCGGTTGGACTCTCAATCTCAAGAAATGCGCCTTGAAACCGAAATTGGAGAGTTAGGGCGATATTCCAGAGCACAGAGAAAGCAGTTGTCTTCTTTAGAAAATCAGGTTGGTAAAGCTAAAAATAGGGGCAAGGATAGAATATTAGCTGCATTAAAAACACTAGAAGGCTTGGGAGTTAACGTAAAAGAAGTTTTATTTTACGACACGCAAATAGATACTTTAACAGATAAATTGAGTGCAAGCACCACTGAGTTAAATCAACAGATCCAGCAGCAACAGCATGAAATTAAAACTGCTAGAAAAAATATAGTTAAGTTAAAGCAGAAAGCGCGAGAGGGTTTGGAACAAAGCAATAAACCGTTAGCTCAAAAAGCACTTAGTTTAATTCAAGCAAACAAAAATGTAGTCGTTACAGCTAAAGAAAATATAAAATTATTAGAGAAAGAAAAAAAAGCGCGTCAGTCCACTACGGCTGATAGCATTGCGGATAGCAATCAAGAAATCATAAAAGAAAGTGCAAGAGTCGTTGCGGCAACTTCTGCAAGCAATAAATCCTTAGAAGTCATTGAACTAGAAATACTTACAAAGTCACAAGATAACCTGAGAAATGTAAAGCAGTCTGTTGATGTCAATTTAGCAGAAATTAAAAACTTACAGAAAGCTTCCGAGAAAACCTCACCTCTCTATACTGAGCTAGATAGCTCAAAAATTAACGAATTAAAAGATAGAAGAAATGAGTTAAAAGCCAAAATAGAGCAAAATCAAAAACTTTTAACTTCTCAGCCACTAGCAGGCGAACAATACACAACTATTAACAATTCGATTAGTGAAGATTTAGAAGAAGTTGGCAAACTTGACGAACAATTAAAATCCGTAGATTTAGCTCAACAAATTCAGGAAGCTAAGCTAAGACGAGAAAAACTTAAAAGAATTATACTTAAAGCTCAAGCTAGGGAGTCGCTTTCTAAAGTAAAGGGAGACTACAAACAGTCAGCTAGATTCTCAAATTTAGTTGATACTTTGCAAGCTCAGCTACAGGAGACGGAAGCAATTATTAAAAAAGCTACCTCATCCGATCAATACGACGCGTTTTTAAACGAATCAATTAAATCCGCTCAAGCTAGAAAGCAAAGGGTAGAGAAAAGTGTTGCCCAGCAAAGTCAACGAAACGCTTCTAGAATTGCGGAGTTAAAGTCTAGCGCTTTTAATGCGCCACAGCAGTTGACGACAAAAGCAGAAACTCAAGCTCAAGTTGCTCATTCCGACAAAGCGAAGGAGATTTACGAGCGTATAGGAGCGCGGGTTTTAAAAACTTCTGAGAGCTTGTCGGGGACTAAAATAACAGGCAAGTTACCCCCTCTAATTCCTGACGACTTAAAAGCTGGTTCTTATGGCAGTTACACCCCCGATGAAAACTCCATTAGGGTCAGTAAAGAAGTTTACGGTGCTTTACGAAAAGGAGACCTTACTCATGAAATTACTGAGGCTCTGGTACACGAGTTGAGGCACGCGCTTCAGTTCGGTCTTGGGGAAAGTCCCGAAGGTACCGCTATCAAAAATTTAATAGAACCCACCACGCAAGAGCAAGATCGTTTATCAGATAGAATTAAGAATTCAGTTGCCAATTCTGGCGCTTCAGATGAGAGAAAAGGGCAAATACTGGCTTTAGAAAAAGACGCTTATACTTTTGCCGATCGCTACACTCAAGAGATATATAATCACGTTCGTGGTATTTCCGAGCCTCAAAATATAAAATCTTTAAAAGGCAAGTTTACTGAGAAGCAAAAGGAGTTTAAAGTTGCATACCGTCAAGCTCAAGAACAGTTAGAGGAAAGTTTAACAGCAGAAAACAAAGCAGCTTTAGAGCAGTTAACTAAAGTCCAACTAAAAGCAATTGCTAAATCATCAGGCGTTAAAGGTTACTCCCAAGAAAATATTGCCGATCTTAGAGAACTATTATTAAAAAAAGTTAAAGCTGAAGAACTATCATTTAAAATTCCAACTTTCTCAAAAGTCGATCCAAAAGTACAGCAAGACGTTGCGGAACTACTGCAATTTGCACCCAATGAATTAAAGCAAAACGTTAGAGAACTATCGCAATACCTCAGCCAAACCACAAAGCAAGCTGGTAAAACGGGGGATGTTCAAGCCTTAAGACAGGTACTAGACGGCATATCGGATGCAAGAAAAATTTATGCTTCAGCTTTAGCGCAGGATTTGGACAAGGAGACACGCGGTTTACTCCAAGCTGCGATCGCGACTTTGGGCAAGCAACGAATAGCCGCTCAAAACAGGCTTACTCCCTTAAGTGCTCAAGAACTAAATCCAACAGCAACACAACTAGGCGCTCAACCTCAATCTCAACAAATTACGCTGTATGGATTTAGAAACAACTCTATAGATCGCGAACTAAAAACCCTACGCCAGCGCCTCCAGCAACGCTCCTCAGTTATTAAAGGTCAAGCTGCACCAAATTTCAATGAAGTCAACAATTTAATCAACCGCGTCACCAATGCTGCCAAGGACGTTGATGCGGGCATTGATAACTTAATTCGCCAAGTCAACCAACAAGTCTCCCAGCAATTGATCGGTACTGACACTGCACTGAAACGGTTAGCTGCTATTGCCAAGCTCGCTGAAACCAGACAAAAGCAACGAGCACAACTAATTACCAAAAACGCCGAGGAAGCTTTTAAACGTTCTCAGCAAGCCCTCAAAGAGCTAGAAACTCAAACCAACCAACGAGTTGCTGAAATTGAAGCAAGGGGTAGGTATAAAGAACAACAGCGCTCGTCACAGATGCGGGAACGCCTTAACCGTTACGGTATTGAGCAAACTGCACCAGTGGACATCGTTGAACAAGCTCCTCAGCGTCAACCGTTTAGCGTTGCTAAATTCGCCAACAGAGTCAGATCTGAATTCCAAGAATTTAGGGTATCTGGAGCCAAGAAGCAAGCGGAGGCGCTCGGTCAACAGGCAAAAGCTATTCTCGTAGATCTAGATTCTCAAATTGCAATTGGCAAGGCATCGGCGGCTGAAGCCAAAGTAGTACAAAAAGCGATCGCGGAGAACGAGAAGCACCTTGTGCAAATCCTCAACACTATCAAGCGAGCCAAAGCAGGCAAGGAACCCGCACTCACCCCCGGAGATTTACAAAGATTATCGGGTCAAGCGGGTCAACTGGGGCAAATAGTTGATGCTGACAAAACACGGTTAGCGGAACTCGCGCCGCAAGTGGAAAAAGGGAAGCGACTGCAGCCAGTTGCCCAACAGTTAAAAGCGTCAAGTGAAGGCGCTGCGGGCATCGCGGGACAGAAAAATCTTAGCAAGAAAGATGTTGAAAACCTTACTGAATTCAATTTTCAGACTCGCGAAACTCTCAAACTTTTGGGTCAAAATCCTAAGAATAATTTCTTTGGCGATCTGAGCTTGGGAATGCCCAAACTAGCCAAGCAAGCTTTTGAATTAGTGAAAGGGTTTTTGGCGTTTCAAGGGCTTAGTTTTATAACTCAACAGCTGCAACAAGTCGCAGTTCAGGCGTACCAAACTTCTAAAAGATTCGAGGCTTTACAAAAATCACTGCAATTTACCAGTGGCAGTGAATTTGAAGGAGCTAAAAATTTAGAATTCATTCGCAAAGAAGTAGACCGCTTGTCAGCGCCATTAGAAACCTCAGTTAAAGGCTTCACTGGATTGGCGGCAGCAGCACGGGGAACGTCTATAGAGGGAGCTGGGGTCAGAAAAATATTCACTGCTATCACCCAAGCGTCTCGCGTTTACAACCTCACTGCCGAGCAAACCGAAGGTGCTTTATTGGCAGTACAGCAAATGATTAGCAAAGGTTCTGTCCAAGCTGAAGAGCTGCGCTGTTACGATCGCCACACCGAGGTTTTAACTTGTAGGGGATGGGTTCGATGGGATGAGATATCTAAAGAAGATTCATTTGCTAGTAAAAATTTAGAAACTGGGGAAATTGAGTACCAACAACCAATTCGGACTGTGAGATATCGATATAAGGGATTGATGCTTCGCGTCAATTCAAATCATATTGACTTATTGGTAACTCCCGACCACCGAATGGTTGTGAGAACTGCTAAAGACCAAAAGTTTGAAATAGTTAAAGCTAGAAATTTAGTAAAAACCGAATCGTATTTTTATTCAACTGGTTTCGATACCGATGAAGAAGCGCTGGTCGATTCGTCAAATTTAGAGTGGGTTGAATTTGATGATGAAGTATTCTGCATGGAGGTTCCGTTTACCACGCTTTATGTTCGCAGAGCCGGAAAGCCATGCTGGAGCGGGAATTCACAATTTGGTGAGCGTATCCCTGGCGCAGTTCAAGTGTTTGCGAGAGGAATCGGAGTTTCAACCGCAGAACTCAATAAGATGCTGGAAGGGGGCAAGGTAGGCTTGGACGACCTACTCAAGGCGATGGATCAGCTTTACAAAGAAACTGCTGATGGTGTCGTTGGCGCTGTTGGAACCAGTGCCGCAGCCGAACAACGCTTGGCGAATTCTTTCGCTAATTTGAACAAAAGCATTGGTGACGCACTACAACCAGCCGCGATCGCAATCTTTAATACCCTCTCCACTTCACTAGACTTCGCTCAAAAGAATGCAACCCTCGCCAAAGCCGCTTTCGCGACACTGGCGTTGAGCTTGACCATCGCTATGTTGCC
Organism: Scytonema hofmannii PCC 7110; assembly: GCF_000346485.2. Classification (NCBI taxonomy): domain Bacteria; kingdom Bacillati; phylum Cyanobacteriota; class Cyanophyceae; order Nostocales; family Scytonemataceae; genus Scytonema; species Scytonema hofmannii. The sequence continues at coordinate 4,575,995 of NZ_KQ976354.1, forward strand.
CAGCGTCATCGCTCTTGGCGCAGCTCTCACGACATTCGCCACTGTAACTTTACCTGCGGTTACCGCAGCGACACTCGCGGCAGTTGCTGCCAATCCATTTCTTATCGCTTCGCTAGTGGCTTTAGCAGCAACTTTTGTGCTTGCTGAGGAAGGAGCAAAAGCTTTGTCCCAGGCTATCACAGGGATATCCGAGGCACAGATCAAGCAAGCGGACGCTGATGCTTCACTCGATTTTAAATACAACGCATCACTCAAGCAACTTCAGCAACAAATTCCACTCACAAAAGAGCAAGTTGACGAACTGACAAAGGGACTTGACGACCAAGCAAAACGTGGTGTAACTGCCGCCAGTACCGCCGAAGTACTCAAAAACCAATTACTGAAACTACAGACTCAAGCAGAAGCTACAGCCAAAGCTCAAGCCGAACTCAATAAATCGGTCGCTGATAGTGCGATCGCATTTAAAAAAGCTAAAGGTGAGGCAGAACTCAAAAAACTGGGCAAGGAATTATCACTTGCTCAAGCCCGTGCTCGTGGCAGCATTGGTGAAGATGCGGGCAAGGATAAAGAATATGAAATAGAACAGACAAGTAACTTGGAACTCTCTTCACTTTATGCAAATAGAATTGCAATTATTAAAAGCCATTTGGCTGAGTCAGAACGACTACAAAAACTGGGCAGAAAGGGGTTAGAAGCTAAGCAAGAAAAAGAGTATCGTGACGATTTGCTATCAACTCAAAAAGAGTACGACCAAGCGCAAATTAGTTTAAATAAAACCGAAGACGAGCGCAAAAAAGTTATTAGAGAACGACGTTTAAAAGATTTTGAAGAATCTGAGTCAATCCTTGACTCTCAACGCAAACAGGGACTAATCAACGAGCAGCAAGCTATTGAAAAAAGACTCGCGATCGCAACCCAAAAAACAGATGAAGAATTGCGGATGATTCAAGATAGGCGCTCAAAATTAAATCCAAATGACAAAGAGGGACTGGAAGCTTTGGCAGTTGAAGAAGCAGCAGTATACGCCAAACTCGCCGATGCGCGTAAAGCGAGGTACGACGGGCAGTTTAGCCAGGTGAAAGATGCGACAGATCGCGCCAACGCCTATCTTGAAGCCCAACGGAAGCGCGGACTAACCAGCGAACAAGAAGCAGCAGTGCAGTCAGTCGCGATCGCAACTCAATCAGCCAATGCCCAGCAAATGCTTGTCAAGCAGCGACTTGCGGAAGTTCCCAAAACCGACACCACCACTCGCGACCAACTGTTAGTACAGGAGCAACAAGCGTTGGCTTCAGTAAGTGACGCTCAAAAATCCGCATTTGACTCGCAGATTAACGCAACTAAAGCCCACGGCGATCGCCTTCGTACTATTGCCCAAGCCAACCGCGATCGGGGACTGACTGACGAGAGGGAAACGGCGAACGCATTGGCACAAGCGCAAATAACCCAAGCCCAGCAAGAATTAGATTTAATACAGCAAAGGCGCTCTCAGTTAAATGCTGCGGATAAAGCGGGATTGGAGCAATTACAAGCACAAGAAAGTGAGGCGTTAGCCAGTATCACTAAGGCTCAAAAGCAGGCGTTTGATTCTCAGTTGGGTGATATCAAGGCTGATTCTGAAAAACGGTTGGCAATATTGGTGGGCGATCGCGCTCGCGGATTGATAACTGAATCCCAGTTCAACGAACAGCAGTACCAGGAGAAGGAAGCAGCACTTGATGAAGAATTAGCACTGGTCGAGCAACGGCGCTCTCAAATAGCGGCGACTGACATTGAGGGACAATTAGAAGTTGAGGCGAAGGAAGCTGAAATTTATCAGCGTCGAATTGATAATCAAAAAGCTTTCTTGGACGCTCAACTGCATCAGTTGGAGCGGGAACAACAAAAAGCTAGGGATGCTGTTACCCAATCGGCTACCGAGAGGGAAATTGAGCTACAAAAACTCATCAACGCCCGCGTTCTCAATGAAGAAGAAGCGCGAGTGGCAACTACCAACCTCGCCCGCAAAGGGATTGAAGATGATATCAGGCTGGAAGAAAAAAAGTTAGCTAGACTTCTTGCCCTACCGAAGTACGATGACCCAGTAGCGGAGGATGAACGTCAAGCCAAAATCCGCGCTTCTAAACTCCAAACATCAAAGCTACAGTTACAACTGCTGCAGAATGAAAAGCAACAGCAAGAGGCGGTATACGCAGCTTATGCAAAATCGGTAGAGCGCATCACCCAAGCCATCACTAACCGCGCTACGGCTACAACTCAGGCTCTTGATAAAGAATTACTGTTAAATTCAGCACTGGAAAAATCGCTCAATCGCCAGAATCAGTTATTGGAAGCCAAGAAGGGGCTGTACACTGCTCTCAACAACTACATTCAATCTGAATTCCAAATCCTAGAGGATACCGCTAAAAACGATCGCGAAAAGAAAGTTGTCAAAGAAACAGCCGCACAAGCCAAATTGGACGCGGCTAGACAGCAAGTAGAGTTAGATCGCCAATCCCTCGAGCTGCAAATTCAACAAAACGAACAGGCGCAACTGAGGCTGGAAATTGAAAACCAAATTGCCCAGGTAAGAAATCAGGCTGAAATAGCCAAGGCAGAAGCAAAGATAGCTACAGTTGCGAGAACCCCGAACGCAACTCCAGAAGATAAAATAGCCGCACAACTGGAACTGGATGCTGCATTAATGGAACGCGAGGGGCTTCTGATGAATGAATCAATGCTCGCTCAAGGACGTGCTACCAATGACCGAGTTAATCAAATGAAAAGGAATACTCTTGAGTACGAGGCGGGGGCGCAAATCTCCCGTGTTGAGTATGAAAAAGCGAACGCCATAGCCAATCCTAGAGAACGAAGGAAAGCACTCAGGGAGTTAAACAAGCGTGCGAGAATGCGGGTTACTGGTACTGACGGTAGCGATTACATCTCTCGTCTTAAGGACTACAATGCCGCAACTCGTGGTGAAGCTCAAACACCCCTACAAGCTTACATGGCGTCGGAAGTTGGTCGCAGGGTTAACCCTCAACTGCCAACGACACAGCTAATTGCAAGCACTCCCGTTTTCAGTAAGGCGGTTAGTGACTTTGGGACAGCTGTAGGAGAATTGACCAAACTCATCAAAGAAAAACTGAGTACGCCCGCGACCGTATCAGTCACCAGTCCAATCAACAACTACTTTAACAATCAAAACCAGCAGGGGGCGGCGGGTCAAGTCACCCAGCAAATTCGCCAGAGTTTGAGGGATTTGGGGTTAGAGTTGCAAAGAGCGATTTAGTTATCTGCGGAAAATCCGCAGATAGTTCGGTCTCTCGTTTTAATAGCAGATATTAGGGGCTATGAAACAATTTTTTATTGGTGCAGTTGTCACAGCGATCGCAGTAGCAATATGGCTGTGGTTGAGACAAAAAGAACGGGGTGAAAAGCGCGAACGTAAAGCACCTCCCGTACCCAACTTTACTGAAATTAACCCAAAAGGAATTCGGGTTGAGTCGCGTACCTTAGAGCGCTCAACTCGACCGAGAGAAGACCGCCAAGTTCCGAAGCCAAAGGCAACGAGCACTGACTTGCCGCGCCCAATTTCACAAGCAAAACCGGAGTTGACCGCAACATTACGAGAACTTTTAGCGGATGGGAAGTGGGAAGAAGCAGACCGAGAAACACTTGGAATTATGCTCAAAGTAGCGAATCGGGAAAAAGACGGTTGGTTGGATGTAGAGTCAATTCAAAATTTTCCCCAAAAAGACTTGCACGCCATCGATCGGCTTTGGATGGATTTTTCTGACGGTCGTTTTGGCTTTAGCGTTCAAAGGGATATATGGCAAAGTGTTGGCGGAAACCTTGAAGCTGGCGACAAAATTTACAAAGCTTTCAGCGAGAAGGTGGGTTGGCGCGTGCAGAAAGAGTGGCTGCAAGTTAATGAATTGACCTTTGACCTTTCGTCTCCAGTTGGGCATTTACCCGGTCTCGCTGTTAGGTTGGGTGGTTTAAGTTGGGGTGTTGATGGTTTTTGGTGGGAAAAGAGAAGCGCCTACGTGTTTTTGGTATCCCAGAAAGATTGGTAATTGTTGGGGGTTCTAAATTTAAACCATCTGCGGATTTTCCGCAGACAGCGATCGGGACTAAAGTTGATCTAATTGTCGGCGTAGCGATTCCAGTTCAGTGTCTATAACTTCATCATTCCCGGTCTTTGTGTTGGGAGTTGTTGACTGCTGTGGGAGTGTTTGCTGAGCTAGTGAAGCACCAGGAAGGGTCATTTGTGCTTTCAAAGCAGCTAATTCATCATCAACATCGACACTGGGTTCCAGTTCCGCAAACCGAGCTTCTAGATCGGCACCAGCTAGCTCAGCAGCTGACTGGGCGCGGGCTTCCTGCATCAAAACCTTTTCTTCCATGCGCTCAAAAGCAGCCATTGCACTGCTGGTATTCATGCCGCGCACCATGCCTTGGAGTTGTTCTTGAGCTTTGGCTGCAGTAACCCGTGCTTTGAGCATTTCTTTCTTGGTTTTTGCCTCAGAAATTTTGCTTTCTAGCTGGATTAGGTTACGCTTGAGTGACTCTACTTGGGTAGTTTGCTGCTCTAAGCTAGCTTTGAGGGCTCCTGAGGATTCGTTAAAAATCTTTTTCCGCTCAAGTGCTTGTCTTGCCAAGGTTTCATCACCTTTTTGCAAGGCAAGTTGGGCATTACGGTGCCACTTGTTGACTTCGTTTTGAGCGTCATTGTACTGCTTCTCAGTACGTTTTTGGGCAGCGACGGCTTGAGAAACGCCCTGACGCTGCTGTACTAAGTCTTCCTGCATTTCCAGGATAGCTTGTTCTAAAAGTTTTTCTGGATCTGCGTCTTGTTGCAAGAGTTGATTGAAACCAGCAATACCAAGACTCGTTACGCCTTCCGTAGCCGCCAGCCCCAGAGAAATGGCTTTTTTTGCGTCCATTTCACGCTTTGCGTAGTTCACTTCTGCTTTGACGAGTCGGTTAATTCGGTTAAATAGCAATCCCATAGTGATACCCGGACGTTCGTTTGTTACACCCAAGCTAAATTTGTCATATTAAATACTAAAAATGGTAAATCCACACTGAAGAAAGCGTGAAGTGATTGCGATCGCTTGCGCTGACTATGACCCCAATCCTGCGTGGCTCCACGCAGGAGGTTGTTCACTGGTGTGAAGTTCCTTCAAGAAACACATAGGAGGTGGCTTAATAAAACTGCTTCAATTCTTCTTCTAAACTCTCACCGTCTTTCCACATATCAATATGTCCATCACGAAAGAGTTTGGCAATGAATGGAGCGGGATGCTTCCGAACAAATTCCTGCATGGGTACAATAGCTTTTAGAAAAGCTTCAATCATTTGGTCTCCCGTCATGCTTTGGGAAGCAAGGACAATCATCTTAACTTTGGCACTAAAAACAGCAAATTTTTCTGAGGTGTGTTTGCCAATCTTGGCATCTTTGGTTAAGACCACCCATCCTCTTTTACCAACTTCTGGCAACCAGTCTACGTCTTGAGCGCCTTTGTGAAAGTGCTCGTCATGAACTTCAATTGAGAGACCTGAGTTGCGAAGCGTTTCTACAACACGCTTGCTCCCCAGGCATCTATCTACGAAAAAGACAATTGACTGGTATTGACTCATGCAGCTAGCAACTCGTAGCGAATAGCTTCCTCGATCGCTAGACGATCTATTTGATAATCATAAGCGAGTTCATCAATTGAATCGCCTGCTTCATATCGCTCTGTCAAAACGTCCGTAGCAATTCCTGTTCCAGCAATGACAAGGCGACCAAAAGCAATTCGCGGGTCGATGACGACAATCCGGGGGTTGTCTTCCTCATGAGAGCGAGTAAAGGGGTAAAGTTTGATAGCTAGCCCCGTGTCATCGGGTTCAATTCGTTCGAGGTGAGCATTAAGGGCATCTCTCATTTCCTCTTGTCCGCTTTTTGAAGCGTTAATCAAGGAACCGTAACGCTCGATAAATAGGTCAACACCATCAGTGCGAAATATTTCACGAGCCAAAGGGTGAGACACTTGAAATTGCTCTTCAATAAAATCAAGAGCGGAGCGCACCTTGTATAGATCGATTTTGTGCTGCTTGCGGATTGCTCGAAGGACATGAACCTCAATGAGATTGGTAAAAGAAAGGAGTCGGGGTCTGCCATTGCGGATTGGAATAAGGGGTTTGAAAAAATTAGATCCCGAAACAATCGGGTAACGCCGCCCTACTGTCCACGAACGAATTGTACCTCTTGGAATGCGTAGGTAGTGAGCAGCATCACTAATGGAATAACTCGGAATGTTTCTAGGATCTATTCCTCCATAAAGGTCTGTCATAAGCGCGGCTGCCAGAAGGGGGTACTTTCATTATTAAACATATCGCCGCGATCGCTGTTCTCTTGGCATCAGTCTTTACGTGAAATTTACTCCATGCAGCTAAATTGCATCTGAAGTGCAACAGACAGCGAACGAGTCTAAGCATCCCCTCCCAGTAAAGCCGTTGCGATCGCGTATGCAAAGTAAATACAAGGAGTAACGGGTAACTGCGATCGCTCCTTCAAAGACACCGAGGGCAGGGGGGAAAGGTTGACGGGTGAGAGGTTAAGCACTTTCTTTGCCGTCCCTTTCACCAATTTCTTCTTCAATTAGATCGGTGGGTTGGCACTCAAGCAATTCACAGAGCTTTGCGACTCTAACAAACATCTCCATCCCTTTGCCTCTCTCCCAATTTCGGATGGTGGATGGATCGACGCCAATTAAATCCGCTAATTGCTTTTGAGTCAATCCGGTTTTTTCTCTTAATTTAGCGATCCCTTTGCGAGGTGAGTCAGGCGCATTCATTGGTGGATTAAAGGCTCGAATTAGCGCCAATTCAATCTTCCTAAGCAAGCTCATCTCGACCTTTAGGTAAGAAATTTTTACACCCTCAAGTTGCATCAGCGCTTCTAGCTTGTGGTGATTGCTCCACCTATGCTTTAAGTTTTCGGATTTGCCTACGTACAAAACCGACTGGTTTTTATCCAGAACAAGATAAACACAAGGCTCATTTGGCAATAGTGTTCTATCCTCAAGAGCCACAGAATCCAGCCTCTCAACACAAACGTTTTCTAGATCAAGCATAACTTTTTAGCTATAACCCGTAATATATAACGCTAGAATTTTAATTATTATAGCTAAAATTTTCTTGACAACGCTAAAAAGCTACGAACTTGAGTGATAGCATCACTTCACCAAGATTTCCGAAACCTGTCCTGACCCTTGTACGGTTCAATATATGAAACAATCTACAAAAAACGCCTTAAATCGCGCATACGTTTCGTTGCAACGAATAGTTAATGAGTTGTACCGCGAAGTCGATAAAGCGGTAGACAATGGGGATTATGCCGATGTTAGTTTACTTGAGGCGAGAGCCGAAAGACTTTTTGAAGAAGCGGAGGCTATCATTGTTGTAATTGCGGAGCAAGAAAATGGACGCTGAACAAATAAAATCTTTGTCAAAAACTGCCTCCACCCTGAGTGGACAAGCGATCGCCTTGATTGAAAAAGGTCAGTACGTAGAAGGTCATCGCTTAATGCGTCAAGCTGTAGAAGCTGGAAGAAAATGTCGTCAGTTAATCCAAGAGCCAGAAATTGAACGAGCTTTAGCTCAGCTTGAACAAGCTTGATTGGTAGGCTAGGGCATTAACGAACTATCTCGGAAAATTACCGAGATAGTTCACCTATCGCTAGGTGTTGCTCACGCCCTGTTGCTGCTTCAACCTAGCTATTTCTGCTTTCAGTTTCTCAACTTCTCCCTCGGATTCGGTGTCTGGTACTTGCGTGGCTTGCACGTCTAGCACGGAGGTGGAAGCGCTTCCTTCTGTCTCATTCTCGTCGCTAGGTAGTAGAGGCATTCTTAAATACTCGTTGATTATCCTTAACCCTTCCTCTTGTTCGGCGATCGCAGCCTCGTCACCCTTGGCTTTAGCTTCCTCTAGCTTTTGCAAACGATAACAACGTCCGCACCCCAAAATAAGGTCGCTGATTTCTTCTGGCTCTACCGAGGGGTGCCACAAATAAAAATTTTCATCCTCATTACTTTTAACGATAATGTCGTCGGTAATTGTCGGAACGAGGACTTTTTTAATGGTTTTGGCGGACTTGCTTAATAGATCTACGTCTGCCAAATCCCCCAAGCATTCGGTTAAACCTCGAAAGTAGATTTTACTAACTGGTTCAACTTTGTGTTTTTTGCCCCGAACTTCAATATATTGCGTACTCATAATTAACTCCTAATTTTAAATAAATCTATCTGCGGAAATTCCGCACCCTCAATTTCAACTTCCAAACCCTCGTTTTGACAAATTCTTGAAAAAGTGATGAAGAAAATTTTCATTTTGTTCGAGAAATTGCACGCCTTCCTCCTCGCTTATATCCTCATCTCCCAGAGCTTTGGATAGTTGCAGCATTGCATAAGCTCCCATATAGTAAGCTTTCTTCATTTCGTTGACTTGGACTGCGGAGGCGTTGTGGGGAATGACTTTTTTGCGAAAATCCAGCCATTCCTGTTCTATAGTTCTAATTTTCATGCTCAAAACAAAAATCAAAGACAGTAATCAACATAACTATTTTCAACCAATCCCCAATGCCTGCAGATAAGTCTGTTGATTCTCTCGCTTCCACTCTTCAAAGCGCTGATTGAGGTATTCAGTCAACCTTTCTTGTGGATCGCGCCTCAACTCATTTAACTGCCCAATAATGGCATTAATCGTTTGAGCGTCAAACGTTGACCAAATCCGCCAAGCTCCCTCGATAGACTCATCCAAATTAATCAAAGAAGCAAAGATATCTGCATCCGGTAATCCACTAGACTCTATGGAAATATCCGCAGGCGTCAAAGGCTCGCCCTCTTTTTTGGGTGGCTTAGTCTTAACAGTGAACGAATGAAGTTCCAGTACTTCACAGGGTTTAATTTCCCCGGCTACAATTTGACCCAAGAACAGAGATTCTGCCCTCTCGATCGCCAACTTCCGCACGTCAAACCCAAAAGTTCCGGGCTTGTCAACCCGTGGCATCAATGCAGCAATCCGTTCGATAACAGACCAACTGCGATCGCTAACCCTAAAATTATCTTGCTGCCAGCATTGATGGAGGTATCCTAACAGTGACTCCAGTGCGGATAAATGACTTCGCGGAACGGGACCGGCGATCGCGAAGTCATCACCCAGATCGATAATTAAGGCTAAGCGTGCTGACATTTACGAGCTTGTCCGAGGTATTTGATTTCGATTGGCAGGCAACCGGCACCGTTATAAACGACGCGGAAACTGACTTGCATTGTGGCTTCGGTGAAGTTAATTTCTCCATCGCCTGGAACGATAACTTCACGGAATCCAACCGAGACTATTCGCAAATCGTTTTGGACAAACACAAGATTCATTTTGAAGCGGTTAAATGCGGCTTCGGACAAATACAAGCCATCGGTGATGGTGACGGGAATTCGCCAGCTGACATACTTGCCGATCAGATCATCGCTGAACTTCATTGCTCCGTTAAGACCGACTGCGAACGATAGCGTTGGAGACCCGGTAGAGAAAGTCGCAAAAGTCCCCTGCGTTAATGGAACACTAATTCCATCTTCATCTAAATAGGAAGCTATAGCACCTTCAATGTCGGCTGTAATCCCAAAGCCCTCATACCCGGTCGTCGCCGCTGGGTAACTGGTTCCTTCGACCTTAAACCCATTACGAGCAACAAAAGACGACATGCTCGCTTCTGTAGCCATTTTCAATCCCATCTTCATCCCCAAGATTTCGGGAGTCTTTTTGGGGAATGTCAAATTGACTACTGGGTTTTGCGACTTGGGATATACATCCACGATTTGCATAACGCCCAAAGGAGTGGAAGCCATCACTTCTTCGAGTTCAATTCCGGGGTCGTAGGATACTTCTGAAGCGTTGGGGATAACAAGAATGCGTCCTGGGGTTTCAAGGTCTTCAAGAACTACGTCCGTGTTCTGCTTGATGCCGTTATAGAGTTGGTTAGCCATGTGTAAAGTAAAACAGTTTCACACAGTTTTAACACGCATCTAGGTAGTTTGCCCTTAGTATTTTTTCAACACCTCGTCAAGAGCCTCGCTGACCTCTCCCTGGATAATAAATTCCATCTCAATAAGGTCATTGTCGTCAACAAATAGCACCCCTTCCGGTGCTGGTCCTTTCTCCTGAAATTTCATTTCCACCAGTCCGGCGTAGAATTTTTCAGACCATACCCGCAAACCAGAATCGTCAATTTTGACGTTCTGGGTGTAGTCCTCGAACATTGCCCCAGTGTCAATACCAAACAGCGATCCTTCGGTGATGATAGTGCCGTTGCGCTTCCTTCTTCCTAAACTAGCGGGAGCATAGGGTGTTTCTTGGGCGGCTCTAAGGTATCTAGCGCGAGTTTTAGTACGGTAGTACTGGTAGAACCGCCTGTAAATGTCTAGGATGCCAAGCTTGCGGACTTCCTTGAGTCGCTTGGCAAATTTCTGCAAATTTGTGGTATCTACGTATATTGGATACTCTTTCATTTTTCATCTGCGGAAATTCCGCACCCCCTCATGAGTCTATTGCCAGATATGCTAGCAATTGCCGTTCCCCTTCATATCCGCCGTATCAAACAAAGAGGGGACATCAAAAGTAATTGGGATTTTTACCAACAGCGACTCAATGAGTTTACGAATCGCACTTTAGATGAACCCAGCTTTTCAGAAGCCATATTATTCAAAATTGAGAAGAAACCGGGACTATCAGCACAAGCGTTCAATCTCTTAGCTGAAGTATTAGCAATTATGGCGTTCCTTCCGGGTGGGGTGCGGATTTTTGATATGGAATTTGATGCAGAAAGAATACCTGTTGCGATCGCGAAGCGTAACGAAGTTATCGTCCCCGATTTTGAGGGTATTGGCTAAAAAGGCATAGCAGCTTTCTTCAGTACACTGAATATCATCTGCTCGTCCTCACTTTTCAAACCTAATTTAGTCCTAGTTTCTTCAAAATCTTGTACCTCAAGAAAAATAGAAACGTATTGAGTCACAAGAAGCTTTAGTTCTTGACTAATATTCAACTCTTCTAACTCAAACAACACTTGAGCTAATTCTTCAGATTCGGGTACTTCGTTATTTTGATGATAATCTAACGCATCATTGTACTCGCTACCAGGTTGCAAATGCTTTTTAATAAAATGAAAAGCTTTGACAACGTAAAGCATAATACTCCCACCCGCGTCATTGTAAATCCGAGCACAACAAGTTGAACTGAAAAGGTGTTGATAGTAATCCGCTTTTTCAAGCGAACCAGAGGGCTGGTATCCTTTAGGAACAAACTCATTCTTAAAAAATCTTTGCGATTGCTCGTCTAATAGTTGTAAAGCGAACTCTTCAGCGTAGTATCGTGTCTTTGAATCATGCTTTAAAATTGAATAAAAAATATTATAAACTCGTTGTGCGATCGCGTTAAGTAAACTCCTGTGACAGTCTGTCTCTCTCCGCCCGTAAAGCTTTTTAATTCTTTGCAGCATGATTGACTGATAAGTTCTTGCTAATTCTTGTTTGGGCGTAAGGGGCTGACTGCGAGACGCTTGCAAACATTGTTTTTTGAACACCCCAATGGATATCCGCACCGCATTCCTAGCAGCAACAATCAAGCATGATTTAGTGAAGCCATCAATATTGCAAAGTTCCAAATAAATTTCATAAAAGATTTGTCCCGTATAGTACAAGAATTCCGCCTTCAACTCCAACGGCACCTCAAAGCACGGATATTGCAGTCGATACCAATTCATGCCGTTAATCATCGGTTTGTCGCTAGAGCAGTTGTAAAGAATTCCTTTATCAGTCACTTCAGAGTTTAGCAACCTCGAAGCATCTTTGGCTGACTCGTAGACAACGCCCGTATCTAGTCGCACAATGACGGCATCTCTCGGTCTGGGGCGACTTGCGATCGGCAAAACTCTTTCTACAACTTTCTTGTTTCTGATAACTTTACGAACACGACTGGTTTTGATGCCAAGGAGAAGACTTGCATTTTCCGCCGCAAAATCTTCAAAATCTTTGCGGCACACAAATGTTCTATTGCCGCGCCAAGTCGCCCCTTCTCGTCTCAAAACTTTTAAATCGTGATGGCGAATCCAAGATCGGACACGCTCGTAAGATATCCCCAAAGTTTTAGCTAAATCCGTTGGAGTCCACATTCCAATTGACGCTTTTGAAGAAACACCTTTACTTTTGGCGGTTCTCGTGATTACAGACTGCACTTGCTTGCGTTTACAACCCGGATATTGTCTGATGAATTCATCAATTAATTCTTGTGGTGGCAATCTTTGAAGTCTAGACTCTACCCAATCATATTGCTCTTTAGTAAAAACACCTCTCGCTTTACACGAGCAGCTTAAAGAGCAAAATTCTGATTTTGATTTAGGGATAAACTCACTTGAACAAAATTTACAAATTCGCATTGCTACTTGTCATTTTTTGATACTATGAAAAGCGCAATATATTAACGCAGAATCGCTCCACAAGGGCGATTTTTCTATCTGCCTTTACCAAAAAGTTCTTCCTCTTCTCTCGTTACTATAAACGCTGCTTCAAGGTACTTAAGTTGAGAGCCGTACTTCCATTGCTCGCCAATTGGGGCTTGCGATCGCTCTTTGTACAATGCTCGGTACAATGCCGCTATCTTTTTGCTAGATAGGTCTAAGATGTTCATTCAATCTCCTTTATCAACGCCACAGTTTGAATATTTGGGTAACTAGGATGAGCCATCAACCTATCGCTGTAGGGGCATTCAAAATCACAATCTTCCGTACCCGCAAGCAAGCAACCTTCACCCGGCATAAACCCGCAGTCAAATTCTTCCTCGTCTTCAAGGAATTCGTCTTCATCGTCTTCATCGTCATCCCAAGGGTAATAATAAGTCACGATCCTGCGATCGCCTCCTCCAAAGTCAAAAACTGTAGGCGGCAATGACAACGAGTACCGCAATCGCACGCCTGAGTGGGAAATATCACTTCATCAATTAACACGATACCCCTAGCAGCGTACTGAGGGCATTGAGAGCAATGTTCCGCGATACCCAGCAACCGTTTTGCATGAGTGTATCCTACTCTGATTGCTGCTACCTTCTCCCCTCGGAAAAACGATACCTTGGCAGCTTCAGCATAGAGATCGACTCTTGCCTTAAACTGCGCTCTTGTTATTGTCCCTTGAGTTAGTTCAACTGCAAAATTTCTCAAATAATCGTATTGATTCTTAAGTTCTCTTCCTATCTCTAAATAGTCGGATTTTTTAAGAGCTTTTTGACCGCCCACGCCTAACAAGTACTCTTGGGTGTGGAGAATTTTGAGAACTTCTGCTGTTTGTTCTTGCCAACTTCTTAAAGTGATTTTATTGTCAAGCAGTAATTGAGCAATTTGACCCAAATCTTGCTTGACATTTTCAATGCGTTTTTGGGTCAAAGTGTAAACAGCTTCTTTGGAAATAAAACGCCCTGTGGTTTTATTTCTGTAGCGGTTGGTTCCCTTTTCCCACTGAAATAATGGATTGTCGGTAGCGGCATCAAATGTCAGCATTTTACCACAAACCTTTTTCATCGAAGGGGTCTATATATCCTTGCGAATCATCGGCTTTTCCAAAGACGATAACAAGATATCCGATGCAAAAACTGTATCCATGGCGATCGCTTTGCATCCACTTCCATCCCCGTACAAATCCAAAAACATCTAAAGCGGAGTCAGGATTCCAGATCGCTTGAATTCCCCAGTGGAATTTTGAATTTTTCATCTAAGATATCCGTTTTTGACAAAGTTGGGTATAAACTATATAACGCGGTTGCAACATTATCATGCTTGTCTATTTTGATTACAAAGCTATCTTTTTCCATCCACTTTAAAATTTGATAAACTTGTCTTAGATGAATTCCTGTAGCTATTGAGATTTCTTGCGCTCTAGCAAGTGTATTAGCTTTTATCAGAAATTGCCCTACGCGCTTATAATTGTCGCTGCGCTCAATGCTCAAAGCAATAGTTAAGGCTAAGATAACAGCTAACTCCACAATACTGATAGCAGAAAGCAGTGAAACAGTTTCGTTCATCAATAGACCCTCGTGAAAAACTTTTCTTGCACCTTCGCTGCGATCGCCTTATTTTCTTCATCAGATCGAGAACGGAGTTTATCAAGAAGCTTATCTCTAAAAGCTTTCAATGACGGGAGGTTTGGGCAATATTCAGGATTTAAACAATCGTTTAAATATCCTCCTAAAAAGAACTCTTGCTCTAAAGTCAAAGAGTTAATGAATTTTTGGAAATCCATTTGAAATGTTTTCATAAAACCTCTGCATCTAGCAAATTACTGTAAACGTTGGGGGCGACTTGCTTCCAGTTAGTTATAGCGGCAGCGATGTCCTCGTCATCGATAGTAGCGATCACGTCAAACTCTTCTTCAGATAATACATCGCCACTGATGGTCAGAAAATCCGCAACGTCAGTTCGCATCGCCTTGAGTTCGTCAATACCAATCTCCTTGATTCCACCAAAAAATTCCAATGGCATAGCGGATAAATAAATTTCCTTCGCTTCTTTAATATTATCAACACCAATGACCATTTTTTCTTCATCAAATTCACCATTGACTAATTGTTCAACGGCAAAAATTTTGGATGACTCTAACTTAACCCCAATGTATACGTCCACAGCCATCCCGTCAGCACCTTTTGTTTTTTGAAAAAATCCGTACCCAGATTTTAGGACTTTGCCGTGCCTCTCTTGGAAGGGGAAATATTGAACCCCTATTTTAAAACCTTGCCACTCTAAAATCTTTTGTGCTCTGGTAGCATCATCAGATTTCAAGTTTTTTCGTCTTAAAGTCCAGTCGTCACAAACGTAGTCGCGCTTAACCTCAAAATCAAACTTGTCACAGTTTAGCCACCCCGTACCGTCGCTATTGCCAGAATAACTGTACTGACAGTTAACACATTTACTATCGCCACTAGCTTTGCGGTAGTTCGGTGCATCGTCCTCGCTATCTGTATTGGGTGCAAAACTAAAGTAAAGGTTCGCCCAGTAAGTTGGAGAGTGCGGATTTTCCGCAGATAGATTCGTGTTCACATCGCTTGGTGAAAACGTCACCAACTGTACATAACCATTTTTGGTGGCAAGGACGTAATAGCGATCGCCTACCTTGTAAGGCTTGTTGGGGGCATATAGTTTACCCTTGTACCGAACCCGCCCGCCCGTTTTTTCAAGGTCAGCCAACCTCAGTGCATCAAATCTGTCGGCTCTTGCTTGTAAAGTAATCTCAGTTCGGAAGCTGTCACCCTCATGCCTAGTCCTAGCTTCCTCTTGGGAGTACACCCCATCTTCAATGTTGATCTTGTCAGCTTCAGCGTAAACCTTGAATATATCCGCTTTTTCTTTGGGCGATTCGGTGTACAGTGGATGCCAAAGAAAGCCATAGGAAGTGGGAGCGGATTTCACTTCATCTTCCTGTAGCAAATAAGAATTGAGCGCGTCAATGTTATCGCTGAACTTATCCTGTTGACCTTCCTCTACCAAATCATTGAGATAGCGCTGTTCGCCGGTTATCTTACCACTGGCATCCAGCCCAGCAGCGAACTCACCAAACAGCACCGAACCAGGTAAACCACTGGCAGCGACCAACTCCGACTTTAGGCGATCGGCAACGTCACCCACTCCACTAAAGTTACGCGATAAAATTTCTAGTTTCTCTTTGGAAAGATCTGCTGCGTAACCCTTGTAAAGACTCTTACTAGTTTGATTGATTTGCAATCGGTTTTTAAGCTTTTCTTCAGCTTCTTTACCACCCTGCCACAGTTTTTCAAATAATCCGTCCATGTAGTGGACGAAAATGTTAAAGTCTATCAATCCTCTAGATATTGCGGCATAGCTGGTAAAAAACCTTTCCCAAACGTCAATAAACGGTTCTAAAACTGACGCTTCACACCCCGCATTACGAGACTTTTGTGTATCTGGTAAATCGTTTCCTATAAAAGGTAGAACTCTAGTTTTGTGAACTTTATTTTTGAAATTAAGGCTATTAGGAAGAATGATTTTGTTACTACTGATACTTGTAGCTAAGGTATAGTATTCTGGATCTAACCGTTCGTAAGCTGTTGTTCCTTCAGGGTACAATTTGTATCTATCGAGCACAATTAGCTTTTTGATTTTCGCGATTCTACTCTCTTCTACTGGCTGACTGTAGTCCTCAGTCTCATCATCAACCAACATCAATATATTGCATTGTCCATATAAATTCGCCCAATATTGAGCTTTTTTGAATTTCTTGCGAACTTGCAATTGCTTGTGACGGTTGTGAACATATTCTATCAAACTAGGGTCATTTTTATCCCCACCAAGAGTAAAGGTTCCCCATTTCCTCGTCATCAGTCGGGGCATGATTTCTACAACTCTACGACAAGCCCAGGACGAGGTATAGTAAGCATCTAAAGTTTCCTGACCGTAGACGCCACTTAGGTTTCGGACTTTCGTTGCTTCGTGCGGGTCACGGCGGCGATCGCCAAGCCCGATGACAGCATTTTCTAAAGGGGATACATCAAAATTCTGTTGCACAGTTAAACCTCAAAATACTTACAACTTTCACAAGAACCGCATGGGTTAACAGCGCAACGAAGATGGGGAGATTTTGCGTTGTATTTACAATCAGATTTTTCTACAACTCCTGTTGAAGATGAAGCTGTTGCATAAGATATATTCAAAATATCGCTCAAGTCTTCAGTTGATAAACCACTCAAGTCAGCTGCTTTTACCAATCTTCCTATATCGCGATCGCCCAAAGGGAATGACAAGCTCGTTATGCGTAACACTTCAGCTTTGGCACTTTGTTTTTGTCGGAATGTTCGTATTTGAAGATACATCCACAAACACGTTACTGACAAAGAGGTAATAGTAAGGAATATCCCTTCAAGGGTGCGATCGTTCCTAGATAGATAAAATACATTTATAGCAGTACTTACTACCACGACTGAATAAGTAAATATTTTTAGAAACTTGTTAAGCATATTACTCTGAAATCATTGACCACATATCAAAACCAGTATTCCCTAAAACTTTGATTTCAGCATACGCTCCAGATGTAGCATCAACGATATCGTTAATTAACGGGCGACGCTTGGCACCATCAAAGCCTTGAAGAGCGCTTAAAAAACTATCATTCCATCCTCCCCTCAACAGTTTAACCTTGCCAGCGTAAGCGTCAGTAGCGACGGGGATAGCACGAGTTAGTTTATCCCCAAGTGGCTTAACGGGGCTTGCATCAAACTTAGACAACCTAGCTTCCAAAGTAGAAGCATACAGTTTGCCCGCGCTACCCCCTTCTAACTCCCACCGCACACTAACGTCCCTTCCATCTACGATCGCGGTTTTTTCCAACAACTCGTCCACTTCTCCCGGTCCCACCTGAGACACAACACAATCGAGTATGTAATAAATGCCGTCCGCCTCTCTTATCTTGACACCCGCAGTGTAAAAGCTACTTGAAGTTGCGGCACTGCTTGAGGTTGCAGCTAAATCCCAGAATCTAACTGTCTTGCCTGGAGGGATGGAATCCACAACTTCAAACCAAAATCTGTTAAATACTTTCCCTTGTTCAAAACGGATCTTCCAGTTCCCACCCAGCAATCGCGCTTGATCAACCGGGTGCAACGCTTGTAAATTCGCAAGATAACTGGGGTCTTTTTTTAACAGTTCTGGGTTGTCGTAGATATTGGCTGCAATGAATGTAAAAGAGATGGGAGGGATACCGGGAAACCGCGAATCTAATTCGGCGGGAGTATCAGCCCAGTGCAATTCACCTCGATAATTAACAAACCACCGAATCTTGCCGCAGCGATCGGCGATCGGGAATCCGTCTGCATCAATGTACCAATCGACTAATTCAGCTACCCAGCTATCGGCGTCGGGGTTGGTACTAGCACGAATGTAAGGTTGAACTCCGCAAGTCGAGCGGTTCCGAGATAGCAGGTAGAAAAATTGTGATTCGGTGAAGTGCGTCAGCTCATCGTATTCAATTAGGGGGATTTGTGCGCCCTGCCAATCGAGTTTGTTCTTTTCGTGCTGCATATGAGCAAATCGCACTGTTGCCCCACTGGGAAATATCCATTCCAAGCTGGATTCACGTGCTTTTGCACCAGTGTGAGGATAGATGAGACTGCTTGAATCCCAAAGCCCTCCCTCATTTTTGATTTGTGGGCATGTGCGGCGGAACACTACCGCTCCAAACTTGGGGTTGTTGATGTGATACAGGGGTTCCAAAAGCAAGCCAAAAGATTTCCCCGAACCCGCCGCCCCGCCATACAGAGCGATTTTGGCTTTGGTTTTCAAAAACAACCGTTGCGGTCCCGGCTGCGCTCTAATCTTCGTCTTTTGATTCAAGGATAATGATGCTGTCACTGCTGTCGGGGGTAGTGCTGGGGTCAATAACTTGGAAGCCCTCGGAACTTAACTTCTTAGTAGCACTCTTGAGGCTTATGTGGTATTCCAGCCCGGTTGCTGCAGCAATCTCTTGAGTGGCACGGGCGAGAGCTAACGAGAGAAGATTGATTTCATCTGCTCGATGTTTTTTCATCATTTCAAGCCCTTGTTCCGTAGTGAGATTCTCGTTCAGTAAATCTACGGTCAAGGACATGATTTTTAGATCGAATAATTTGTTTACGTAGTCGCGGACTTTTTTATGGGATTGGTAGTTTGCGATCGCGATATCCGCCAACTCGTCACTCAGTTTTTCGCTGACTTTTTCAACTGTCTTCTCGCGGACAGTTGTCTCGACACTGTCTTGAAATTGCCCTCGTTTGGTGACCCAATCCTCGTCCCTACACCATTTTTCAAGTGTCCCCTTCGGCACACCACTGTCTTTGGCTAGCTGACGAATGCCAATCTTGTCACCACCTTCTACATAACGACGGCGACACTGAGTGCTATTCCAGGGCTTTGCCCATCTCGTCCAAAATTGGCTGGTCAATTGAGTGTATGGCAAATTTGTTCATTCCAGTCTAACCGTAGTGCTTAAAAACACCAATAGAGCAACTACGGCTTTTGTACCGTCCACCCAATCCCCAATAGCCATTGCCCAATAGCCAATGAACTATCTGCGGAAATTCCGCACCCTCGGCTATCCTTCTTCGGCAACTGCCTCGGATTGAGCTTCCACAGTCTCAGCCCCATCAACCTTGGTTGGCTCGCTGTCACCCTTGAGTTTCTTCGTTTTGTAATTCTTGAACGCTGTTTGCAACCCGAATCGAGTTGGTTTCCTCATCTCCCCAGTATAGGAAGTCATAATTTTGTCAAGATGCTTGTTCCCGATCGCACTGTCTTTGACAACCTCATTTATAATTTCCACTTGTTCTTCTGGGTTGTCTGAGGCAGCGTCCAAATAGCGCTCGATGGTCATGAAAAGATTTTTCCCGTTAGCGGGTCTAAATTCTTTTTGGAGCTTAATCCGTTTGGCAGTCTTTTTGGATTTTGCGGGTGGAGTTGCAGCGACGGTCGTAGCACTTGAACCATTCATGTTAACGTCGGGTTCGGATTTGCTCACCAGTTTTTCTCTCACTCTGGATATTGCTTGCTCTTTTTGCGCCTCGTAATACTCGGTAATTAAGCGATCGCTATCCTTTTCTTCAATCCCCCAACTTCTGCCGCCGTTCATCCAAACTATGGGAATGTACTTTTCAGCAGAAAGCTGTCTGAACTGCTCCTCGGTTTTTCCAATCGCCGTAGCTATCAAATCCCAGGGTACGAATGTTTTCTCTTGTTTTGGTTCTTGAGTAATAGTTGAGTCCGTTTCTTTTTCCAGTGTTGTTGTCAACATAGCGCCTAATTTTTGATACTCTTCTAATGATTGTAGACTGGCAAAATAAACTATTTCGTCATTTTGAAGCAATTTAAAAGAGTCTACACCCAATACAATTGCCGTCCATCCCAAAATTAAATCTCTATCTCGCTTCACTTCAGCAATTAATGCAGCGTCGGGCGCTACTAAAACGAGGCTGCATCCATCGGTTTCTGGTTTGAGCATTGTCAATTGTGGCATCAATTCCAATAATCGAGTCATTTGATGCTTTCTCAATTTCCAATAATCTTCTGTATTCAACATATTAAATGCGTATAAAAACTGACTTAATATGCATCAAATCAGGATATTCTTGCATCCGTTACACCACTAGAATGAGAATAAGCACCTACCAAAAACATTTGTAAAAAAAAAGGAGAACGTTTGCTGGCACAGAGGGTGCATTGACCCCATCGACTGCTACGGGCAGTCATTTTTTTGGGACAATCTTAGGACATAAAATTTTTAATGCTCTTGAAAGTCAGCAACAGCCAAGGTTGTAGAGTTTGACCTTCTGTCTTGTAATCGGAAGGTCGTCGGTTCAAATCCGACTGCTGGCTTTGGACAAATAATTTGGCAAGTGGTGTCAATTGCCAAATTATTTGTCTGCGTTGACAAATTAATGTCCGTATTGCCAAGTTATTGTCCGCGTTGACAGATTCGTGTATTATCACAAACAATAATGAGCGTAGCTACTATTATAGGTTCCATCAGTTTTAAACCGAGGACCTTCCGATCTTTCAACCCACCTCAATCTGAAACTGTTGTTAAAACCTACGTATGCCTAGTTCTGCGAGTGCGGACTTTCAACCCACCCCTATCCAGGATGGTTGTTGAAACCAGAATTTTAGTTTCTGCACTCACATTCTACATATCTTTCAACCCACCCCTATCCAAGATGGTTGTTGAAACAGGCGATCGCACTTCTACACCTCTTTCCCAAAGCTGCTTTCAACCCACCCCTATCCAGGATGGTTGTTGAACCCCTACCCGTCTAGACCGTCGCTGTTAAAGCTTTTCAAATGCAAATTTTGTGAACTTGATGAAAATTACTCAAAAATCAACTTGGTAGAATTGGCAGCTATGGTATATTGGCTGTCAGTAGGTTTGAGTTTTGATATTGCTTGTGAAACCTGGAAAACGCTGAAAGACCAAGAACCAGAGCTGTTTAGTTCGGGTACAGGTAGACGCTTTATGTTGTTGTTGGAAACACAGGAGCAAGCGCTTCCACTTATGGAGTTTGATCGCGATAG
Source organism: Scytonema hofmannii PCC 7110 (assembly GCF_000346485.2). Taxonomy (NCBI): domain Bacteria; kingdom Bacillati; phylum Cyanobacteriota; class Cyanophyceae; order Nostocales; family Scytonemataceae; genus Scytonema; species Scytonema hofmannii. The sequence goes on from NZ_KQ976354.1 coordinate 4,597,108, forward strand.
GGTGATCGCTTCTTTAGATGAAGGTAAACCTGTGATTCCTGTATGGTTAGATGTGATTTATCAGTTGGTAGCAAGCAGGTTGAAGGAGTAGAAATAATTGCATATTCCAATGGTTAGCTGTTAATTTTATTCAATATGAATGGACTTTATAAATGGTGGAATGCGAAGGCTAAGAAAGCGGAATGCTTACGCTGAACTCTAAACTCTTGGATGAATTGTTTAGTTTTGTCATAAAAGAGGAATTGTAACTGCATGGCTTCAGAATTAGAAAAGGCAATTCAAGAAGATCAAGATAAATTTGCTGAAAAAACAGCGAAAGAAATTTTTACAACAATAATTCAAACGAAACAATATGTGGGAGAAATTTACTCCATTAGCTACGAGACGGCTTTAGTTCAAATACACGATTACTACCGTCAACAAGTAGGGGGAATTCCTAGTTTAAGCTTTCTCATTGCTACTCGTATCAGCCCTGAAAAATCTATTGACTACAAAACTGAAGACGCATCTGTGCTGCTGTTACGTGTTATGGATGCAGCTCCACTTCCTAATGCTCCAGAAGCTGAACGGGTCAGAGTAGAAGCCGGTCAGAGAGCGAGTGGAGAAGATATACACTGGGACAGCCCAGGTATGATGGATGGACAAACTCATAATCTCTTGTCTTTTGCTGGTATTAAGTGCAAAGTCATTGGTACTTTCTTTTTAGACCAAGGATCTGAGATGGGAGCAGTTGATTCTTTAGCCTTACGTTTTGGTAGTGATATTTCTAATTACTATCCAAACAGAGGATTAAAAGTTTATAAGCCAAATAGCAAAGCTTTATCGCTTATAGTCAATTATCGGGAGCCAGAACGTAAACAACAGCAAACTAATCAATCAGTTATTGTAGGTAAAATACGTTATGCATCAACTAATCGTTCATTTCAGGGTATTTCAGATGTAGCAGTTGAGCTTATACCAGAAGATTTGCTTGGGCAAAAAACAGCTTTGTTTGGTATGACTAGAACTGGTAAGTCAAATACTACAAAAATTATTCTTCAGTCTGTTTTTAATTTGAGATTTTCAAATGATTATCCACTTCGTATAGGTCAAATAGTTTTTGATCCAAATGGTGAATACGCGAATGAAAATGAACAAGATACGAACCAACAGAAAAATCCTTCAGCGATAAAGAATGTATGGAAATTTAATATTTTTGGGAAAGAGGAAGACGTTGTAACATATGGAATTTTGCCGCATCCTAACGACCCAAAACGTAAGTTGATGCTTTTGAATTTTTTCGTTGAAGGCAATCTTCAAATTGGAAAAGAAATTATTGATAGTACATTGGTGGCGGATGGTTCAAAATATATTCAAAATTTTCGACAGGTAGTTTTTGTCCTGATGAAAATGACCGTAGTGCAATGACAAGATATAAACGCCGTGTACTTGTTTACCGCGCTTTGCTGAAAAAAGCAGGTTTTGAAGCTCCTATAACTATTCAACCGGATACTAAATACTTATTTAATAAGGAACTAATCTCACATTTGGAAAAAAGTGTAGAAACTACTGAAAATACTAATTATGAATCATCTGCGAAAATTCTTCAGAAGGAAAACCCTACATGGTCAGAGCTAGCAACTGCATTTGAGTATCTTTACAATTTCATGACTGATAAGGATGGTAGTTATCAGCAGTTTGAGAACTGGTATATTACAGAACGCCCAAAAGCCTCTGGAGATCCTTGGGCAGATGAAGATTTAAAAAAACTGCTCGAAATGTTTGTTCGTCCTAACGGTTCTAGACAAATTGGCAAAGTCCGCAATCAGCATGCCAGTAATACAACCACTGATTATGCAGTGGAAATATATCAACATTTGAAAGATGGAAAATTAGTAATTATTGACCAATCCAGTGGCGAACCCGATATTAATAAATCATCTGCTGATAGGTTAATGTGGCATATTTTTCGTGAGAACCAAAGCCTCTTTCGGCAAGGAGAAAAAAATATACCTGAAATAATTGTTTACTTGGAAGAAGCTCATAACCTTTTGCCAGCAGGTACAGATATGGATTTGAAAGATGTGTGGGTACGCACAGCAAAAGAGGGAGCAAAATATCACATAGGCATGGTGTATGCTACTCAAGAAGTGAGTAGTATTCAAAAGAATATTCTCAAAAATACAGCAAACTGGTTTATTGGACATTTAAATAATACAGACGAGACTAGAGAACTCCGTAAATACTACGACTTTGAAGATTTTGAGTCCTCAATACGTCGCGCTCAAGATAAAGGATTTCTTCGAGTTAAAACACTAAGTAATCTTTTTGTTATTCCAGTACAAATTAAAAAGTTTGAGGTATAGATAATGCCATACGAAGGAGAATTTGCACAATATAAACCTTTACGTCGTCTTGTAGAAAGTGAACGTGTTCAGAAGTTACTTGGTAGCTACAAAGTTAGAACTCCATCTGATAATATCAACTCTCTACAAATACTCCGACCAATACGAATTCAACCAGGTGATTGGATACCGGAGTTATTGATAGCAATTGATGGTAGTCATGCAGAAGTAGATATAAAAAATGGCTTTCCTGGCGCAGAAGCTTCTTATGTAACAGTAGCCTCGGTAATTTTGGACGTTGCCAAGATGCAAAAGCTTGACCAACAGCGTCCCGTAAATCCCAAAGAATTTAAAACTATAGAAAAAGCAGAGTCTATTGATTGTGCTTTACCAGGTTCTAATGTGATTTGTGAAGGAGAAAAATCAGCTCAAGACTCATTGAGAAAATCAATATTTGAAGTTTTGAGTTCAGTAAGAATGTCCGAAGAGGGGGAATCTTTACTAGATACTTATGAAGCTCTTTTAAAGTATAAACCGAGAACAGAGCAAACTCAAAAATGCCCTTACGAAGATTGTCCACAAAATAATGATTATTTGCGAGGCGAAAATAAATATACTTGCTCATGTGAACTAGCACGTTCTTTATATTCTACTGATGCTTTACGCATACATGAAAGGATGAACCCTGCTGGAACTAATGGTTCTATATTTGGTGAGATAATGCAAGTTTGGGAACGATTGTGGATGGTGCATATTTTAAGAACATTAGAGGCTAAACAATGGCTTTCTAGTTTACGTAGATTAGCAATTATCTTGGATGGCCAATTAGCTGTGTTTGGACAACCAGCATGGATTAGTCAAGCTATTTATCAGGAATTATGCCGAATTAATACCGTAGCCAAGCGATTTACAGAGGGAAAAGATATTCTGATTATTGGAGTAGAAAAAACAGGAACTTTTGTAGAACATTTTGAAAATTTGGACAGAAAAGAAAATGGTGGTTTTGGGAACTTTCCGCCTCAATCAGTTGGATTATTAACAGACTCATACATCAAACAAAATATTATTTTTTCTGATAGCACAAGACCTTATGGTGATGCTACTTACTTTGGACGCAAGTTTTTTTACAAAACTAAGTGTGGAGCGCGTCTTGTAGGCACCTACACATGGGTATGCTATCAGATATAAAACGTAAAACTTTACCGTCGATAGCGAAAGTTGTAGGGCTGGATAATCATCAACCATTGCATCATTTTTTAACAGAATCACCTTGGAATACAAAAGAATTAAGGAAACAAAGATTAGAATTTATATTATATCCCCCATTCCGCACCCCCTACTGTCACAATCGGTTTTCTCGGATGTTTACTAACGATAAAAGCTTTATTTTATACAAAGATGGGGAAATTATCGATGGCGATACTTACGGTAAGCTGCGCTAAAGCCAACCCCAAATCCTCAAACGTCCAAAATTCGTAGTGTGACACTTTAGGGTGCGGAAGGTGGGTTATATATACTTCAAGGTCGCCCAATAGTCCTGATTATCGATGAGACAGGAGACAAGAAAAAAGGAAATACAACGGATTACGTTAAACGGCAGTACATTGGAAATTTAGGGAAAACCGAAAATGGCATTGTTGCAGTTACAGCATATGCAGTTTTATCGGGAATGACGTTTCCTCTAATCTTTGAAGTTTATAAACCGAGAGAAAGATTACAACCAGGTGATAAATATTTAACCAAGCCTGAAATAGCTGCGATGATGATAAAAGAATTGCGGTCTATGGGGTTTAGATTTAATCTTGTTCTAGCAGATAGTTTGTACGGTGAAAGCGGAAAAAATTGGTTCTTCATTACTTGTTATGCTAACCTAACAAGTAATGAAGAGGGAACTCTTAACGGGGAACTCTTAACAGTGTAGATAGGGAGAAGGGAAGAAGGGAAGAGAGCATGATTTTAGCTTCGATTGGGAGAGCATTTTTTTATAATGCTTGTGCTCACAAAGGTTTGAGCTATTATTGAAGCGTGATAAATTTTGCGTTGAAATCCTCATTTTATAAGGTTTACAGAATTTTCATGCGTTTCCCCTGTTAAGAGTTCCCCGTTAAGAGTTCCCTGATTAATTAATGGTTTAGCATAACAACTACCGAAGAGCCAAAATTTGGCAAAAAGGTATGGATATAGCTGAAAGATGCTATTTTTTGACGAAATCTTTTCCTAAATATGAGTTGTACGGCATGGTTCAACAAAGCGCGGAAGTTAGCAGTGTCTATTCCAGCTAACATAGCTGAAGGATATGGAAGAAGCTCGACGACAGCTGAATACATCAGATTTCTGGTGGATTGCTCAAGGGTCAGTTAATGAATTAGAAACACATATTATTTTATCTTACCGAGTAGGACTATCTAAACAAGAAGACGTAGAACCTATTGTTTCTTTACTAAGAGAAGAAAGTCGAATGATTATTGCTCTTATTAAGAAACTAGAATAATGAGATGTATTCCCTTCTTCCCTTGTCCCTTTCTTCACTGTTCCCCGTTCCCTGTTCCCTGTTCCCTGATTTATTAATAATTTAGCATAACAACTACCGAAGAACCATAATTTTGAAACGCGGGCTTTACTATTTTGGCATTTTCCGAAAACTTTAGCCCACTAAGTACGGAAGATCCCTTTCCTTCTGCACCCCGCAGTTTGCCTCGTGCCTTCATTTAATCAAACATCTTTTGGGAGTATTTTGGGTTGAGTGATTGTATTACTTGACAATGATTTTCAAACAAAGTTTTGTCGCTTCATACTATTATGGTAGCTCTTTATCAAAAAATCTATCAACCACTACACATTCATTTCGTTTTGATTAATTGCAGAAACGAGAGAGGCTTTTTGTAGTTTATTTATATTCTCTATAATACATTTTTGGTAATCTTCTAGCGGGAAGGGAGTAGAAGAGCTGTTTGAGGGTGTCGTTGATGGTAAAAAGTCCGCGTGCGTTGGGTGGTAGTTTCTATCTCGGAAACTTCCGAGATAGATCTACTTATTCTAAGGGTTTTGCTGACGCTTCATTAGTCACCTACAGCTTGCTTGATGAAGATTGATATGAGCAGTCCAGCCATCAAGTACCCCAGTCCCGTTTCAATAACGGAAAGTATTTTCCCAACGACGGATGCTGCTTGAACGTCGCTGTTGGCTGTCACAAACGTCATAAACGAAAAGTACAGTCCGTTCCACAGTCCAGTTTTATTTAAAGAACCAGGTAGCACGGCATAAACCACGCCAAAACCCAGAATGACAACCAAGCACCATAACAAAAACCTTGGGAAAGAACGCCCGTAGTCACAGGTGATTCTGTAGAAGGCTGCGGCTACAGGGTATCTGGTTTTGAGGTTTTCAATTCGTTGCTGATTGGTAGCGTGCTTCTGTAGCAAAGCAGCCAAATTGAAATCAACAACTTTTAAGTTCACTCCAGTAAAACTTGTTTTGCCATCGAATTCTGTATTGTCAATGAGAACATCTGGCATTTTCGCGTAATCGAAGCAAGCACCTCTGATATTCGATTCTGACAACCAACTATCCGACAGATTTGCAAAGTTTAGCTTGGAATTTTCTAGTATGGCACTATAAAAATCAACTTTGCTTAAGTCAACCTTAGTTAGGTTTTCTTTCACCAAAGGGACGCCGCGCAAGTCAGTATGGTCGTAGTACTTGCCGACAAGTGAATCAAGGATTTTGCGGTCAAATCCGTTTCCCTTCCACCTACTCAGTATGTATCGACCCTCATTAGTCTTCCATCGGTCTCTCAGTTGCTCCTTTGAGAGATTCACCATTGTCATCAACTCTTGGCTTCCTTTGTCCAAGTTTACGTTTGGTAAGATGAAAAACTCAGGAGTAATCTCTTGGTTCTGAGCTTGCATAGTTCTCCGTACACCATAATCACTCTAGACGGTAGCGCGAACCTGGGTAATTCGCACACTACCCAACCGTGACAGAATAGCAAAATTTGCGATCGCGTGCTCGGATTTTGATAGTAAATTTAATCTTTGCTGGCGAGCCGGTCAAGGAAGAGGCAACGAGTGCAGGGAGCGGGGAGCGTCTCGGAAACCCCACAATTCAAGGAAGAGACGCGGAGACTGTGGGACGCTAGTCACGCGGAGACAATTGAATGGGGATTGAAGCTAATGACGAGAGTTACAAAGCCTTTGGCGATAAAGTAGGGTGGCGCGTGCAGAAAAAGTGGTTACAAGTTAATGAATTGACCTTCGACCTTTCGTCTCCAGTTGGGCATTTACCCAGTCTTGCCGTTAGGTTGGGTGGCTTGAGTTGGGGCGTTGATGGGTTTTGGTGGGAAAAGAGAAGCGCCTACGTGTTTTTGTTGTCTCAGAAAGATTGGTAATTAGGGTGCGGAAATTCTGCACCCTCGTTATGTTGGCTGAAAAACTTGCTCTGCCGTTAAATTTAATTCTGGGAACGTTGGTGAAATAATGCGATCGCGTAGCGGCTGCTTTGCAGCATCGCTATTTCTAAACTGAGTTACTTGGTACTCGCCTTCGACCAGCGAGTAAACAGAGATGGTTGGTTGCTTGGGATTGCCAATAAACCTGCGACCGCCAAGGGCAAGATAATCAACAATCCAATATTCGGGAATCCCAATCTCTTCGTATTTACCAGCCTTTGTAAAATAATCGTCTCGCCAGTTAGTGCTAACCACTTCAATAGCTAGTACGACCGATGCTCCTTGAGTGACGGTAGATTCCTTTTTCCATAGCGGTTCATTAATCAGATTAAGTCGATTCAGTATCACCACATCTGGCGAATAGCCCGATTCGTTTTCCGGTGGTTTAACTAATGCGGTCTTGGGTATGAAGTAGGGTAAATTCAACCGCCTGAATTCTGCCGTAAGTTCTGACGCTAAAAATCCTATAATCTCTTCATGGTCTCCCGTTGGTTGTACCATCTCAACAATTACTCCATCGTGCAGTTCATAGCGTCCACTATCCGGTTTCCACTTAACAAACTCTTCAAAGGTTATTAGCTGGCGTAAAGTTTGTGTCATAAAGATTTGGTAGGGGTGTGACTGCTTTTATTATCGAGCATACTTCCGCAATATCGCTTGTCGAACCCCTCTATCTCAAGCGTTGCGCCTGCCTATACTAGCTGAGGGCTTCGTGCCTCACTTTTAGGATTAGCTGACCCGATGGCGAGGGAGAGGTTCGTACTCATTACTACTAGTAGAGCATAATCGATAATTACCGGGTAATTTTGGATTGCCGCGTTGCTTCGCTCCTCGCAATGACGTGCCTAAATAACATACGGTTTTTAATGATTATGCTCTACTAGTATTTACGCAAATCGAAATTAGGGTGATTTGCCGTTGAGGATACAACAGCATCCATCAGTGAGGTTTTTGTTGTTAAAGCGAAATATTTTGTAAAAATTATTAACTTATCGATGAAGTATTTACTTAGATATCAGTAATATAAATTTACATACACCAGGGACTGTTATATGTGTTAATAACAGTATGAGCAGGTCTTAGTGTCGATAAATACTTAGACTTAGTACTAGACTACATAAGTTCCTAGCGAATGAGAGCTTCTTTCATTGAGTTTCACATGGCGCTGGTAGGGGCACCTCTTTCCGTGTTCCTACTGTGGCGTGTGGACAAAGGCTTAATCGCTTCCTCAAAACGATACGGACTTAATTAGCCCTTTCAAGGGGTAACCATAAAATGCTTCATGTCTAAGCGCTTAGACATGAAGGTCAATAGTTGGTATCAGGAGTATCTATGAAAAGAAGAGATTTTATCACAACTGTTGCTGTGTCTGGTGGTTCAGCCTATGCAGCGATGAAAGCTTTGGGTTTGTTAGAAAAATCAGCAACTGCACAGAGTCCATCACAAAGAGGTTCATTTCGGCTACAGCCTAGCAAGAGAGGTAATCGCGTCATTATTCTCGGTGCTGGTTTGGCAGGAATGACTTGTGCTTATGAGTTGGGTAAAGTTGGTTATGATTGCACCATTCTTGAGGCACGTGAACGTAGCGGTGGTCGGTGCTGGACACTTCGAGGTGGAGATCGCTTTACTGATACTTTAGGACAAACGGAGACAGCTCAATTTGATTCAGGCTTATACTTTAATCCAGGTCCTGCTCGCATTCCCCAGGAACATATCACAATAGACTACTGCCGGGAATTGGGCGTTGCTCTTGAGGTGAAAACAAACATCAACCGACGAGAATATTACTACAACATTCAGAACGCAGGCTCCCTGTCGGGTCAAAAAGTCCGTGCCCGCGAAGCCATGACTGATATCCGTGGCTACATAGCAGAACTGCTGGCTAAAGCCGTTAACCAAAATGCAATTGACGCGCCTTTGACAACTGATGACAAAGAAAAACTAGTTGAGTTTCTTCGGACGTATGGAAATTTATCTCCAGACTTGTTTTACAAAGGTTCGAGCCGACGTGGTTTTATTGATTATCCAGGTGCTGGCTTGCAACCAGGTACACCATCAGATCCCTACGATTTAAGTGCGTTAATTCAATTAGGATTTGCCAACTACGAAACTTACGAATGGAGTTGGTTGCAACAGATGACGATGCTACAGCCTGTTGGTGGGATGGATCAAATAGCTAAAGCCCTTGAACGTAAAGTCAGCAACAAAATTGCTTTCCAATCAAAGGTCAAGGAGATTCGCAAAACACCCAACGGGGTTAGCATCGTCTACGCGGATCGCTCCGGCACAAACCAACAAATCACAGGCGACTACTGCATCTGCACCATTCCGCTACCAGTACTTAAGGATATCCCGTCAGACTTTTCTGGCGAGTTTAAGGAAGCAATTACCAACGTTGCGGCTCTCTACACACGAGCAGGTAAGTGTGGCTTGCAGTTCCGACGCCGTTTTTGGGAGGAAGACGAGAAAATCTTCGGTGGCATTACTTGGACCAATCAAGACCTTGTTCAGATTTGGTATCCGTCAGAGGGTTATTTGTCTAATAAAGGCATTATTATCGGCTATTACCAAGGTGATGACGCCAAGGTAGGACCTCTGTCTCCAGATCAACGTCTCGCTCTAGCACTCGAACAAGGCAGCAACATCCACTCTCAGTACAGAAACGATTTTGAGAACGGCGTCACCCTTTATTGGCCAACAATCCCATACAGCTTGGGTGGCTGGGCTGTTTATACAGAGGAGTTACGACAGAGGTACTATCCCAGACTCAACGAACCCGATGGCAACATTTATTTGTGTGGGGAGCATCTAAGCTACTTGACAGGATGGATGGCTGGTTCTTTTGAATCAGCACGTTTGGTCACTTCCAGTATTAATGCTTTGGGGTGAATTAATATCAACTTCGGATAAACACTTATATTACGTTTGTAGTTGCGCTGTCTATGCCTACAGCACGCCTAAGGGCGAACGGGCTTAGCATTATTGACAGTTGTGCTAAATCTAGTTAAATCTCAACATAATTCCTGACACGGTCAATTATGTTGAGATTAGAGACTTCCAGAAAAAGTTGGCGATTTCCGGAAATAAAAACCTTAGTTATTAATCAAGATAATGGAGGGGAGAACAATTCACGGCGAACACAATTCATGAAACGTATAGTTGAATTTTCTCAGGAATATAAACTCAATATAGGTTTAGCATACTATCCTCCATATCATAGTAAGTATAATCCCAGGGGGAGAGGAAGCCAACCTCGTTATTGGCTCCACAGTTTCAAGTGAGTCACTCACCCAACCGTATCTGACAGCAATTAAAGGAAAGTTAAGGTTTTCTCTCCCGACACAAACCTGACAACTAGTACAACACGGCATAAATAAAGCAACCATTAACAAACAAAAAGCTTACATTCAAAGCTTTTGCGCCTTCTGCCATCTGCCTCCGGACTTCTGCCTTCATGTACTAGATACCTTGAGTAGAAATGTGTAGGTGAGCGTGAATCTGCAACTACGAAATAATTCATATTGTGACTTCGTCTGCAAAACTAGCCCAGCGAACAAAATAGAATGGTCCGGCGACAGAACCCCAAATATGCTCGTCAGTTTCTGGATCGCGTCCGCGATCGCGACTGATGAATTGATGTTCGTCTATTTCAAAATCACTATCAAGGTAAGTTTTTTGTCCTTTACGATAAACAATGCAATTTTTTCCCGGCTCTACCTTGCCTTGAAAACTGTTACCTGTCCATTCTACAATCATGTTGCATCCGGGCAGTTTTTCTAAATCATCTGCTGTTAAGGTTTTAAGGCGTTCGAGATTGCGGGATGCTCCATAGAAGTTTTTTTCTTCTTTAACAGTATAGTTCTCAATTTCAATATGGTCTCCCACTTGAATCAACTTCAACACCCGCAGGCGATAGGGATCGTCAAGTAGATAGTCGTATGCTTGCTCGACAAAAAAACCAACTCCTGATAATAAAGATAAAGGGAGAGGGCGCATGCACACGCGAATATGGGCGAAAAAAGGCGGGTTTTCAAAAGCTTGTTCTTGGTTGCTGAAGTCAGCTGCCATCAAACGGGCTAAAGTGGCAATATCTGTAGAATTCGTCATTAGATGATTTTGGATGCGTGGATTTTAGATTTTGGATTAGCTAATTCCGCAAGAAGCCAACCGCTACCCCTAAGTGGAGGTGTGTGGAGTCGTCACGATAGCCAAGATTCTATAAAAATATTGTAAAACTTAGAGTTACTCGTTTTTCAGGAGAATTTTTTGCTGCTTATCGTCAGATATTTACAGGAAGCGAGGGAGTAGGGGATAGGGAAGAAGTACTACCATACTCGTCCCTACTCCCTACTCCCTACTCCCTACTCCCTACTCAAAGGTAAAACAGTCATGTTCCGGTGCTTAGGTGTTACAATAACTACGACTGCTACATTGTTCCTTTTCTTGAACTCGTTGACATTTGCGGCTACGAAAAAACCGCAACCGCCAGATAAATTCCCTCCCAATCCCCTAGAAATTACTATACCAGACCCCCTGAGTCCGCGTTCGCCAAAGGACACTCGACCCCTAACTCCTGAAGAACGGCAAACGTTAGAGGCGGCTCTTGAAGAATTGAACCAACAAGCATTAGCTAAACTAGCAGCTGGGGAGAAGATATCAGCCTTTGAAATCTGGAATCGAGAATTGCGCTTGCGTCGCTTTTTAGGGCAATTGGCTGAGGTGCAAGCACTATCACGGGTAGGTGCGATCGCATGGAATGCAAATGACCCTCAGGAAGTTCAGTATATTACACAGCGCTTGCAAACTGTTCAAAAGCAGTCACAAACTCAAAAAACTGCGGATTTAGAATTTTTACAAGCTTTAGGTCAAGCTTACCAACAAGTACGCTCTCCGAAATTAGCACTAGCAGTTTACGACCAAATTTTAGCGTCAGTACGACAGCAGGGAGATGCAGCCGCCGAAGTTGATACCCTAAAGACAATCGGGTTAATAAATTTGAGTTGGTTTGATTATCCATCAGCCGCCGCAACCTACGAGAAATTACTCGCTATGGCTTCTTCTCAAGGCGATCGCACAAACGAGTTATTATATCTGCGACAGCTAGCATATATCTACGAGCAAGCAAACCAACCGGAAAACTCACTGAAAGTACGAAATCAGCTAGCGAAAATCTACCAAAGCCAAAAGAACTTTACCCAGTTACCAGATTTGAAGCAGGAAATTGCTACAGATTATGAAGCGCTGGCAAAAGAAAATCCTAGTTTACTGCAAGAAGCATTTAGGAACTATCAAGTCGCGTATATAACTGCGTGGGAATTGCAGCAGTATGTTCGTGCTGGAGACATTTTGCGGAAGTTAATTGCGCTTTATCGTTCTCAAGGACAAGTAGAAGAAGCTTTGCAAGCAAGCCAAATTTTGATACAAGCCGAACAGTTATCTTCCAATTCTTATGGTTTGATGACTGCTTATGACCAAATTGGGCAAATTCACATCCAACGTAAAGACTATCCGCAAGCACTCCAAGCTTTTAAAAAGGGGTTAGAGATTGCTCAACAACTTAAGTATGACGAGGAGTACTTTACCCAGCAGATTCAAAAAGTCTCAGGGCAAAGTGATAAGTAATAGGGAGTGGGGAAGGTGGGGCCCCCTCTGGGGATAAGGGGTAATGGGGAGTAGGGAGTGGGGATCTGGGGGATCGATAAGTGCCTAAAATCACAGCCAACCAATTTTCAGACAACCTCTAACCAGATTGGCGTTGTTTGATAAGTATCGCTGTGCTGCAATCTCATAAAATTGATTTTCGGAATTAGAAACTTGCGCTTTGTATCCCCACTTAAAGAGACCACAAAGCAGATTATAAGGCAAAACAACAAATTGTCATACTTAGTCAAGTTTTTATTAAGGATTTAACTAGAAATGTCAATTCAAGCTATACATCCCCCAAACCATTTTCAAAAAACACTCATCCACTCGTTAGGCTATCTGTTTCGATATGCGATAAGTCGGGGCAGAGGGATTTTACTGAGGTCAGTTTTTCCTAATAGCTCTTATTTCGACTATGATTTCACTATTTTGAACTATGGTAAACCTTACTCAGGAAATTTGAAGTTTGGCATTGACCATCATATTTTCTTTTTTCAGGTTTTCGAGCCACAAAATCTTATAATTTTACAGTCTATAGCCACTTATCTTTCCACGCAAAAGATAAGCGTTAATTTCTTAGATATTGGTGCTAATGTTGGCTCACACTCTCATTTTATGCTAGGTTTTGCGGACTCTGTTCACAGTTTTGAGCCACATCCTGAGATTTTTAAATCTCTAGCCGCTAAGTGGAATACGCATAAAAATCCATCATTTCACATTTACCAGTTCGGTTTGGGAGCGAAGGAATGTAAATTGGAATATTACGAGCCTGCTACTGACAATACAGGTACCGGTTCTTTCATCCAAGGTGCTAAGATTAATCGTGAAGTTCCCATTTCGCTACCGATACGGCGTGGTGACGATGTTTTAGCTGAAATAGGCGTGAGTCCTATATCTCTCATCAAAGTTGATGTCGAAGGTTTTGAACCATTTGTATTTCAAGGCTTGGTACAGACGCTGAAAAAAGACCGTCCTATCATTATGATGGAAATGTCAGCAATGACCCGCCAAGTTATGTCCCAAGAAAATCTCTCCCTGAGTTCACTTTTATACGATAACGTTGCTATATTTGAAATCCAACCAATAAACCAAAGAGGAAAATTCCGATTGGAAGCAAAGGATTTTGAGACACTCAGCAACGAAAATGACTACTTACAAGATTTATTGGTGGTTCCGATTGAGCACGTCAACGCTCTTATACCTAAACTGCAAGCGCAGCAATTTAATCGGAGACGCTTTCAAACTGCTCCTGGCTGAGGTAAAGCCACTAGGACGCTGGCTGGTCAACTTGAAAACACGCTTTAGAGCAGGGAGCATCAAACAGATGCAGGCTTGACTTCCGAATTTTTTGATTTTGTCACAACCTCATGCAGTTTTTTCTCGAATCTCTCCATACATGCTGACCAATCAAATTCAAGTATAGAAAGACGAGCATTTCGAGACATTTCTTCCTTAAGGTCAGGATTTTCAAGAATTGTAATGACCTGATGAGCAAACTCCGTCGGGTTGTTAGGTTCAGCTAAAAAGCCATTGCGACCGTGTATAACTTGTTCTGAGGTTGAGGGTGCAATAGCAGCCACAACAGGGGTTCCAGAAGCTAATGCTTCATTATTTGCAGTACAAAAGTTTTCAGTGATCGAGGGGTTGACGAATACATCTGCACGGGCGTATAAACCTAAAAGTTCTGTTCCATAAGACTCACCCCACACAGTCACACCAGATTTAAACTTTTCTGCTTGCTTGCGAAATTCCTCATCTTGGGGTCCCCTACCAACAACGATCAAATGGACATCAGGAACTTTAGTAGCAACGATCGCATAGGCTTCTAGAAGTTGGAAGATATTTTTTTCTGCAGTAATGCGTCCGACAAAAAGGAGAGTCGGTCTGCGATCGCCAGGAATAGGGTCATAACAGACGTTTGTTGGATTAAATTTTTGGCAATCAATTCCTTGAAAAGGGAGATATTCACTTCGTTGGGATTTTAGCTGTTGGTATCTGACAAGCTGTTCGCGAGAAGGAAATAAATTGAGATCGTACATTTCGCTAAACTGCTTCACCAAAAAAGGAATGATGAGACGAATAAAGTAGAATCCGCGATCGCCCAAATAATATCGTATGTAGGCAATGATATCAGTATGGAAGAGTGATATTATCGGAGTCCCCGTTCGCTTTGCGTATTCAGTTCCAATAGGGCGACCGTAACCTTGTAAATAAAGTGAGTAAAATCCTCGTAATTGCGGTGCTTCTTCAACGACAATAATATCTGGCTCAAACGCCTCAAGCAATTTCGTATCACTCCAATACCGATAGTTCAGTGGTTGGGGAAGAGACTTGTAGAATATCAATGGCTGTGTTGGAAATGCATAAGCCGAAAAATTTGGAAAAGGCTTTAACTCATCCAATCCCAGCATGGGACGATTGCCAATATATTCTGGATATTTATCGTTAATTTGAGGGTGAATGAGAAAAACTTCGTGTCCTTGCTGTAACAACCAACGAACTCTTTGGTGTACTCCTATAGAGACGCCTGTTAAAAATGGTGCGTACAAACTTGTAAAAATTGCAATACGAAGAGGTTTGTTGTTCATAATTTATGTGTATTATTGTATATTTTATTAGCTAAAAACAGGTGTTTTTTATCAAAAGCTAACCTCTTAACATTCTATATTCCATAACAAGACATAATTGACTCACTTGTAACTGAATGAGGAAATTCTATAGCAATCCTATCTGATTTATAAGAATTGAAATCCTCAGATTTCCGACTTTTTAAAGCAGTCGGGAGTCTGGTTTTGATATTATCTAGTACGGGCGTCCCCGCCCGTACCACAAGAGCATAGTGTGGTTCTAGATCTTAAAAAATGCTGTAATTCTTATATTGAAACCTTACTATCACCAAATTTATCACACACCTGATAAGGACGGTATTCAAGTAAAGAAATATCCCATGGCCCTTTGATACGATAGGTGACGCCGCGCCAATTAACTCTTCGCATCCCAAGGGCAATTACCATTGCTAATCCAGATACCCATTGTGTCAACGGAATTGCCACTAACATTTGTATAACTATGGCAGGAGATAACTCTGTTGTCGCTGGATTGTACTGGCGCAGAATTTGCTGTACTTCTTTTTCCAATGCGATCGCAAGCAGCAATAATGTAACTGTATAGATACTAAAACTAGCAAGACAAAAAGCAGCCGTACTCCATTGTTTTGTCCACAATGCTGTCAAAAATATCACCAAGAGTGCATTAGGAACCAATATGGTCGAAATAGAGTCAGCAACTACAGCCAACCACCAAGGGTGGTAAAGGCGAGAAGCGAGTAACTGACGTTTCAGCCATCCAAATAATCTCGGTAAATCGCACTCTTCGCGATTGAGAATCAGCACAGAAGGTACAAATTTAACCTGCTTTCCATGTTTGGCGAGCACATTACCAATCATGGTATCTTCACCGTAGGCTTGTCCCCATTTCTCTAACAGCCCTGTTTGATGGATCAATTCTGTTTTTATAGCTAAACTTCCACCCCAAGCAATCTTATAGAGAGACATTTGTAGAACCGCAGATATGTTCCAAATGTAACGCACCAATGACCCCCAGTATCTACCAGTAGGTAAGTACCAACGATTACCTGTTGTCGCACCAATTTTAGGATGGGATAAAGGGCTAACTAATTCACGCAACCAATTTGGATGAACAACTGCATCAGCATCTACAAAAGCAACGACTTTGTAAGAATCATCTAAATCCGAGACAGCTTGTATTAAAGAACTGCATTTGAGACTGCAATTGTGCCGTGGTACTCTTAAAGGGCTAATTTGAACTTTGTTTGCAGCTTGCTTGTAAATTGAATCAGTTACTATGTTCCAAGCTGGATCTTCCGGACTATCAATGACAATTTTTATATCATACTCTGGATAGTTCTGGTTCAATAGCGCTTGCAAACAGTTTGGCAAAAACGGATCGGCTCCGCGCAAGCAGAGAACTACTCCTGCTTTTGGTAGGTGGTCATCTGGTAATGAATTTTTGCGAGATGAGCGGAGGTACGATATGAAGAGCAACGTAAAAAACGTTTGAACAGCTGCCCAGCTCAGTAAATTTCTTGACAGTAATATTGCCAGTTCTTTCATGTTTAGCCAATCTGTTTTAGCATAAAAGTTGGTGTTTGTTAGGGATTGGGGACTGGTGATTGGCGATTCATGTTTCAGTCCCCAGTCCCTAATTCCCAGAATACTTGCCTTGGCGATGTTCGTAATCGCGGCTATACAAGCGAAACCCACCTACGTGGGTTTCAAGATCTTGATTTTTGATAAGTCCGCGTAGGCGGACTTCGTTTGTGTAGTAGCGAATTATATTCGCCAAAACTGTTCAGACACACTCTTAGGGATCGAGAGAGTATTTCATTTTGATGTTGATGGTTGTGTTTTTACTTAATGGAAAACTGGCATCATTAAACTTTGGAGTACCCGTTAGGATTGAGACAGTTGGATTTTTAGAAATGCCAAAACCTTCTTTGGGAATACCTAAAAAATCTTTGTTGAGTTTGTTGTCTCCGTTTTGATCGTCAACTACAGCAACAGCATATTTTCCAGGTTTTAAACCAGAGAATTGCTTTTTAACAGAATTACCTTTGATCTGAGTACAACCACTTTGCACTTCACTAGTATTGTTAAAAGGAAACCCTCGTTCACTTGAGAAAATTCGCAGGCAAACTTGACCTTTGTTATGGCGGATTCCATCGACTACGACTGTGAGTGTGGCTGTGGACTCTGCTTTTACCATTCTCGCTAAGGTTATACTGACTAAAGCCGCAAACAACAAAGAACTGAATTTTGCTATTTTCACTTTCATGTTTCTAGATTTTATTTGCATGCTGAATTGTGAATACTGAAACCTTCAATTTATAATTCATACTTCATAAATTGTTGAATATCAGTTTTTTTCAACCACTCCTGAGTGCGGCGCATTCCTTCGTCTAAGTTAATTATTGGTTTATAACTTAACAACGTTTGTGCTTTGTCAATGGAATATGCATGGGGACGAGTCATAAAATCTACAGCTTCTGGAAGAATATCGGCTGGTTTGCGAAAAAGTTTTTGTCCCTGATATCGTAGTTTAAGAAACAATTTGAGTTCATCTTTTGGCAAAGAAAAGGGCGCAGGTAATCCTGCAACGTCAGCCAATTGAGTAAAATACTCTTTCCATGAAGTCTCTTCTCCATCAGTGACGTTAAAGATTTCTCCGTATGTTTCTTTTTCTATAGCAAGAAAAATGGCGTCAATAAGGTTATCAATATAGACATGGTTGATAACTCCTCGACCATCATTTGCATATGCAAATAATCTTTGACGCATCATTAGAAGTGGTCGGATTATCCAAGGTATGCTTCCCGGTCCATATACATCTCCCGGTCTAATGATAATGACCCCAAAATTCTCTGGCTCGTTGAGTTCTAAAAGCGCTTTTTCGGCTTCTATTTTGGTTTCACAGTAGGGATTATTTTCTCCACAAAGCGGTCCATCTTCTGTCACGCGATCGGGATAGTTAAAGCCATAGACCAAAACACTAGAGAGATGAATGAAAGTTTTTACACCTGCACTCTTAGCTGCTTTTGCCATGTTGATTGTTCCATCAACATTTATCTTGCGGAATTGGTCTACCGCACCACCTTCTTTAGAAAGTTCGGCTGTATGTAAAACTACATCTACTCCTTGACAAGCAGTTTGGGCATTGGCTGGATCGGTTATGTTACCATAAGTAACCTTAGCGCCTAAATTTTGTGCCTTTTTGGTTTTATCAGAAGCATCTTGGAAACCACAAACTTTTGTTCCTTGAGCTATGGCTAGTTCTGCAGCGCGTAAGCCAATAAAGCCACTAATTCCAGTAATGAGGAGAGTTTTTGTCATAGATAGTTGATAGTTGATAGTTGTTGGTTGATAGTTGATAGTTGTTGGTTGTTAGTTGATGGTTGATAGTTGATTACCATTAACAACTAACCACTAACTAAAATATATCTGCTGGATCTGTAGAGCGTAGTTTGTTAATAGCTAGTGCTCCAGAAATCATACACATTAATATATTTGATATTAAGACAAGCACTCCATTATGAAAGCTCATCATGATTGGTAATTTAGTCGCTTCCATTGCAAAATCATATAACCACCAAGAAAGAATGCATCCTGGGATATAACTGAGTACTGCTAAAATTAAAGCTTGCTGGAAAACAACGACTAGTAAATAATTACTGGTATAACCTATAGCTTTTAAAGTTGCATAAGCTGTTAGTTGGCTGGAAATATTACTGTAAAGAATTTGATAGACAATGACTATGCCAACAACTGAAGCCATTGATAACATGAGGTTAAGTATAAAACCGATAGGTGTTCTATTAGCCCAGTATTCTTTTTCAAAGTCAATAAATCCTTGACGGGTGAACACTAAAACATCGTTAGGTAAATTTTTCTGTAAATCTTTGATTACTTTCTGCGGGTTGACTCCGGGCTTAAGAGTTATAGCGCCTATATCTATCATTTCCGCAGGACGGCTATTGGGAAATATCTTTAAGAAAGTTGAGTCACTAACGATTAAATTACCATCTACTCCAAAGGAAGGTCCTAAGCTAAACAATCCACCGACTCTTACTGTAGAACCAGCAATGGAATTATAGGGATAAACTTCAACGATTTGTTCGGTCTTCTCCTTGTTAAATCTTTCCGCAATATTTCCAAATTCGGGTCGAGAATTGCGATCAAAGAGGACAACATTAGGAATTTTTATTTTATCTAAATTATTTTTGATATCCGGTAAATTCAAAACAGGCTTTCCCGGTTCAAAGCCAATCACATATATTGAATACTTTTGACCTGTATCTGGATTTTTAAACTTGGCAAATCCTATATACATGGGGCTAACTGATTCTACACCATCAAACCCCAAGGATTGATACAAACGAGTCCGAAAAAAGCTTTGATTGGCTGTCAAAGATTTATATTGAGAACTGATGAGAAATAAATCTCCTTTGAGATGATGGTGAACTTGAGTTGCACTGGAATAAAGAGCATCTTGAAAACCAAGTTGCATGAACATGAGAATGACAATAAAGGCAATACCAGCTACAGCTACCAAGGAACGAATTTTATTTCGGGCGAGTTGTAGCCACGCCAAAGGAATTTTGACAATCATGGTTCAAGTTTTAAATACAGTTATTGGTGACAAAATAAGTCAATCGTCATTAGTCACTGGTTACTGGTCACTGGTTACTGGTCACTGGTCACTGGTCACTGGTCACTGAAATGGCGACATCCACTTGTAAGCCAGTTAATCCTGCTACTTTTTGGCTGTCTTTTGGATTATCGATGCGGATTTTTACTGGAATGACTCTACGATCTGTTTCTGCAGCTGGATTGACGCTTAAAATATTTTGTCTGTCAACTTGCAAACCAATACTGCTGACAGTTCCTTGTAATGCTCCAGAAAAAGCTGTGCTGGTAATTGTGGCTTTTTGACCTACGCGAACTTTATTAATATCGGTCTGATAAACTTCTGCTTCCACATACATTTGAGATATTTTTCCAATCTCAACGATTCCGTCGCTGCTGTTTACCTCTCCTGTTTTGGCATGAACTTTTAAAACTTGACCATTTATGGGAGATACAAGCTTTGTTAAATCTAGGTCTGCTTTTGATTGTTGAACGGCTGTACGCGCACTATTAACTTCGGCTTCTGCTAGCTGAACGTCCACTCCGCGCACTTCTTGAATACTGTTCAACTTGGCTTTTGCCTCTTTGATTTGGTCTTTTAAGGTGTTGACAGTACTATCAAGGGTTGCTTTAGCTTCTCTCAGTTGTTGCTGTACGGTATCTTGCTGCAAGCGCTTGTTATCTGCTGTGGAAGCAGAAATTGCTCCTTCTTTATAAAGCTGTTGATAACGGTTATTCTCTGTTTGAGCATTGTCTAATTGCGCTTGCAAACGAGCAATAGTTGCTTGTTGTGAGGAAATATCTCCTTTTAATTGCGATTCTAAGCGCGTGACGGTTGCTTTTTGCGCTTCAATATCTCCTCTTTTCGCCCCGGCTTTTATCTGTGCTAATTCGGCTTGAGCAACTTGCACTTTGTCTAAAGATTGCTGTAATGCTGCTTTTGCACGACCGTAACCTTCTAACGTCGCTATCACTTGTCCTGCTTGAATGCGATCGCTTTCCTCAACTAGCAGTTTTTCTACTCGAACACCACTTAAGGAACTTGGAGGAAACAATTTCGTGACTTTTCCTTGAGGCTGTAAACGTCCTAAAGCAGTTACCTCGATTTTAGGAGGAACAACATTTACGGTTTTGGGTACTTGAGTCGTGGGGGTATTATCTCGCCGTGCAAAACTGTAATAAAATATCAATCCAGTGGCTGAAGCGACGAGAACTGCTAATATAAATCGCCAGCGATATGGGGGTTTGGTGTACAACTGGCTTTCTTTGTCTGCTGCCATATTTTTATCTCAATTATGCTGGTCTACATTCAGTTATTGGCGAACAGTTATCAATACTAAATACTAATAAGTGGCTGTTCTTCATCAAATTCCATCAGTTATTGCTTGACTGGATAAACTGATGAACATTGACTTATTACGGTAATTTGATAACTGTTGTGTGAAATAAGAACCCTGTCACAAATAGCCGATCTCAAGCAAAACGAAGGGCTGCTGGAGAGAAATTGCAAAAACTTGTTCACCATATTCGCAAAAAACTTTTATTTTGTCAATCGAAATCATTTATTTGGTTAGTGGTTAGTGGTTAGTTGTTAGTTGTTGGTAGGGGAGCAAGGCATTGCGCCCTTATATGATTAAAATGCTTTTTATCCGTACCTAGAGCATCGGTCTAGTAATCCCAAAAACCTGGTTTCTTCAAGTTGAGCATACGAGATATCAAGCTTGACCACAAAGAGATACCTGGTTTTTTGCCTCCTTTTTGACTCATAGACTGGTGCTCTAGTGAGTGAAAATTCTAAGTACAGAGCCTGTAAGGTGTAGGTTTTAAAACAACCGTGTTGCTTTGTATTTTTTCAATCTTTCCAATGAGAACATCTCCTAATTTTCTATGAATTTTATATTTAAAATTTTTTATTCGTAGAAAATGTTCCATAAACTACAGAAAGTTTTTCAAAACCCTTTATGACAGTAAATAATCATTTTTATTTATCATTTCACTCGCTAATTCGGGGAACTTTCTGGTGATAGGTGCCTTCATTGACTCTAAGTCAACTGACACTAAGAGCAGTAGATAATATGAAGCATAGACCCTTAAAAGTGAATAGAGGCAAATTATACAGAACAAGTTCAAAATTTTAAATCTTGAAACTTGTACACTGATTTAATAGCTTCATTCTATGGTTTTCAAAGAATGTGTAAAGTTCATTTTGCACTTTACAACCCAAACTTCATACTGAATCCGGTTCTTAGTAACGGTTGCAATTCATAAGACATTTTCATCAGGCTTATCACAAAATTCATGTTTCTGAGAACACTGATGAAATATATTAAGGATGTCTTATTGTTGGTACTTTCACTACTAACAATACTCAAGAACAGCGCTTATGCCTATAAAGTCAGTATCCATAGACAAGATCAAATATGGTTCTAACCGCCGTCCCGTAAATGATGAAAAAGTGAAGGAATTGAAGGATTCCATTCAAGCTAACGGTCTATTAAACCCAATTACAGTGGATAGCAAGCTCAACTTGATTGCTGGACTGCACCGTCTGACGGCGTGTAAGCAATTGGGAGTTGAGAAAATCGAGTGCAATGTTGTTGATTATGACGATGTTGACCAAAGCCGCTTGGCGGAGATTGATGAGAATTTTATCCGCAATGAACTAGAAATTCTAGAGCGTGCGGAACTGTTATTGGAGCGCGAGCGCATTTTAGACCGATTGGGGCTAAGGGCTAAACCGGGAGACAATCAATACACTTACAAGGGACGTGAAACTGTTTCGCAAGTACCTAAAACAACCACAGATTTAGCAAGAGAAATTGGATACAGCGAGCGCAGTTTGCAGCATGACAAGCAAATTGCACGAGATATTCACTCCTGTGTTAAAGAACAAATCAAGGGAACGCCACTTGCTAACATGAAGACGGAGCTACTAAAAATAGCGCGGACTGGAGGTCAAGAACGAGCCTTTGCAAAACAAGCAGAACTTGCTTTAGAGGCTGCTAAATCAAAGGGAGATGAAGAAGAAGCATTAAGGCAAGCCAGAAGTGCCGCACACTGGCGGTTAAGGCAACAAGAGATACAAGTACAAGCCATGAAAAACTCTATGGTAAAGGTAAAGAGAGAGACTAAGTTGGCTCTCAAAGACCATGCTGTTCAACCCGAGCAGCAAATCCAGAAAGCCACAATGGTAACCAACCAGGTTTCAGTCAAAGTTGGTGAGGAATGGAAATTAGGTCAGCATATCGCCTGTTGTAGTAATACATCTGGCGAACAATTCACAAACTTGCTTCCCGACCGCGCCGCCCTTGCGATCGCAACTCTTTCCCCAAACTGGAACCATGATTACCTAGTCGATAGGGCTAGAATCGTCGCCGTACTGCGATCGGAAGGTTACATTTATGAATTTTACCATCGTCAGAGGATGCCGTTCCAGTATGAATTAATTCTCGGTAACATATATGTAGGTCTTTTTTCTCGCGAATCGATACCCAAACCACAAGCACCAATCAATATTGATGGAGTAGAGGGTATAGTCAACTATTTGTTGCATTTGTACACCAATCCAAGTAACTCTGTGATAGCCCCTTTTATGGGACAAGCTGAAATTCTCATTACCTGTGAAAGAATGGGACGTATCTGTTTTATTGGAGATGAAAATCCTGAATTGGTGAGTCGCGGAATCATACGATGGCAAGCATGGACTGGAAAACAAGGTCAAAAAACAGAATCACGGAGAATAGAGTCACGAAATTATGTGCATAACTAGTTGTAAAGACGCTCTGAATGAAAGCGTCTTTGCAAGAATTTGTGATGCATTTCTCGCTCTTGTACAATATCACGTCCTCCCAATTTACATTGATTTTTATGAACTTATAGAAGTTTTCTAGAAAGTTATCGAATTTACAAAACCATTATTTTCTTACTCTACAGCAATTTCCTTTCTTAGTAGATTTCTCTTGTGGGGTGGGCATCCTTTGCCCGCCCTCTTTTATAGAACGGGCGAGGACGCCCGTACCACAAGAAAGAAAATGCTGGTTTTGGTCTTATCTAAACTGTATTGCACAATATCTGGTTTTTGGTGGGTAGTCCCCACCCATCTGTTTGGATAAGAATTTTATAGAATTTTGAAGGTTGGAAACAAAACTTCTGTAAAACAAAATTGATTGAAAAACTGTCACCAAGGATATTATTCAACATAATCGTAATGCACTATACTTTTGCAAATTTACAAAAAGTTCATATATGCAACCATTTTATTGTTTATAAAAACATTTAAAAAAACCGATTCAATCTCTGTTGGTTGTGCTAGTGTTTTTAGTAATTATCACGTTTCTAGCCGAGCGGGTATTTTTTTTAGTTTATTGAGAGCGAAAAACTAAAATTAACCGAATTGCTGAGACTCAGTGAGACTTCGAGCGGTGGTTTGAGTTATTTACTTTTGTGGAAAGAGAGGAGTGCGCTTTGTGTAACGAATTTGTCAAATATAATTTGAACAAATTCCATAGAATATGTTGTCTTAAGCGTCAAAATCGTCTATGGCATTTATCAAGATACAAAACGTAATCATTAACACTAACTATGTGGTCGCAGTTAAGTTAAATAATCAAACTAGCATTGGAGAAAATAGCATTTCTGTTCTAATAAGTACTCCAAAGTTTTCGCTCTTGAGTCCGGAAACACTTTCTCAAGATTCTCAGGATTCGTGTCAAGACGAATGGGTTGAATTTACTGGACAAGCCGCGATCGCATTACAAGACTATTTTACGAGCTTTAACAATGTTATTGACCTACTGTCGAATTATGAATTATGAATTGAAAGTTTCAGCATTCAGCATTCAGCATTCATAATTCAAAAGATGAACAAGTTATCAGCGAACAGTATATAGTTATCTTTTCAGGCAAAAAGAAAAAATTCTCCCACAAATTCCCTAACTTCAGTTATGGGTATTACTGAATTGCGATCGCTATTAACTGTTAACTGTTAACTATTCATCCCCAGAAAGAGCAAGTACACTAAATGACCCACGCTATCAACTATTACGATTTCTCCTATGTCTGCTCATTCAATTGATAATGCCTTGGCGGAGTTAGCAGCCGAAATAAGTCATTTTGAAAAGGTTGTCAACAGGTGTATTGAGGAAAAAAAAATGATGCCGGAGCAATCTATGTCAATCGATAAAATTAACAGAAAATTACAAAATAGCCCTATAGCCATCATTGGTATGGCTTCTCTGTTTGCTAAATCTAGAAACTTACAGGAATACTGGCAAAACATTCTTAACAAACAAGACTGTATTACTGATGTTCCATCAACACACTGGAATATCGACGAGTACTACGATCCAAATCCCAGAACACCAGAAGAAAAAACCTACTGCAAGCGAGGTGGGTTTATTCCTTACGTTGATTTTGACCCCATGGAGTTTGGAATACCCCCCAGCATTTTAGAAGTCACAGATGTTGCACAACTTTTAAGTTTGGTTGTTGCAAAAGAAGCAATGGAAGATGCAGGCTATGATGCTTCTCGCGAGTTTAATCGTGAAACGATTGGGGTTATCTTGGGTGTAGCGGGAAGCCAATTGGGATTGCCACTGGCTGCACGGTTAGAGTATCCGGTTTGGGAAAAGGTTCTAAAAAGTAGTGGTTTATCCGATGAGGATACCCAAAAAATTATCAAGAAAATCAAAAGCGCTTACGTAAACTGGGATGAGAATGCTTTCCCTGGAATGTTAGGGAACGTAGTTGCAGGTAGAATTGCCAACCGCTTGAACTTAGGTGGTATCAATTGTGTTGTAGATGCTGCTTGTGCGAGTTCCTTTGCTGCTTTAAAAATGGCAATTAGCGAACTCATAGAACACCGTTGTGACATGATGGTGACTGGTGGAGTAGATACGGACAACACCATCATGGCGTATATGTGTTTCAGCAAAACACCAGCTGTTTCTCCTAGCGATAATGTCAAACCCTTTGATGCCAAATCAGATGGGATGATGCTGGGTGAAGGTATTGGTATGGTTTTACTCAAGCGTCTGGATGATGCAGTAAGAGACAATGACAAAATTTATGCAGTCATTAAGGGTATTGGCACCTCCAGCGATGGGCGCTTTAAGAGCATTTACGCACCTCGACAAGAAGGACAAGTAAAAGCGTTGCAGCGTGCTTATGAAGATGCTGGCTTTGCACCTGAGACTGTCTCTTTGATTGAAGCACACGGTACAGGAACTTTAGCTGGAGACCCTACGGAATTTGCATCCATAAACCAGTTCTTCGGAGAAAATAACTCTAAAAAGCAGTACATCGCACTCGGTACTGTTAAGTCTCAAATTGGACACACTAAAGCAGCTGCTGGCGCGGCGAGTCTGATTAAGACTGCTTTAGCACTGCATCACAAAATTTTACCTCCTACGATCAACATCACTCAACCAAACCCCAAACTCAACATTACAAACTCGCCTTTCTATTTAAATACAGAAACTAGACCTTGGATTCGTGTGGAAGGAGAAGCACCCAGACGTGCTGGTATCAGTTCATTTGGCTTTGGCGGTACAAACTATCACGTTGTATTAGAAGAATACGAAGCTCCAAAAGAACAAACATACCGAGTCCACAGCACTCCCAACGAGATTTTGTTGTTTGCTCAAACCCCCACACAGTTACTAGCTAGCTGTGAAGAAATGCTCGCTAAACTGCTATCGGAAGCAGGAGCCAAAAATTATGCAGAACTGGTAGAGGCGTCTAAATCCCAAGAAATTCCGCTAAGTGCAGCAAGAATTGGGTTTGTTGCAGAGTCTTGTGCTGAAACTTGTAAATTATTACAGATCGGTATTGACTTACTCAAGAATAAAACTTCTGCTCCATCATGGGAACATCCTCAAGGTATTTTTTACCGTCAAACAGGTATAGAGCTTGAAGGGAAAATCGTTGCTTTGTTCTCCGGTCAAGGTTCTCAGTACTTGAATATGGGTCGGGAATTGGGAATAAATTTCCCTGTGATGCAGCATCTGTTTGGCTACATGGATAGCCTTTTGCTCAAAGATAATTTGCAAACCCTCTCGAGCATAGTTTTTCCCCATTCTGTCTTTGAAGAAGCAGAAAAGAACGCTCAAGTAGCTGCTTTACAAAGGACAGAATATGCTCAACCAGCAATTGGAATGCTGAGTGCAAGCCTGTACAAAATATTACAACAAACTGGTTTCAAAGCAAATTTTGCTGCAGGGCATAGCTTTGGAGAACTGACAGCTTTATGGGCTGCAGGAGTGTTAAGCGAAGAAGATTATTGCTTCCTCGTGAAAGCTAGAGGTCAAGCCATGGCAGCTCCTCAAGACCCCGATTATGATGCAGGGGCTATGCTGGCGGTGAAAGAAGAAGTCGGCAAAATAGAAGGTCTTTTAAAACAGTATCCAAAGGTATCTGTTGCCAATCTAAATTCTCCCCGTCAAGTTGTATTGGCTGGTCCGGCTGCAGAAATCGCAAAATTGCGCCTAGTTTTACAGGAGCAAGGATTAACTGCTATATCTCTACCCGTGTCTGCAGCTTTCCACACGCCATCGATCGCTTTTGCTCAAAAAGCTTTTGCGAATGCGATTAAGTCCGTTAAATTCCAAAACGCAAAAATACCTGTTTACACTAACGTCACCGCAAAGCAATATCCTCAAGAAGCACAGGCTATTCAAACAATCCTCGAAAACCACCTGAGCAATCCAGTGCTGTTTAAGCAGGAAATCGAACATATTTATGCAGCAGGCGGCTATTGCTTTGTTGAATTTGGTCCGAGGAAAATTCTCACAGGGCTAGTGCAAGAAATTTTAGGCGATCGCCCTCATATGACTGTCGCCTTAAATCCCAGCACTCAAAAGAATAGCGATCGCGCTCTTCGAGAAGCCGTCGTGCAATTGCGCGTCGCTGGTATGCCATTAAAAAATCTTGACCCCTATCAATTGCCACCAACGGTACCGCCAACCAAGAAAACCAAAGGATTGACCGTACCATTAAATGGCATTAATTACGTGTCAGAAAAAACAAAGATGGCATTTCAAGAAGCTTTGCAAGATGGACACAAAGTGACATTACCTGCAAGCAAAGAGGTCACTGCAACTGAGTCCCAGCAAATCACTCCACCTGAAACAGCAACCCCAGAAAATAGCGGGAATGGGAATCACAAAACTGCCCAAGAACAACTAGTCACAGATTTTATGGCAAAATTAGCCGAGAAAAAATCTGTCACTCCCTCATCTTCTGCATCCCATGACGATTCGGATAAACCGGAACAGAAACCCGGTTTCTCCAAGAAACCGGGTTTCTCTCAACACGAACAACCCCACTCCCCCTCTTCCTCCCCCACTCCTCTTCCTTCACCTCAACCAGTCCTAGAGGCGAAAATGCAAACAAATTCCAATCAACTCGTGAATCATCAACAAGTTTTAACAAGCTTAGAATACGTCCTGACACAATTCCAGCAAAATCAGAAAGAGAACCTGCAAGTCCACGGTCAATATCTCAACCATCAAGCGGAATACGTCAAAACATTTTTCCAACTCATGCAGCAACAAAATACTTTGTTAGCTAGCAACCCTTCTTCAACAGAAGCCACAAAGCTCAAGCCATCTTTAATAGAAAGCTTAGAGCGCAGCATGATGCAATTCCACGATCAACAAGGCGATACTCTACGCATTCACGAGCAATATCTTACAGCACAAGTAGAAGTCACGCAAAACTTTTTCCAACTTCTACAGCAAGAGTATTCACAGTTGATTGGTGGTAAATTAGCGATTACTCAACCTGTAGTTCCTTCCGAGGTAACAACACCAGTTGTTTATAAAGAACAGCACACTCAGATTGTTGTAGAGACAGCAACACCCAAACAAGAAAACCTTAGCCAACCCACAACCACTACACAAGTACTCAAGGTTGAGCCACAGCCTGCTGTCAAAATGGATGCCAAATTGCATTCAGTTGCAGAAACTTTCACTGTAGAGAAAGTCGCAGTGGTAACAGATGTTGAAGCAGATACTGTAGCGACTAAGCTAACAGTTAGTCTTACACCCCAACCATCTGTTCCTAACCTTGCTAAAGCAACCAATACCAATTTAGCTGACTTAGATCAGAAACTGTTAGCCATCACAAGTGAAAAAACGGGCTATCCAGTAGAAATGCTCGATTTAGACATGGATATGGAAGCAGACTTAGGTATTGACTCCATCAAACGAGTAGAAATCTTGGGAGGACTGCAAGAACTCTACCCCGATTTACCCCAGCCTAATCTAGAAGAACTCGCAGAAAAACGTACCATTGGTCAGATTGTAGAGTATTTACAATTTAATGCTTCTCAATCTGTTACTGAAACAACTGTATTGAGTGTAGATACAGCAACTGCTTTAGTACCAATAAAAATTGCAACAGAGATTGCAGCAGATGTAGTAGGTGAGATAACCGTAAGCCCTACAGAGAACTTATCCGTTGCTGAGGGTACAGAATTGGGTCAAACTTTGCTAGCAATTACTAGTGAAAAAACAGGTTACCCAGTTGAGATGCTCGATTTAGAGATGGATATGGAAGCAGACTTGGGTATTGATTCCATCAAACGAGTAGAAATTTTAGGGGCGATGCAAGAAATGTACCCCAATTTGCCCAAGCCCAATGTAGAAGAACTCGGAGAACTACGCACCATAGGTCAAATTGTCAGTTACCTGCAAACCCTGGTAGGCGACGAAAAAAAAAAGTCTCTGAATCCGTCTTGCAACCAACCCCCTAGCCTAAACAGCAATCCTCTCCGGCGTCAAGTCCAACTCAGAACACTACCTCAACCAGATTTTTTGGATTTTACAATACCACAAGGGCATGTCTGTTTGCTAACACATGATGGTACCCTCACCACTTCCAAATTAGCTGACTCTCTTTTAGAGCATGGTTGGAAAGTAGTTGTTCTGAGTTTTCCGCCATCACTCATCTCACAACCAATGCCTCTACCAGCAGAAGCCCACTGCATCCAATTGGCCGATTTGAGCGAAGAACACCTGCAACAACAGTTGACAAACATCTCTACCAACTACGGACCAATTGGCACTTTTATTCATCTCAATCCTCTTCTTGAGGTCACGTACAACGGCAAGATTCCTTATCTAGAAGAAGAAAAAGCGATTGTCAAGTATGTTTTTCTGATAGCAAAACACCTTAAAAAGTTCTTGAATGAAGCAGCAGAATACGGACGCAGTAGTTTTATAACAGTTGCTCGCTTAA
Organism: Scytonema hofmannii PCC 7110; assembly: GCF_000346485.2. Taxonomy (NCBI): domain Bacteria; kingdom Bacillati; phylum Cyanobacteriota; class Cyanophyceae; order Nostocales; family Scytonemataceae; genus Scytonema; species Scytonema hofmannii. The sequence goes on from NZ_KQ976354.1 coordinate 4,626,963, forward strand.
ATGGAGCTTTTGGCTTAGGACAAAACGTTAATTTTGGGCCAATTTCTGCTGGTTTATTTGGATTAACCAAAACTCTTAACTGGGAATGGCAAAAAGTATTTTGTCGAGCGATCGATCTTAGCCCTCAGATTGATGACGAAGACTCAGCAAATTGCATTATTGCTGAACTGCACGATCCAAATCTTTACATCACCGAAGTTGGTTACGGTTGCGAAGGGCGAGTCACTCTGATTAGTACCCCTGAAAAGAGGGAGTGAGGGAGTAAGGGAGTGAGGTAATAACTCACCCCCAATCCCCAATCCCTAATCCAAAATCCAAAATCCAAAATCCAAAATCGTTATGGCAAAAGTTAATTACATTGGTCGCATATTAGATAGAGAGAAACATGCTCCGATCGGTGGAGCTAAAATCTCCATTGGTCTACCTGGTAAAGAACTTATTGTTTACACTGATTTGGAAGGAATTTATAAATTTCCCGTTGATTTTGGTAATTACAGTGTCCTTGAGGGAGAAATCAAAGTAGAAGCTAAAAATTACAAAAGCTACAGCGCTTTTCTAAGACTCTCTCCAGAGAACAAAGACCTTGGCGATATTCGACTCGTTTATCCCCACCATCAAGAAAGCGATCGCAAATTACAAACCTCAGTCAGTTCAGTCACCTCAGTCAGATCGGAAAGCTCGGAAAACAACATTGCACTCCCACTTGTAGCAGCTATCATGGTCGTATTTGCTCTCATTGTAGCAGCAATGACATTACCATCCTCTCAAGAAAACCAGCCTCAAGAAATCCCAGAAAACACTATCAACCTTCAAGCACCTATAAATATTGCGAAATTTCCTTTTTAAACCGCAGATGAACGCAGACGAACGCAGATAATTCTTAACTGCTCTTCCTCTCTTCTTCCTTCGCGCTCTTTGCGTCTTTGCGGTTCATTAAAAAAAAATATTTAAGCGGGAAGATAACACAAATCCAACTTTCTGCATTCTTCTTTGCAACCTGCATGAAATACAAAAAATACGGAGAATCTATGACTGCAATCAGCACAATTCAGCCATCATCAGTTTTTCTTGTCAGTGGAGGTGCAAAAGGTATCACAGCCAAATGTGTCCTTAAATTAGCACAACACTATTCCTGTAAATTCATTCTTTTAGGTCGCTCAGAACTGTTAGAAACCGAACCCGATTATGCTCGCGATTGCTTTGAAGAACCCATTTTAAAAAAGCGCATTATGGAATACCTTCTCTCACTAGGAGAGAAACCAACACCCATAAGCGTCCAAAAACTCTACAACCAAATTGCATCCAGCCGAGAAATCAAACAAACATTAGAAACAATTAAACAAGCTGGAGGATACGCAAAATATGTCAGCGCCGATGTCACCGACAACCAAGCACTCAAAGAAAAACTAAAAAGTGTCACCGAACAACTTGGTTCAATTAACGGAATCATTCATGGTGCTGGTAATTTAGCAGATAAGTTGATTGAAAAGAAAACAGAACAGGATTTTGAAAAGGTTTATACAGCCAAAGTTAAAGGATTAGAAAATCTTTTATCCTGCGTAAAAGCCAATCAACTGGAATACTTAGTTTTATTTTCCTCCGTCACAGGTTTTTACGGTAATATAGGTCAAACTGACTACGCGATCGCAAACGAAATCCTCAATAAATCAGCCCATCTTGTCAAGCAACGCTATCCTGAATGTCATGTAGTTGCTATCAATTGGGGTGGTTGGGATAGCGGTATGGTGACACCAGAATTAAAAAAAGAGTTTGCTCGTCGAGGTATTGATATCTTATCCGTTGAAGAAGGAACACAAATGCTCGTCAACGAACTCCATCCTGCAAATCACAACACCGCACAAGTCGTTATTGGTAGCCCCTTAATTCCACCTCCCATTCCATTAAAGTCCGAACTGCAAACCCATCGACTCCGTCGCAAACTATCACTCGAAAACAATACCTTTTTGCTCGATCACGTCATTGCTGGTAAAGCAGTTTTACCAGCCACTTGTGCAGTCTCATGGATGGTAGACTCCTGCGAACAGCTTTATCCAGGTTATAGATTCTTCAGTAACACTGATTTCAAAGTTTACAAAGGAATCACCTTTAATGAAACCTTAGCAAATGAATACATTTTAGATTTGCAAGAAATTTCCAAAACAGAATCTCAAGAAATTATCCTGCAAGCCAAAATCTGGAGCCAATCCCCCAACGGAAAACCCATCTATCATTTTAGTATAGATCGCGTTCAGCTTGTGCGAGAACTGCCTAAGCGTCCTACATATGAATCCTTAAATTTGACAGAAGATAATATCATTACCATGACGGGTAAAGATTTTTATCAAGCAAAAACAGCGTCTTTTTTCCCACTATTTCATGGAGACTCTTTCCAAGAACTCAGACGAGTTTTAAATATTAGCGCTGAAAAAATTACAACCGAGTGTATTTGGCGTGAAATTACCCTAAAACAACAAGGACAATTCCCGGTAGGTTGGGTTAATCCTTATTCCATTGATTTAAGCACTCATCCCTTATGGATTTGGATGCAACATTTTCATCAAGAAATTTGCTTACCTGCTAGCCAGCAAAAGTATGAACAATACACCCAAATTCCATGCAATACGCCTTTTTATGTATCTTGTGAGGTGATATCAAAGACAGCAACTAGTGTAGCTGCAAATTTTATCGTACACGATGAGCAAGGTAATATCTGCTCGCGTCTTTTAGGTGGCAAAGGTACTATTATCCCTACTCAGTCTTTGAGTTAGGGGGTAGAAGGTAGGGAGTAGGGGGTAGGGGTTAGGGGTTAGGGATTGGGGAATAGACACTAGAAACTATTCCCTTCCCAGTCTAAAATTACCTAAACCTCTCCAACTCTTTTCTCTGCGTCCTCTGCGTCTCTGCGGTTCATTCAAATAAGTAATTTGGAAACGGAAAACAGTAATCCCTACTCCCGACTCAATACTACTCGGATAAGAATTTTGTGGGTTGGGCTTTCCCCTTGGGGAAACTCAACAATGTCCTGTAAATGTTGGGTTTCGTTCCTCAACCCAACCTACGTATTTTCGGATTTTTACGCAAAACCTACGCAGTATTGACTCCCTACTCCCTACCCCCTAACCCCTAATCCCTCGAATTAACTATTACAAGGAAATTAATTGTGGAAAAAATAGCGATCGTTGGATTTTCATGTCTTTTTCCTGAAGCCAAAAACTCAGAAGAATTTTGGCAGAACCTTATTCAACAAAAAGATTCAACATCATTTGTTACTACTCAAGAAATAGGAGTCGATCCACAAGTTTTTTACGATCCAGCCAAAGGTCAAGCTGATAAATTTTATTCTCTGCAAGGAGGATTTATTCGTAACTTTCAGTTTGACTCAACTGGATATAAACTACCCGCAGAATTTCTGCAAAGTTTAGATAATACCTTCAAGTGGTCTCTTGATACTGCAAAACAAGCATTGCAGCATAGCGGTTATCTAGGAAATGAAGCGATTCTTGCAAAATGTGGAATCATATTAGGCGCACTCTCATTGCCTACCCAATTCTCCAATAAAATATTTGCTCCCATTTATCAGCAGGTACTATCCCCCGCCATTAAAGAACTTTTGCAGTGTCAGAACTTTGATTTCACTTCTCCAAATGAGCCTGCAAAAGTTTCTGCTCACAATGCAATGATATCGGGTTTGCCAGCTGCAATTGTTGCTCAAGCTTTGGCTTTATCAAATATTCATTTGTGTATTGACGCTGCTTGTTCTTCACCGTTATACGCTGCTAAACTAGCCTCTCATTATTTGCGGACGCATAAAGCAGATTTAATGTTAGCTGGAGGTATTAGTTGTTCTGACCCTCTGTTTATTCGGATGTTGTTCTCTGGTATCCAAGGATATCCTGAAGATAATGACCTCAGCCGTCCTTTGGATAAGTCATCGCGAGGGCTGATTACTGCAGATGGAGTAGGGATGGTTGTCCTGAAACGATACAGCGATGCAGTTAAAGATGGCGATCGCATTTACGCTACTATCTCTGGTACAGGGCTTTCTAACGATGGTAGGGGTAAGCACTTGCTTAGCCCCAGTTCCAAAGGACAAATTCTCGCTTTTGAACGGGCTTACAAAGAAGCACAAATCAGCCCGAAAGACATTGACTACATGGAGTGCCATGCTACCGGTACACTATTGGGAGATACTACCGAATTTAATTCAGTAGAAACATTCTTCGGCAAACATCAAGCAACCCCTCTAGTAGGTTCTGTAAAGGGAAATGTTGGGCATTTGCTAGTTGCGGCTGGTTCCGTCAGCTTGATTAAAGCCCTTTTAAGTATGTCCAAGGGTGTCATTCCACCGACTATCAATATTAGTGACCCCATAGGAACAGAGAACAACGTCATCGCACCTCAAAGAATTGTTACCAGTACCACTGATTGGCCCAACAAAACACCAGTTAAACGAGCAGCTATTAGTGCCTTTGGTTTTGGTGGAACTAACGCACATATGATTTTGGAACAAGGAGAAAATTCTCCCTCATCCCCCACTCCCCCGACACCAGTAGCCAAAGTCGCTATCGTGGGTATGGATGCGTTTTTCGGTTCCTGTAATGGATTAGATGCTTTTGACCGCAGCATTTATGATGGAACACAAAATTTTATTCCTCTTCCCTCAAACAGATGGCATGGTATAGAAGATCGACAAGACCTACTTCAGCAGTACGGATTGCCAGAAGGTAAAGCACCCGTGGGGGCTTACATCCAAGATTTAGAACTAGATACCCTATCATATAAAATCCCACCCAATGAGCTAGCAAAGCTTAACCCGCAGCAACTGTTACTTTTGAAAGTTGCCGATCGCGCCTTAAAAGATGCAGGATTGAAAGAGGGTGGAAATGTCGCCGTTTTGATTGCGGCGGAGACAGAATTCTCAGTACACCAGTTACAGCAAAGATGGAATTTGTCTTGGCAAATCAAAGAAGGATTGGCTACTGGTGGAATTTCTTTACCGGAAGACAAACTTGCTCAACTGGAAAACATTACCAAAGATGCCGTTCACCATCCTGTAGAGATTGCGGAATATCTCAGCTATATCTCTAACATTATGGCAAGTCGCATCTCCTCCCTTTGGGATTTCACAGGTCCAACTTTCACTGTGACTGCAGGAGAAAACTCCACTTTCAAAGTCTTAGAGATAGCACAAATGCTACTCTCCGCCGGAGAAGTCGATGCCGTGTTAATAGGTGCTGTGGATTTGGCGGGAGGTTTGGAAAATGTCCTATTACGAAGCAAACTCGCACCAGTTAATACAGGTACAAATACTTTAAGTTACGACCAGAAAGCAAATGGCTGGATAGTTGGCGAAGGTGCAGGGGCTGTTGTACTGAAGCGCCATGATACAGCTAAAAAAGACAATGACCGTATATATGCAGTTGTAGATGCTGTTGGTTTTGGAACCGCACCCTGTAGCAGACGCACGCAGATAGAAGAACAAAATATCAGCGTCCATCAGCGTTCGTCTGCGGTTAGAATTACATCACTTGATGCAGGGACAGTCAGCCAAGCTTGCCAAGAAGCTTTTCAAATGGCTGGTATTAAACCCACAGACGTAGAATATTTGGAAGTTTATGGTAGTGGAATTTCCCAAGAAGACGAAGCAGAAATCAAGGGTTTAATTCAAGCGTATCCCGCAGGCGAAAATAATTTAAGCTGTGCCATTGGAAGCGTCAAAGCCAATATCGGTCATACCTATGTTGCTTCGGGTATGGCTAGCTTGATTAAAACTGCACTGTGTCTCTATCACAAGTATATTCCTGCAACTCCTAAATGGTCTGGTGTAAAAAACCAAGAAGTTTGGCAAGGTAGCCCTTTTTATGTGAGCGCGGAATCAAGACCTTGGTTTTTAGGTAAGGATGCTAAAAAGAGAGTCGCTGCAATTAACAACATGGGAATGGATGGCACCTATGCCCATATCATCCTATCAGACGAACCCGAACAGCAACAGCATAACAGCAGGTATCTGCAGCAAATGCCTTACTACCTGTTCCCAATTGTAGGTTGCGATCGCACTGAGTTACTCCAGCAGGTTAACGCTCTCCAAACAACCATAGATAATTCTCATTCTTTAGCGGCTGTAGCACGCCAAAGTTTTCTAGAATTTCAAAAACATTCTGAAGCTAACTACGCCCTCGCCATTTTGGGACGGAATAAAAATGAGTTAGCAAGAGAAATGGAATCTGCTGTCAAAGGAGTGAATAAGGCTTTTGAGAGTGGGGAAGATTGGCAAACACCAGCAGGGAGTTATTTCACAGCAAAACCACTCGGCAAAAAGGGAGGAATTGCTTACGTCTATCCGGCTGCTGTCAATTCTTATCTTGGCATTGGTCGAACGCTCTTTCGCTTGTTCCCAAGAGTTCACGGTGATACAGTTATCAAGAGTCTTTTCAGCCTGTTTGCAGAAGTTTCTCAACTTGTCTTTCCTAGAAGCTTAAATAAATTATCAACCAAGCAGTTGGAAAGTCTCGAAAAGCAGTTACTGAATAATGCCCTAGCAATCTTTGAAACAGATATGGCATTTGCCAGACTGATTACAACAATTGTACGAGATGATTTCCGAGTTAAGCCAAAATACGTCTTTGGCTACAGCTTGGGGGAGACAAGCATGATGACTGCTATGGGAGTGTGGAGTAACTTTAGCGAAGGAATTAATGCCTTTCACTCCTCTCCCTTGTTTGCAGACAGAATAGCTGGGCCAAAAAATGCCGTGCGCGAACATTGGGGATTGCCAAAAACGCCATCGTCCAACGATGATTTTTGGAGTACTTATCTTTTGATGGCAAGCCCATCTCAAGTTCAAGAATGCCTCAAACATGAAAATCGCGTTTACTTAACTCAAATTAATACACCAGAAGAAGTCCTGATTTCTGGTGATTCTTTATGTTGTCAGAGAGTTATTAAAACCTTGGGTTGCAACGCTTTTCGCGCCCCTTTCAACCACGCAATCCATTGCGAACCGATGCAGTCTGAGTACGAAGAGGTTGTGAGAGTCAACACCTTACCCTCACACAATATACCCGGAATTGCCTTTTACTCCTCAGCAGAATACGAACCGATACCACTTGAGAGTCATGCGATCGCACGCAGTTTAGCAAAAGGTTTGTGTCAACCGCTAGATTTTCCCCGACTCGTTAACCGAGTCTACGACGATGGGGCAAGAATATTTATTGAAGCAGGATCTGGTAACGTCTGTTCGCGATGGATAGATAAAATCTTAGAAAACAAAGAACACATTACCATACCCCTCAATAGAAGAGGCATTGACGACCATGCTTCCATTATAAGAGCGTTAGGAAAACTCCTCAGCCATCAAGTCGCCGTAGACTTATCACTCTTATACGGTGAAACATCAGAAGCATCAAGCCAACGCAAACCAACAGTCAAAACACTCACTTTAGGAAGGGCTACCCCAATCGGAGAAATCCCACAGGAAAAAGTTCCTCAAGGAAACCGAATTGTTGCCAGTATTTTAACAGACGAAAACCGAAAAATTTTCCAAAACGCAGCCCGCAAACTACCCCCGCGCATTGATACCAAGCAACAACAGAACAAACCGCAATCTACAGAATCAGAAAGCAGAAATTACCCCAAAACGACCATTCCCAACCAACCACCCGCAAGCAACATTCACAACATTATTACACCATCAATACCCCAGCCCGAAAAATTAAACATGAAAAATGCCCCCAATAACAGTTTTGAACCTAAAAAACGAGTACAATCTGGTGAGCAAAAAACAACTCAAGAAATTGTTTCCCATAGAACCTTGTCAACACCAAATAACATTCAACAACTTAGTCACATCACCACTCAACGGTACCCAAACAAGACCCAATATGAAAAGTTAAGCAATAACAATTTTATTGTTCATCAAACCCACGCCAAGTTCTTAAAATCAAGACATCAATTTAGTCAACAAATGAGTGAAATCATTCAATTACAACTAACCTGTGTTGAGAATTTGCTAAATAGTTAGTGGTTAGTAGTTAGTAGTTAGTAGCTGTAAGAATCTAGTAGAATGCGTGAAAATCAACTCTTTTTTCTCTCTGTGCTCTCTGCGCCTCTGCGGTTCATTAAAAAGTTCATAATTCAACAAGATTCTCATAGCTACCAACCACCAACCACTATACGGGCGCAAGGCCGCCGCGCCCCTACCAACCACCAACCACCAACAACTAACAACTAACAACTAACAACTAACCAATGACAGTTTTAACTAACTACGATAACGGTCTCAACTTCCACACCAACTCATTCCATTACAACCAAGTGTGGAAAGGCGCATTAGATTGCGTTGCTTTTGAACACTCAGCAATCAAAGAGAAATTGCTGAAATTAGAGAAACCATGCTACATCATTAGAGTCGCCGGAAAAATTGGTGTGACCAACGATGGTTATCTCTCTCCTACAGACAATGGGAAAACAGGACAAGCCGAACTTTTGGTAGCAACCCCACCCGTATCAACAGCAAATTTAGGAGACCCTAGTTTTTTATCATTTCACGACGTGAAATCAGCTTATTCTACTGGTGCAATGGCTGGTGGTATTGCTTCTGAAGAAATGGTCATTGCACTGGGGAAAGAAAAACTATTAGGTTCTTTCGGAGCGGGTGGATTGAGTCCGGATCGACTAAAAGCAGCGATTCATCGCATTCAAGAAGCATTACCCCAAGGTCCCTACGCCTTTAATTTGATTCACAGCCCCAATGAACCTGCGAATGAACGTCGTGCGGTGGATTTGTACCTCAAATATGGGGTAAGAACCATAGAAGCATCTGCATTTTTGGATTTAACTCCCAATATTGTCTATTATCGTGCTGCAGGGTTAGGCGTTAATGCTGGAAATCAAATTGAAATTAAAAACAAAGTCCTTGCCAAAATTTCTCGGCGAGAAGTTGCGAGTAAATTTCTCCAACCAGCACCGCTAAAAATTTTGAAAGAACTTGTTCAACAAGGGCTGATTACTGAATTACAGGCAAATTTAGCAGCACAATTACCAATAGCTGATGATATTACTGTAGAAGCAGATTCTGGCGGTCATACAGACAATCGCCCCCTAGTGTGTCTGTTACCTTCGATTCTGGCTTTAAAAAATGAAATTCAGGACAAATATCATTACTCAACACCCATTCGAGTTGGAGTTGCAGGAGGAATTGGTACACCACAATCAGCTTTAGCAGGATTTATGATGGGTGCTGCTTATGTGGTGACAGGATCGATCAATCAATCTTGTGTTGAAGCAGGAACAAGCGAATATACCAAGCAATTACTAGCGCAAGCCGATATGGCTGATTTCATGATGGCTCCGGCTGCAGATATGTTTGAAATGGGAGTTAAACTTCAAGTTCTCAAGAAAGGAACTATGTTTGCTTTAAGAGCGCAAAAATTATATGAGTTATACAGAAACTATAACTCAATTGATGATATTCCTAATCAAGAACGAGAGAAGTTAGAAAAACAGATTTTTCGCAAGACTTTAGACCAAGTTTGGGAAGAAACTGTTAGTTATTTATCCCAAAGAAACCCGGAAAAACTCAACAAAGCAGCCAGCAATCCCAAAATCAAAATGGCGGCAATTTTTAAATGGTATTTAGGATTATCCTCTCGTTGGTCTACTGCTGGAGAAAAGGGAAGAGAAGTTGATTATCAAGTTTGGTGCGGTCCAGCAATAGGAAGCTTTAATAACTGGGTCAGTGGCTCTTACCTCGCTGAACCAAAGAATCGCAAAGTTGTTGATGTTGCTCATCATATTATGACGGGAGCAGCATATTTACACCGCATTCAAAGTTTGAAAATTCAAGGCTTGCAAATGACTGACTACTACAGTCAATATCTGCCAAATTAGGGGATAAGGGATTTTAGATTTTAGATTTTGGATTTTGGATTGAGATAGTCCTGACTGAATTGAATTTCACCCAACTATCTGTCACGTTCTTTTTTCAAATTGGTATAATCTCCAATCCCAAATCTCCAATCCCAAATCTTCAATCCCCAATCCCCAATCCAAAATCCAAAATCCAAAATCCAAAATTTCAAGAGGTAAATATGGTTTCCAATCAATCTCGTACTTCAGAAGAAATTCAAGCATGGTTAGTATCCAATCTTGCGGAAGCTTTAAAGATTTCACCACGTGAAATCAATGTTCAAGAGCCTTTAGATAGTTATGGTTTGAATTCAGCCCAGGGTATGGTACTGATTACCAAAACAGAAAAGATGCTGGGATTTGAAGTTTCTCCAATGCTGTTGTGGCATTATCCTAATATCGCGGCTCTTTCAGAACGCTTGGCTGAAGAATCGCAAGAGAAAAATTCGGGTGTTTCAGACACCAAGAATGCATCCCTAGCAAATTCTTCTGCAGCAAAAGCTGCAACTCTAGATTTGAGTGCTGAGGTTGTTTTAGACCCAAATATCCGACCTGCATCTTCATCTTTTGAATTCACCCCTGAACTCAATAATGTCTTCTTAACTGGAGGAACGGGTTATTTAGGTGCTTTTATTATTTACGAACTGCTTCAATCAACTCATGCAGATATTTACTGCTTGGTACGCGCATCTAATTCTGAGGAAGGTAAGCGCAAGTTGAAGCAAAACTTGCAGCAGTATGCCATTTGGGAAGACAAATTTAGTTCTAGAATCATTGCTGTTCCTGGAGATTTGTCTCAGCCCCTTCTTGGTCTGAGCAAAGAAGGCTTTGATATGCTAGCAGCTAACCTTGATGCCGTGTATCACAGTGCTGCTATGCTGAATTATGTATATCCTTACTCTGCACTTAAGACTGCTAATGTTTTAGGCACGCAAGAAGTGATTCGCTTGGCAAGTGATATCAAAACTAAGCCCCTGCATTACGTTTCTAGTGTGGCAATTTTTGAATCCCCTGTTTATGCCGGTCAAGTTGTCAGAGAGCACGATAGCTTTGACCATTGGGAAGGTATTTTTCTAGGATACTCTCAAACAAAATGGGTTGCTGAAAAGCTAGTCAAACTAGCAGGCTCACGCGGACTACCCATCACAATTCACAGACCTCCGTTAATTGGCGGACACAGCGAAACAGGTGTATCCAATACGAATGACTTTATCTGCTTGATGATAAAAGGCTGTCTGGAGATGGGGTATTTTCCAGATGTAGATTACATGATGGATATGTCTCCTGTAGACTATGTGAGCAAAGCAGTTGTTTATTTATCGCAGCAAAAAGAATCGATTGGTAAGGCTTTCCACTTACAACATCCTCAACCAGTACCCTTAAAGATGTTAGTGGATTGGATGCGCTCTTTTGGTTATCCCATCCAACTGATGCCTTATGACGCGTGGCAATCAGAATTAATGAAGAGCCTATCTTCTGGCGACAATTCTTTGTATACACTGCGACCTTTCTTGCTTGAGAAGTGGTCGCAAGAAGGGCTAACTATTCCAGATTTATACCTGCAAGCAAAAAGACCTATTATCAGTTGTCGGGAAACCCTTGATGCCCTAGCAGGAAGCTCTATTGTTTGTCCCCCCATCGATTCTAGGTTATTCATGACTTACTCTGCTTATCTCATTGAAAGCGGTTTCTTGAAAGTAGCGTAGTCACACCTCTTACTCTTCTCTCTGTGTCCTCTGTGCCTCTGCGGTTCAAAAGTAATTTATTTAACCGCAGAGGCACAGAGGAAAGAAGAGTTTTTTGTCTAAAAATTTTGTTTACCTAGACATTACCAAGTGTAAAAACCTCATCCCAATCCAATACTGCGAGGTTTTTTTCATGAAAACAGCAAATTTCCACAGTTATTAAAATTGCAGATGTCTAATACAACGATCGCGAATCTCTCAAACCCTGCTTTGAATTCTGCTTTATCCCCACGCACTTTCCCAAGAATTGGTCAAAAACGCAATCAATGTGTTGTTTGCGATTACACCATACCTCTTAACGATATTTCTGCATTTCGCAACTTTCCCTGTAATGTCAGAGCTTTTAGGAATGAGAAATTTCCAGTTTGGCGATGCCCTCAGTGCAAAACCATTCACTGCTTGGACGTTGTAGATTTGGCGCATTACTACGAAAAATACCCGTTTGCTAATGCAAAGCTAACTTGGGTTTTGCGGATATTATATAACAATCTGCACCAACAACTTACAAAGCAGGGGTTTTCCAAAACTCACTCAATGCTTGATTACGGTTGTGCTAACGGGTTGTTTATAGAGTATCTTCAAGAACGCGGTTTTACAAATTGTTACGGTTACGATCCTTACGCGCCCAAAAATGGTTTTGGCAATCCTGCAACACTTGAGAAAGGGCCTTTTGATTACATTTTGCTTCAGGACGTTATCGAACATGTTGAAGATCCATATGCACTCATACGCGAGTTAGATCGTGTCCTTGCACCTGGTGGTTATATTTTCATTGGTACACCAAATGCAGCTAAAATTGACTTAAATCAACCTTATTTATCCGATTACTATAACTCAGTGCATGCGCCCTACCATCTTCACATTTATACTCGCAAAACTTTAGAATCCCTGGGACGTTGTCAAGGTTGGAAACCTATAAAATTTATTGACCGCGCTTTTCACGATACACTTTTGTTCGGTTTAAATACTCGTGCCTGGAATCAATACCAGCGCCTCTTTGACAGCACTTTAAATGTTATTTATGAATCTCTCGACTTACGGAAAGCGCTAAGTTCTCATAAGTTTCTTTTCTACGCCATTTTCGGCTATTGGCTGAGTTTTCAAACTGAGATGACTATAGTTTTTCGTAAAATGTAGAAACGCCCTGTTTAAAAAATTTTGTCCACAAGATCCCCGACTTCTTCAAGAAGTCGGGGATCTGACTCTTTATCAGACTTTTAAACAAGGCAGTCCCAATGAAAAAATTTTCACTGATCTTACATGAAAATCCCTCTTTCCCACTCCCTACTCCCCACTCCCTATTTTCAAGGCAGAGGGCATATATGAAAGAAAAAGTTTTGAGAAAAACCTTTCTGCCATCTGCTCTCTGCCTTCAAATTAATATTGCCAACGGGTGAGACGAATCCCAGAACCTTCCACAGCGATCGCCGCAACAGAATTACTATCAGGTACAATCTCTAGTAGACTCCACTGTTGCTCTGTTTTTAGCTTAGCTGGTTGCCCTGGTGTCAGCATAATCTCGATTTGCTCTAATTGTGCTATTCCCACGCCAGTTGCTTTTAAATATGCTTCTTTACAAGTCCAGTAACGGAAAAATACTTCTTGCATTTGGTGAGGTGACAGCGAACTTAACACTGCATACTCCCCTGGTGCAAAGAACCGATTGGCAAGACTGAGAACATCCGAAATTGGGCGAACATATTCTAAATCTATACCGACTTGGCGATCGCAACTCACTGCACACAAGGCTAACCCTTGAGAGTGGGTGAGGTTAAACCACAGCTTGCGATCGGCAAAGGAATCAGCTAAGATAGGTTTGCCTGAAGGTTCGTAAGAAAACTGCAAAAGTTGCGGTTCCACTTCCAAATAACGACTTAAAATAGTACGCAAGATCCCCCGACCAGCAATAAAACGCTGCCGATGCTGTTCTTTATAAAACCGCTTAGCCCGACAAACTTCATCACTAGATAGAGTAGCTGCTAAATGTTGTAGTTGTGCATCTGGTTGGTCAAGGTTAATTCGCCAGACATGAACTTCATCCTGTAGCAGGGTTAAGTTTGTTGGTGCAGTCAGCCACGAAGAATTATCAACGCTCATTGAGTTACGCAGTAAGGATCGGAATGAATGCTTGAAATTTCAATACCTAAATTTTGAAGGGAGGGAGAGGTAGGTTTTCCTCGCCTGCGGTAGTGCCTACGATTGTGAACTACCGTTCCCAACCAGTATCTAGTAATTTACCGCTCACATGACAAGACATTGAGGATTGGTAGAGTTACCTCCTTTCCTCCTACCGGGTATGCACCAGAAGACTGCTGTATAACCCGATGCTTAAACTCACATCACACAGTCAAACAGCCTTGTCGCTTTTTCAGGAGATAAAAAAGTGAGTTGTCAAAATCGGTTTTGCTTTTTGACTTACCTTTTATTATACTATTTCAGGAGCTGACACGAATAGTCTACTTGGAAACCATTTTGGCTCAATTTTCGTCTTTTATAAATTATTTAATTATTCTAAAGTTAGAAATCAGAAGACTTGGCAAAATATTACCCTGGTGAGTACCATAAAAAAAACCGTAATTTCCGATGATGGCAGTGATGAATTAATCAGTACATTATTCAAGGAAAACAAACTATGGAACCCGAAGTTCAAGCATCTGCTGTTAGAGAACTACCCTCTGTAAAACGTGGTGATACTGGTTCATCTGTAAGATTGCTACAGAATATCCTCATTTCTTTAGGCTATCTTGAGAGAAATCTCAACACTGGAAATTTCTTGGAGCAAACAGATGAAGCTGTAAGAAGCTTTCAAGCAGATAATGGTTTGCGTGTAGATGGTATCGTTGGTCCCAGAACTTGGGACGTTTTGGGCGGTTTACTCTGGGAGTAATTGGGTATTGGAGATGTCTTGTGGTGCGGGGCGCATTGCCCACCCCACAAGATGCAATACTGCTCGGATAAGGGACTTCCAAATAAAAAGTCTTCAAATATCTCTTGTGATACGGGCGGCACGAGCCGTCACTAGTATAGAACGGGCGGGGACGCCCGTACCACAAGTAGTGGTAATTTATCCGAAGGAAGAAGTTTGAAGGAAGGACCGAAGTTGGAATTTCTATGCCGAAGACGGCACGCTTCGCGAACAAACTTCTTTCTATAGGGGTTTAAAACCCCATCCCCTTAGGGTTGCCCGTTCTTATCTTGAGTCTGAATCCCCATCTCAAAACAAAACTTCTTTCTTCTTTCTTCTTCCTTCGTTCAATTCTTGGAAATCCCTTACTGACTTGCGTACAGTTTACTGATAACTGTGTACTTCTGACTGATATGACTAACGTTCACCAGCAACTTGAAGAACCAAACTTTCCTCAAGTTGTGTTTGGATTTCAGGCGATAACTTCCCTCTGGGAAGCGTTAAGAGGGTATGATTGCTAGCTTGGAAAGCTTGTACAAGGTACTTACAAGCTTTCTCCGGTTCGGCATGTTCGCCGCAGGTAAAGATATCCACAGCTATATAACCATATTCCGGCCAAGTATGTATTGAGATGTGAGACTCGGCTAAAAGTGCTAGACCAGTGACTCCATAAGGCTCGAAATGGTGAGTGAGCTCCGAAAGCAAAGTGGACTTTGCCACTTTAGCCGCTTCCTCAAGAGCCTGTTTCATAAAAACAGGATTGTTGAGTAGGTGTGTTGGACAGTTGTAAAGCTCTAAAATGCAGTGTCTGCCAACTGGAACCAAAGGTATGCCCCCCACCGGGTAAGATAGCATTTTCAATTTTTCACCCTTAAAACACAGAAAACTACAGAAAATAACCCCCTGGCATTAAATACACCTTCGCTACTTTCAAGCTAGACTCCCACGGGCAATTGCCCACAACGAGGTAATGAAAAATTTCTTACCCCCTACTCCCCACTCCCTACTCCCTACTCCCTATTTTCTAGACAGATGAATCCGGCAGAAGCCTCTCACTTACGCGTTCGCGCAGCGTGCCTCCGGCATAGGAAAGTGATGAGATGAATGCCGTCACCTATTGTAATTAAGCAGCTGTTGTGCAGTTATGCACAGAACGGCAATTATGGCACATAAGAAGTGATTTTGTGTATAGGGTTTTGTTATAAAATATTATTTTGAATTTTAGATATTTGACGGAATGGGTGTGGGTGTCGGAGTAGATGTAGGTGTTTCTGTAGGTGTGGGCGTAGGTGTTTCTGTAGGTGTTGGAGTAGATGTTGGTGTTTCTGTAGGTGTCTCTGTAGGTGTCTCTGTGGGTGTTGGGGTAGATGTAGGTGTTGGGGTAGGTGTAGGTATTGGCGTAGGAGTTGGAGGTGGGGTAGGATCTTCTGCTGTTGCTGTAATGGTAAGCGTATAATCTAAGGCGTCTCTTGAGGCTGTAGACACAACAACAAATTCATAAAATCCGCTTTCCGGAAGTTTAAGAGATAAATTACGTTTTTGTGAATCTTCTGAAATTTTGAGATTGCCACTAGGAGAGTAAACGGAAAGCAAAATTTTGAGGCTTGCACTCAGTTTGACTTCCATCAGCTGCTCTTTCCGAAGGTCTGCTATAAAAACTTGACCTTCACCTGGTTTTAAAGTCCCCTTTCTTCTGGTACTCGTAGCCCCCGTTTGAAATGAAATTTTTCTAAAAGCACTTCCAGCCAAAATAGCATTCAGTTTATCAGTTACAAATCCATGCCATACTTGCCCAATCGGTTGGTCAATAAAATTTTTGCCTCGCTGTTGTGGAAAGTACCGAAAGAAAGCAGCATCTCCTAAATCAAATAAAGAACGGCTCCCAACATTAACTTGATTGACTTGCACTTTCCAGCGATCGCGTTCTGCGGACGTAAAACTACCTAACTCTCTGCGTGAACCAGAACTCAAGACAGAAATTTTGGAGAGGGTATCATCTGCAATTGCGTCCCACTCTGCTCTCAATTGTAAATCATCTGGAGAATCTGTCAGTATGCGCTTGGGTAAATTCGGGTTTTTCTCCCAAAACAGTTGATTGACGACATCGTTTAAAAATTTGACATCGATCCCCAATTGCTGGCGGCGTTCCTCAAGCCTTGCTTTGCGCTGTCGTTCTTCTGCGGGTAACTTGGGATCGTCTGATGACAAAATTCCATCGGAAGAAGAGTTGATTAACTGAGTGACTCCCCAAAAACCTACACCAGCCGTTATCGTTAATACTGCGGCTATGACGATGATTTTCGCAGGAGTCCACCAGCTTTTGGAGGGAGATAAGGGGAGAGGGGAAGAGGGGGGGATAGGGGAATGGGGAGAGGGGGAGAGGGGGAGAGGGGGAGATATAGCTACGGTTTGTTCTGTACGTTGGGGTGGTGCTGGTGGGGGAGAAGGCGGTGATGGTGGGGAAACAACAGGGATTGGGTTGAGTGCTTGCAGGACTTGAGTCGCACTTTGGAAACGGACTCCTGGTGTTGGAGACAGCATCTTATCCAAAATCATCCCTAAGGAAGGGGTAATATTAGCTTCCTGACGCCACTGCCAAGTGAGACTTTGAGTATCAATTAATTCTTGTGGTTGTTTGCCTGTCAGTAAAACGAGAATCGTCGCTGCTAAAGCGTACAAATCGCTGTGAGGTTCAACTAACCCTGTCTGCATCTGTTCTGGAGGAGAATACCCAGCCTTACCTAAAAGTGTAGGTGGTATAGGAGATACCACAGCACCCTGTTGATAATACTGTGATTCAACAGTTGCAGCGACTTGTTTGACACCACCAAAGTCAATTAAAACTGGTAATTGGTCAATGTGGCGAAGCATTAAATTGTCTGGAGAAATATCGCGGTGAATAACTCCTATAGAATGGATGTACTGTAGAACTGGCAAAATTTGCTCCAACAGCAAACGCGTTTCTGCTTCTGAAAATCGCAAACCTGGTTGTTTTTTAGCATCCAATAGAGAACCGTAAGTTTGCCCTTCTACATAATCTTGTACGAGAAATAAGTATTCCTTCCCGTTTATATTATTGCGGAATAATTCTCGAAAGCGGGGTATCTGAGGATGTTGCAACTTATAGAGAACAGTGGCTTCCCGTTGAAATAGTTCTTCCGCTTTTTGTAAAACGTATGGTGTTTGAACTTGAGGTGAAAATTCTTTTAAAACACAAAGTTCGCTAAAACGATTACTATCTTCAGCTAAATACGTGCGTCCAAATCCTCCTTGACCAAGTTGACGCACAATAAGATATCGATTGCCCAAAGTTTGTCCCGGTTGAATACCAGCAAGATTCACCTGGCTATCTAAGTTTTCACCGCAATGAAGACAAAAGCGGCTACCTGTGGGATTTTCATGTCCTTTGGAACAATACATAAGGGAATGGGGAATGGGAAATGGGGAATAGGGTATAGGGAATAGGGAATAAGGGTTAGTATTTAGTGGTTTTTTCTACTCCCCACTCCCCACTCCCTACTCCCTATTCCCTAGTTTACTCACTCGATCGGCAGCTAGTGCATACCAAATTTGACCGTATGTTTGGGATTCGAGTTTCTCATTGCTACGGCGCAATCCTGGAAATAATCTATCAAATTTTTTATTCGTGTCTTTGGTAAGTTGTTCGATACTATAGTCTCCTAATTGTCCTGATTCTGCTTGTTTCCTCCAAGTTTGGTAATCTTCCCCAGTGTATTTTCCTAGTTTGTTCCTAGCTCTGGTGCCAAGTTCTGCCCTTTCTAACTTATCTAGCAAGTCTTCGGCAATACGATACCAGTTATTTCTTAAAGCTGCATCTTCTGGATTACTTGTCAGAGCACGTCCTTGGGCTTCAGGATGTTTGGTATAAAAAATTTTATCTACTGCTGGCGTAAAATAGGCGTCTGAAATTCCTAACTGCTGGCGACGACTCACGATCGCATTTATCCGGTTTCCTTCATTGTTGGTTGAGGGATTAGTCGCAGGTTTGGAACCATCCGGTAATTTTGGTAAAGAAATGCTTGGTATGGTAATGGATGATACTGTAGCAATAACGGCATTGACTAGCGCCCAAGTCCCAGCAAAGGTTAACAGAACAACACTTGTCCCTACAAGGCTTAAAGCAAAGGGACGAAGCCAAGCAGGTAAAGGGAGTGTTTGGGCAATTGCTTGAGTTCTGTTATGAAGATTGGTAATAATAGTTCTGATGGGTTTTCGTCCTGGAGCAACCACCATTGTTTTGATTTTTGTCGCTTGATGGGTGCTTACTGGTTTAGCAGGGGCGTATAGTTGTAGATTTTTGAGAACTTCGTCGGCTTTTTGGTAGCGATCGCTTGGTTTATAGGCAAGCATTATTTTTAACACTGCTTCCAGTTTTGGGCTGACTTGAATGTCTGTTCCCCAACGCCAATTTCCGTCATATGTATCGTAAAGTTGCTGCGGTTCTTTCCCTGTTAATAATACGAGTGCAGTCACAGCTAAAGAGTATAAGTCACTACAAGGAAAAGCTTTCCCTTGACGCAATTGTTCTTCTGGAGCATATCCTTTTTTGCCTAAAATAGTGCGATTTCCACTGAGTTGAGTAAACCAAAAACCTTTAGAAGCGGGTAATTGTTTGACGGCACCAAAATCGATTAGCACTGGCATACTATCAGTACGTCGCAAAATCAAATTATCAGGAGAAATATCGCGGTGAATCACATTGCGAGAATGAATATAAGATAATATAGGTAGGAGTTGGTGCAACAGTTTGACAACTTCTTCTTCACTAAAGGTTTGCCCCTGTTCGTTACGCTCTTGTAAGAGATCCCAGTAGTTATCGCCCTCTATATAGTCTTGCACCAGCAAGAAAAAATCTTTGTTACCCAACTTCACTTGCAGCGATTCATGAAAACGTGGAATCTGGGGATGCTGTAGTTGTTTCAAAACACTAGCTTCTCGTTCAAAAAGCTCTTTTGCTTTCTGTAAATCTTGTTGTTCTTCAACTTGGGGTGCAAATTCCTTCAGCACGCACTGTTGTGGAGACTGCTTTAAATCCTCAGCTACGTAGGTGCGCCCAAAACCGCCCTCCCCCAAATGACGTATAATTCGATATCGATTGTCCACAACCTGCTCTGGTGCAAGAGGCAATGGTTCTCCGCATTGAGTGCAAAAGCGGTTCCCCTCTTTATTCGCGTGATTTTTGCTGCAATAGACGTGCATGGTGCTGAAGGATATATCAAAGATTTTTATGAATGGCTACAAGGCGGTCATCTCCATTTACGCATATTAGCTTTTCTCCTTCTACTTTTTTAAGCGATTGCAGAGGAGATTTATTACAGCAGTTTTCAGATTCATAGACCACACCACATGGAGTGAGGTGGGCGTCCCCGCCGAATGGCACGCTTGAAGTGCGACGCGGAGACAGAGGGATGCAAAGACGCGGAGAGATTAGGTAGAGCAGCGAAGTTGGGAGGAAGAAGAAAAAGTGTTAAGGGCTTCTGACTGTTCTTGTCGCAGACAAAGTGGAAATTTGTTGCGGTGTCAGTGAAAAAAACTATGGGATATAATTTCAAAACCTATAGTCTCAAAAAAATGTCATATGCAAGCCATTAAGACAAAAATATTTGAAGGTGGTAGAGTTGTAATCCCATCTGAGTATCGCAAGCAACTAGGATTAGAAGTAGGTGACGAAGTTATGATTCAACTAGTGGACGGAGAAATGAGAATTTTTACGCTGAAACAAGCTGTGAAACGAGCACAAGAAATAGTACGTCGATATATTCCTGAAGGGCGATCGCTTAGTAATGAACTCGTAGCAGAACGCCGTCAGGAGAATTTGAGTGAGTAATTATGTTTTGGATGCTTCTGTTATTTTGGCACTGTTAAACAATGAACCTGGTAGCGAAATTGTACTAAATGTCTTGACCACAGCTGTCATCAGTAGTGTCAATTTGAGCGAAGTCGTAGCAAAACTTGCTGATAGTGGAATGCCAGAGGTAGAAGTCAGGGAAGTTATCAGTACTCTGGGGTTAGAAATTATTAATTTTGATACTGAAATGGCTTATCGTGCGGGGATGTTACGTCCCCTAACGAGAAGTGCTGGATTATCATTTGGTGATAGAGCTTGCTTAACACTGGGAAAATCTTTGGATTTGCCAATACTAACCACCGATAGAACTTGGGCTGATTTAAATTTGGGGATAAATGTGCGGGTGATTCGTTAACTAATGCGATCCCATCTACTTAGCAGTTAGCTACCATAAAGTATCTACTGCTATTAAATCTGTAGCTATATAAAAAGCGGAGGGAGTGTTGGAAATGAAGGTAGAACAACAGCAACGTGCTATTACGGCATTTCAAGAGTTTTTAACTACACCCTTAGACTCACTCCTCCAGCAACATATCAACACGGATGCTTCCGCAGCCGCCTTGGCATTATTTCACGATGTGGCTGGTAACGTACCTGCTTACAAAGATTTCTTGGCACAACACG
The DNA here is from genome assembly GCF_000346485.2 of Scytonema hofmannii PCC 7110. Classification (NCBI taxonomy): domain Bacteria; kingdom Bacillati; phylum Cyanobacteriota; class Cyanophyceae; order Nostocales; family Scytonemataceae; genus Scytonema; species Scytonema hofmannii. The sequence continues at coordinate 4,648,012 of NZ_KQ976354.1, forward strand.
CGATCGCTCCTGATGAGTACCAAACTGCTGAGGATTTCCAAAGGCTTCCAGAACTTACAAAACAAAATTACTTGCAGCGTTACTCTTTAGCTAACTTATGTCGTCACGGACAGCTAGAAACGTGCGACACGATCGCAGTCTCTTCTGGTTCTACAGGGAAACCCACATTTTGGCCTCGGTTTTTCTCTGATGAAATGGAAATTGTAACCCGCTTTGAGCAGGTGTTTCATGATAGTTTTTCCGCAGATACCAAACGCACTCTCGCTGTTATTTGTTTCACTCTGGGAACCTGGGTTGGTGGTATGTTTACAGCCAATTGCTGTCGTTATCTTACCAGCAAAGGTTATCCCATGACTACGATTACTCCTGGTAATAATAAAGAAGAGATTTTTCGAGTCGTGCAGGAACTGGGTTCGGCTTTTGAGCAGGTTGTTTTGTTGGGATACCCACCATTTTTAAAAGATATCATTGATACTGGCATAGCTCGTGGGATTGAGTGGCAGCAATATCAGGTAAAGTTGGTTATGGCGGGAGAGGTGTTTAGTGAGGAATGGCGTAGTTTAGTAGGCGATCGCCTCGGTTCCCGTAATTTCTGCTATGATTCGGCATCTCTCTACGGTACGGCAGATGCAGGGGTATTGGGCAATGAGACACCCTTAAGTATTTGTATTCGGCGCTTTTTAGCAAACAATCCAGAGGTAGCAAGAGATTTGTTTGGTGAATCGCGTTTACCGACACTAGTACAATATGACCCCATCAGTCGCTTTTTTGAAGTGAAAGATGGCACGTTGTTATTTTCAGGAAACAACGGCATCCCTCTCGTGCGTTATAATATACTGGATAATGGAGGTATAGTTCATTACGATGCTATGCTGCAGTTTCTAGCTAAATGGGGCTTCGATCCAGTTACAGAATTGCACAAAAATGGTGGACGAGGTATTCGTTCGCTACCGTTTGTTTATGTCTTCGGACGCTCTAACTTTACAGTTTCTTATTTTGGAGCGAATATTTATCCAGAAAATGTTTCTGTGGGATTAGAGCAAGCAGTCATCAGAGAATGGGTGACGGGTAAATTTGTGTTGCAGGTGAAGGAAGATGCAGATAAAAATCGCTCCTTATCTGTAGTTGTGGAGTTGGCACCAGGTATAGAAGAAAGTGAAGAGAAAAAACAAGCGATCGCATCTTCTATTCTCGAACAGCTAAAACGCCTCAATAGCGAATTCTCTAACTACGTGCCTCCAGAATACCAAATGCCGCAAGTTGCTTTAGCACCATTGGGTGACCCTGAATATTTTCCTGTTGGAGTTAAACATAGATATACTAGAAAATAAGAAATTGTTAAAAGATTGGGAATCAACCGCCTAACAATTAAGTTGTGCGATCGGATTTCTGTAATCGCGTGGCTAGAGCACTTTAATGTCAACTAACTGTCATCTTTCGGTAAATAACAATGTATCCTCGATTTTTTGGCGCAATTCCCGACTAACGTAACAATCGCTTTTTAGACAATCAACTAGCAGCTTATTTGCATAGTAGTACTGCTTGAGGAGTTCAATTTGAGGTTCGTTGAACTGCCAGTCATAACCAATGTTGCGATGTTGAACGATCGCAGTTCTAAGTTGTTCAGTCCAAACGTAACTGTTTGTCTGCAACCAACATACAAAATTTTCCCTGTTTTCATAAGACGTGTCAGGTAATTGCTCTTTAAGCTGTTGTAGCTTATGTTGCAATTCGAGATCGATCTCACGGGCGAAAGTGTGAGTGAGATCTTCAAAGCGAGTGAGGGCGCGAGTGAGGACGCGAGTGAGGTCGAGGGTAAAGTCATGGTCGAGAGCTAGGGTCAGGTCGCGGCTGTGGTTTCGAGCTAGGGTAAGGGCGAGAGCTAGGGCGAGAGCTAGGGCGAGGTCGCGGTCAAGAGTGAGGTCGCGGACACGGTCACGGGCACGAGCACGGGCAAAAATGAAGTCGTGGTTGTGGTCGAGGGTAAAATCGAAGGCAAGGTCGCGATCGCGGGCAAGGTCGAGGGCAAGATCGCGGGCAAGGTCGAGGGCAAGACTGTGGGTAAGGGCAAGGTCGAGAGCAAGATCGCGGTTGTGGTCGAGAGCGAGGGCGAGGGCGTATTCAAGGTTGAAGTAAAAAGCTCGAATCGCAGCTGCTTTATAGGGAGTTTCTACAGAACGGGATTTTTGATTAACCCAAGTCAGGAACTGCTGCAATTTTTCATCACCTGTTAAAACTGTATTAATTTGCTGTTTTATTAACTGTAACAAATCATCTGCATTTTTTAACATTCCAACTGTCAATAAGAAAACTTCTTGCCAACGTTTTTCAGTCAAATGGCTAACTAAACTTTTTAAAGCCTTTTCTTGATGAGAACTACAAACAATCTCTCTCGCAGTGAAGTATTCTTGAAAAGTGATATGGGAAAAAGAGTAAATGCCTCTAGCTCTTTCCACTAGTAATCCGTGTTGAGCTTCTATTGACTTTAGCACCTGAACGCTATCCATTTGCAATTCCCAATCGGAGGTCTTAACGTCAAAGAGGTTGCAAATATAGATAGTAATTTGCTCTTCAACTTCTTTCTGCTTGAAAAAGTATTTACCTTTCTCAAAGGTATTGAAGGCTATTTGGCTAAGTAAATCTTCTTTGCGCTGTAAAGACATTTTTCTGTAAACTCGATCGCGCTCAATGTTGCGCTTGACATCCCATTTCTTGAATAACACATCTAATCCTTCTTTATAAAGCTCCGATCGATTTGTCGGAAAATCAGCTCTCTCCTCAAAAACTAGACATAGCAAAGTCAATAGTAGGGGATTAGTTGCTAGCTCTTTGATTGGTTGGCTATCTTGCAACTTTTGCATGAAGAGTTTTGCTTTAACAGCATCTTCTTGTACTTGAAACCATTTGTTGACAAAGTCTGAAATCTGTTCATTATTAAAATCAGCTACTTCAACTTCAACGAACTGTTCAAAAGTGTATTCTCGTGCTGCAATTCGGCAAGTAATGACAAACTGGTTGTTGTAATATTGCTCAGAAAATTGCTGAATTTGACTGATAACTCGGCTACTATCTTCCTCCCTAACTTCATCTAAACCATCTAGTAAAATCAAAAATTTGCCATAATTTATAAGTTCAATTATTAAATCATCTGTTATAAAATTGTTATATAGCTTAAGTAATTGCTGAATAATAAATTCTTTTAAGTCAGGTTGTTGAGGGGTTTCAGCAAATTCTTTGAGAGTAATAAACAAGGGAATCCGAGCGCTTTGAAACTCACCGTTTATACATCGGATAGCTAAATACTTTAAAAAAGTTGTTTTACCTGCTCCCGGTTTCCCCAAAACCATTAACGCTGAATGATGTTCTACCACCTCTAATGCTAGAACGCGCTCTTGAGTTATCTTGCTGAGTCCAGAGCGATCAAAGCTATCTGATTCCGGATCGAAGTTTTGCAGTAGTTCCTCAATTTCTAACCACTTACATCCGGTGATTTTCTCTAAAATATTTACATTAACGTAGATGCTATTTAATTCCATAGGCTTAGTCATATCTAGTACCCGTATAGTACCGCAGCGTTTTTGGATACTAGGTTTTATTTTTTCACGAACCTCTTGCACTAAAGTGTCAATATCAGTATGAGCAAATGCTTGAGAAATAAAAAAGGAAATAGGGGGTGTTTCTAGTAGCAACAATTCTTGGGCAATAGCTGCTAACTCAGAATTTCCAGAATTTTCTTTCCGTGCAGCTTGAACTAAGTCAACAAGCCATCCCTGAGCCTGCGCTATTTGTATCAATTGGTAGATAACGGTTTGTAAATTACTATCTTGAGTGATTTGGTTAAGTTTTTTGTCTAGATCTAAATCTAACAATTGTTCTAGTGATGAATAATTAGGAAAAGCACTGATTAAGGCATCTCTTAATCTTTTACGTTGCTGACCAGATAAGTTCATATTTTTCAGATAAATTACTTAAATATAAAAGCTAGAGTCAGTTGAGAATGTTGTTGCTGAGTTCTTTTTTAGTGCTGAATCCCCCTTGACCGAATAATTCGTAATTCGTAGTTCATAATTGTAATTTTAATTACGAATTACGAACTACGAATTACAACTTTTGAGAATCGACTTGACTACTTTGTCTTTAACACCATGAGCCGAGACCTCAGATAAAGAAGTATCATGAGCTTTCCCCCATTGCTCAATTAACTCTGCTACGACTTGGCTCATCTTCAGCCCTTTGAGAGCGCAAGCTGCATGAAATTGTTTCTTGAGGTCGTCTGCAATACTAATGTACATAGCTTTTACAGAGATGGCGATATAAAAATAGTACTTGTAAAAATCTACAAATGTATAAATTATTATTCCGGATAAGTGTTATCAAATAAGCGCGATTAAACTTGCAATTGCCGTGCAGTTGTAGGCAGAGCGATCGCTTTGAGTGGGTTGTCGAAGCTGATATTCGACCAACTACTCTCAACTTAACTTCACAAGAAGGCAAGCAAGTCTACTTTTTACACTTCTGGGCTCTTGACGGTACTAATTTAAGCGCAGCAGCTCGTGTACGTACAGATAGTTCGGGGTCAATTCTAGCAGGGATTGCAGCTGAGCAACCGGATAGAAGCAGGGGCGGTAATAGTACGTTCGTGATTGTGCCTTTAAGTTGTCGTCATTGGAAACTCCATCTGCGGCGCGTCGGTACGAGGGAGACAACAGCGGAGCTTTATCTAGACGATGTTGAAGCAGCACGGCTCTTGTGGAATCCAACAACTACGTATGAACCGCGTCAGGTGCGCGTTGGAATTGGTCGGAGCTTTTCACAGGTGAAAGCCACTCTTAACACGGATAATGTTTTGGTATCTGAAAAGACTTTCTAGAAGGTTGCTGTCAAATCATCAAGCAGTGAAAAAGGTGCAGTTGTCGCAACTGCACCTTTTTCTCTTCTAACTGTCAACTTGTTAATTAACACTTGTCAATATAAGTATTATCGAATCAGGAAACCTGTTGAAGAGTGACCCCTTTTTTGAGTACCCGTCTTCCTGTCACCTTCGGCGAAATTCGTTCTTGGTCTGTGCCAAAATAACAGGAATCCATATCAAACAATCATAGTGCATATTAAGATATGAGTCAAACACAACAAATCATTCCCACTGTGCGCCCTTGCAAAATCGACAGCGCCACAGCAAGCGAGCCTGTGGATTTGGTAGTCGTTATCGATACTAGCCCTTCAATGAAAGATGAAGCGAACGACCTTAGCAATGCTGCAACAGCAGCTATTGCTAGCGCCTCTTCTAGCTGTCCAAGCGATTTGAGAGTCATTTGGCTTGGAATTGAAGGTACTTGGAAAGGGACAAATTTTCATCGCACAGTAAGGGATTATCTCTTGACAGAGTGCCAAGTTTCCAAAGGAGACCTGCGAGCCAGAAAACGAGGACAATTACCTGATGCGGGAGCGCAGGAAGATGCGGCTCGGACTGTAGAAGATATCTCAACTCATTTTAATTGGCGACCGGGTGCAGCCCGAGCGATTTTCTATTTGGGAGATGAAGCCCTCGAAGCAGGAGGAGATAGAACGGAAGAGAAAGATATTATTGCTGCAAATAAGGCGATCGCAAAAGCTCAGCAGGCATTCGTGAAGGTTCATACTTATTTTGGTACCACCAAGAGCAAGTTTAAAGATAGTTTGGAGCAAGAATACGCCAGATTAGCTAAAGAAACAGGCGGACAAGCGTTTAGCGATCGCGATTCTATTGGTGGCTTTACAGAGATTCTTCAAAAAATAATTTGCAATAGCCGTCCAGTTGGGATTCAGTTAGAGATTCAGCAGCCACTACCATGTTTCGAGTTAAGGAGCAATCGTCAGCCATTAGCGATGCAGGGATCGGAAACTATTGCGATCGTAGCGTCTAACTGTTACTCAAATGTCACCTTTAGAAGTTTAACCGCCGTGGTATCGGCAGTGCTAAAAACCGATGGAACTCCCATTCTCAATTTAGCCGATGGAACGCCAGCTGTTACGATTAAACCATCCATAGAAATAGCCTTTGGTGACTTACTGCCCATTGGTTCTCATAACTCTGAAGCTTCTGGAGAAATCTTGAGGGAAATAGTAATAGAAACCAATAGTCCTAATAGTGCAGACTATACACTGAAAATTGAATATTCCTATCGGGCAGAGTTTAATTTTAAAGGTGGTGATGACTTTGCGTTAGAAATTTCCTCTTGAAGAAAGAAGAAGGAAGAAGGGGGCATATATATGGTGATTCTGACTCAAGATAATGCGAGCAACGCATAGGCTTTGGGGTTTTCCCCTATTTGAAGAAGTTTGTTCGTGTAGCGTGGCGGAGGCATAGAAATTCCTACTTCGGTCTTTTCTTCAAACTTCTTCCTTCAGATAAAATCAGATGAATCTGTAGGGACGGTTTTGAATTAGTTAGATAATCCTAATTCAAAACCGTCCTGGCAACAGTGGTTTCGATGGGTGAGGCTTACTTAACTCACAAACAAGGAAATCGCATCAAATACAAAGACTTACGATAAAGTAGAATTAATCTTTGGTAGCTGATGAGTACAAATAGCATTTTGAGCCAAACCGAACGCCAACGAGTGAGTGATGGAGCCGTTGTATATATTTTGAGCGGTTGCGAATCCTCACTAAAGCAGCTGGTGCTAATACTGCCACAATTAGGAGATTTCGACAGTCTTGAATATGCTTGGTGGTTGCGACGAGATACCAAACGCCTTCAAGCACAAGGGATAGCAATCCGAGCCGTGGGAATTGGGAATCGCACTTCTGGTGAGCGATTCTGTAGTTATACTGGATTTCCGGCAGATTGTTTGTTTGTCGATCCCACCGCCCAACTGCATCAAACGCTCAACCTGTATGAAGGTCTATCCCTCAAAATACCTGGTTTATCGTCCGGAGTGAATGCTTGGCTCAACCTCATGTTGATGTGTGCTGGAATTGGTAGCCCTGGTACTCTAGCAGAGTATTTCGTGGATATAGGGGCGATGCAAGATCGCCTCAGTTAATTGGCGATGAAGAAATCGTTCAGGCTCCCCCTTTGCCGCTCAATAATGTCTACCCAAAATTACCCACAAGTGGATAAATCTGGTCAAACCGGAGGAATAGCGGTCAATTCCTCCTACCCTGAAGGATTCACACCTTCACTAACTGACGGAGGTAGAAGCCTCGTCCTTGTGCCTGAGCTTTGGTTATCTCTTGAAAACCTGTGTCAACCAAGGCGTCGCCAGTAGAACCTGTTAGATTGGGTGAAAGCTAACAATACCAATGCTTACACTAGTATTGCTATTAAACCTTGACTTGTATGCAAAGACGTGTTTACGAGTATTTGGTTTGACCCAAAATCTGCAAAGCGTTTCTCGCATGTCTTGGTTCAGAAAAGATTATAAATTAATCGCTGACAGAAAGTCAACTTTTCGTCCGTTAACAAATATTAAGGTTGGTTCAGAAGCTGGTTTGACCCTGATGTTAACGAGGTCAACGAACCTTCTCAAAAAGGGGAGTATTGGGTAAATGTGGGTAGTAATTAAGTGACAGTTACCAGCCCCCACTGAAAGGTTCATTCTTCAAATGGGCAGGTGGTAAAGGTTTTCAGCGCCCGTTTGAGTTAGCAACTTTGCGATTGCGGAATATGGGAGAAGTGCTGAGTAACTGGAAGACATATGTTCCCAATTCTGCCTATCTTACCCAACGAGGAGCAACTTTCCTGTTTGATGCTCAAGGAGAATTGCTTTACGAACATCGAGATCGCGCCATCCTTGGTTTTGCTGCTGATATGAGTCATCCCCTATCTTTTCTCCAAAGTCTGTAGAGGAAAGCTGAAGAAATGTAGCAATCTTATTGGCGTATTGAGTCAATTTTACGGCACGACTGGTCAATGAGTTTTAAGGATGCACTGCGTATTCTTGAAGTGTGAGTTGAAACGCAAATGAAACCAAACGCTGAATACGCAGGGAGCTTTCTCATGACCTTTACAAAACTAAATTCTACAACAAATGTAATTGTGACCCCCGAAGTCATCACCAACCCAGTCACAGGTGACCGCATGACAATTACGCATTCCTCTCTCCGCAATCACCACGAGAACTTTCAGTGTTGTTTTGACTTGCCACCTGGGGCGCACGGTGCTCCACTTCACTATCATAGAGGCATGGCAGAGACGTTTGAGGTGTTGGATGGCGAATTAGAAATGGAGTTGGGAGCAAAAGGCAATGTTAAAATTTTGCGCCCCGGAGAAGTGGTTTACGTTCCACCTAGAATGCTTCACAGTTTTCGCAACTCCTCTGACAATTGGACGACCTACAGAACTGAAGTGCGATCGGGTGCATCCTTCGAGCAGTTTATCAGAGGGATGTTCGGTTTGGCAATTGATGGTAAGGTTAACTCTACTGGAATGCCATTGAATCCTCTGCAATTTGCTTTATTGATTGAAAAAGCAGATTTGGTGATGGCTGACGTACCTGGGTTTGTAGAATCAATGGTCAAAAGACTGGCTCAAATGGCTAAGTGGCTGGGTGTGGAAAAATCCTTGGTCAAGTATTGGTAAATCCGAGCTGCTTTGTAGAATTTGGGTGGTTCTCAATTGTATTCTTATGATGACAATACGGATGCAGGCGATCGCAATCTTTGTCCCAATTTTTTGTCATAATAAGCACACAGATGCAATGGTGACTCTCGAAGTCATCACCAACCCAGTGACAGGTGATCGCCATTTTTGAACTAGCTTTGTAATAATAAGCACTTTGCTTCGGAATAATTCTCAGCAGTCTTGTTTCTACCACAGCAATACCGAATTACACTTTGCTCATTTCAGATATAGTCTCTGTACGCTTAGTCTTTTAGCGGTGATGTGAACTGAACAAAATAACAGCCGTTCCAAGCAGGGAGATTGTAATGCCAAGTAAGTCCCACTTATCTGGTTTCACCCCTTCAGCCAACCACAACCAAACTCCAGATGAGAGAATGTAGATCCCACCGTAAGCAGCGTATACTCTTCCAGCATTTGAAGCGTCTACTCGAGTGAGAACAAAAGCAAAGACGATTAGAGCTAAGACTCCTGGAATAATCCACAAGATACTATGACCAAGTCTCAACCATGCCCAGAAGCTGTAGCAACCAGAGATTTCTCCTAGAGCAGCAATGAAGAAGAAAACAAGTGTTTGCATTTTTAGCAAAGATTTAAAATAGCTCCCTACAACTATTACCCCGCTTTTTGTTGTAACAATAGGCACAATGTAGGACATCGTATACCAACGTTATGTCAAGTTTTGTAAGGAGCACCTTCTTAACATATAGCTAAGGGTGAGCGATAAGCGAGCGATTACGGCTTTAGCCGTATCGCATCACTGTCATAAGCGCTGGCTCGATCCAAAAGCTGGATCGAGGCTGAGTCAAGTTTAAGATCGACCGCTTTGATAATTTCCCCTAGTTGCTCGAGATTTGTCGCACTGACGATGGGAGCCGTGATGCTCTGACGCTGGATGAGCCATGCGAGTGAGATTTGGGTGGGAGTCGTATTATAAGTTTTTGCTAACTCATCGATTGCCTCTAAAATTCGGAAGCCACGAGCGTTTAAATATTTCTTTACATAACCTCCACGGGAACTCTTGGATAAATCTTTTTCCGAACGATATTTCCCGGAAAGGAAACCACTGGCGAGCGAGAAATAGCTAATAACGCCAATTTCCTGTTCGATACAAAGCCCTTCGAGGTCTTTTTCATAGTCGGCTCGCTCATACAGGTTGTAGAGGGGCTGAAGGCTCTCATAGCGAGGATAGCCATGCTGTTTGCTAATTTGCAATGCTTTGACAAGACGATCTGCGCTATAATTCGAGGCACCGATCGCACGCACTTTCCCTTTACTGAGTAACTCTGCATAGGTTTCAAGGGTTTCCTCAAGTGGAATACTTTCATCGTCGATATGTGATTGGTATAAATCGATGTAATCAGTTTGCAACCTGTGTAGCGAGTCATCAATAGCTTGCAGGATGTGCGAACGAGAAAGCCCTTTACCGCGAGCGCCCATATCATTACCAACCTTGGTTGCGATTATCACCTTGTCACGATTACGGCGCTGCTTCATCCATTTCCCTAAGATCGTCTCGGATTCTCCGCCTTCATTACCCTCAACCCACCTAGAATAGACATCGGCGGTATCAATGAAGTTACCCCCTGCCGCAACAAAGGCGTCTAGAATTTCAAATGAAGTGGCTTCATCAATCGTCCATCCAAAGACGTTACCGCCAAAACATACAGGTGATACTTCTAGTTCAGAACGTCCGAGTTTACGTTTGTCCATAGTCCATACAATATTTACTTTACTCGTTCTTTACTTCTTTAATTTAGACGAAGGATGCACCGTCGTTACTTGATTCGGACGAGAGATTTTTATCGTTCGGATGTGATATCAGTGACTTGCATTGTACTTGGGGGAATGAGGAACGATGCACGAAGACGTGCCGAAGAGCGATCGCCCCCCCTGAACGGATACCTTTATGAAGTCTTATGCGATACGGTAGTAAGCGTTGTAATCGAAAATCTTGCTTGCAGATGATTATACTTTGCTTTGTGAAGGTGATAATCTCCCTTGAAGAATCTTCCAACGCGCTTACCGATGAGGAATTATGAGGGCGATACGGCTTCAGCCGTTAGCTTTGCTATCGTATCATTCTCCCAGTGCAGCCCCAGTATTATCCGCGTTTGTCAGCACTACAGTGGCACAGGGAAAATGTGTTTGGGGAAGCTTGAAGTGTAGGACTGGGGGAATGCAAAGATGCAGTATGAAGAGCGATCGCCATTCGCGCAAAGTGCTATGACCCTACAGTGAAATGCTGATTTTATCCTGGTCAGAGGTGCTGTTACAAATATTAATAAAAATCAGAAAGCTTTATATATTACAATTTACAATTCTCCACGCGAGAGAAGAAAAATGAAAAATAGATAATATCATCAAAAAAATCTAAACAATCATCGGACTCTACACCCAATTGGAACATATAATAATAACCTGTTAGGACAGGGAGATGCCCATGGGGAGCAGTAGTATTAAATGTAACCTGTTCATCAATATTAATCCAGCTTTCTTTCACTCTCCACCCCACGCGATCGCCAAATTTTTTCCATGCTTCTTCATAGTATTTGCCGTCGGGTAACCCTCTGACTTCAAGGTAGATTTGTTTTTGAACGCTAAAGCCAAAGTGTCCATTGCTATATTTTACCCAAAGTTGGTCAATAGTGCGTAAGTCAGTGCAAGGAAAATTTTCGATATCTTCGACATCTAGCCAGCCTTCTTTTTCTCTATCAGTCACTTTAAGCATAACAGCGAGAGTTTCGTCATCTGCTTCTTTCCACTGTCCTGCTTTCAGGAAATCTTGGAGTTTGGTGTAGTCTATGTTGCGATCGCTCGACAGGTCATGCGGGGGTGCGGGTTGTGGTCGAAGTTTTACATCTTCAAGTTGTTCGGCTTCCTTAAATAGAAGAGCTATATCCTCATCTTTAAGCTGATAATGTTCTTGTAGTTTTTTCAAATCAGCTTTAGCCTTATTTTTCGCTCTTTCCTCCATTTGAATTACCCGGCGTATTAATGGCACATCATCAGCGCAGCCCAGGTAATGTGCCAAAGCATCAATCATGACCTTAGTTTTCGTTGTGCCAGCTTGCGAGTGCATAAGCATTAAGCCGTTCATCCAGTTCTGGTGGGATTCGGACGCTAAATTGAGGTGAAGCCATGGAGTGTATAGCAGTACATTCAGTGAATGACAATTATTATTGTGTACTCAAGAGCAAGAAATTTGCAACGCAGAAGAAAAGCTGTTGAGCGTGTTGTAGTCTGATGAGAAACTGGCATTTCCCCACGGTTAAGAACCTGCCTTTGATAGACTAAACCACAAGCAGTTCATTTGAACTATAAAAACCGTGCGATACGGCTTGAGCCGTTAAGCCAAGGGTTTATCGCTCTCCCTAATTGGTTCAAGTCGAAAACAATCTATGCTCTTGCGCGGAAGGATCGGTCACCAGATTAGGAGATATAGTAATGAAAAGTGTTAAAATTTCCATGGCTAGTTTTGAGATTAGTATTAAATTAAAGTTATCTGCAAATAACAATAATTAAAGATGGCAACACGTAAAAAAAGCGAAATTCCAATTATTCAAGTGGGAACTTGGATTGTCGTTCAGTGAGAGATCGGCATTGCTTCACAATTAATAACCCTGCTTTGATAAACTAGAGCCTGCATACAATCCCTGCTTAAACTATGGAAACTTCAGATCGCATTGACCGCATTGAAAGACAACAAGGGACAACTGACTTCCGTGGTCACTGAGCTGACAACGAACGTCAGAGGGAATACGGTGATCGATCGCACGAGCTTTGAGAGTCTCTCGATCTAGCCAATGACCGGATTATCAATAATGTACAGCAGTTGGCTGGGTTAATGGCAAGAGCGAGCCAACGCACACAGGGGATAGAAACCCAGATGCAACAGATGCAAGCGAACATTAACCAAATACTCGAATATTTATTTCGTCAGTCACAGAACGGTAGTAACTAGTGCAAGGAGCGATCGCCAGCCGCTTGGCTACCTGCTGGTATCTCGTCGTTCCTAGGCTTAGGCCACTCTGCAATAAATGTCACTATAACTGGACCAGTAGAGCCTTGTTGAAATTTCACATTCGTACTTGGAATTGGCTCAAGAACAGTAGCAGTTGTGCGACACACGCGATCGTTTCCAGTCGTTGTTGCTGTGGTGCTACCCACATTGGACGTGACGCTATCCGCACTGGCCGTAGTAGTGACAGCGTCAACAACGGTCAAACAAGCGTCAGAATCCGGCGGTAATGCCCATGACCACCCATCTTCGTTTGTTAGCAATCATTCTATCTCGCCTCCTGAAAGATATCTTGGTTGCAAAGTGAATAACGATGCCGTTTTACTGGATAAATTTAAAAGATTGATACAGCGCTATTGAGATTTCAGGGTTAAATTCATGGATTATTCATTTCTTAATAAAACTTAACAGCTTCGACCCACTGTTAAACAGCTTCTGCGCCACAAACAACTCAACTTTCTGTTAGATAAAAAACTGAACTAAAGACTAGGGACAAAAGCAAGGTTTTAGTTGTAAATTATACCTTGCTATTTGGTGGGAATTTTGCACGGATATATACTGATTGCTACAAGACTTGGTAATCTAAAAACACTATAAATTCCAAGTTGACCGACACTGCTTTGATTGAAAAAAATACGTAGGAGAAGTGAGTATGACCGGAGTGCTGAGGCGTCGTCAATTTCTTCAGGGTACGGTAGCAGCTGCTGCAAGCGTTGGTGTGGCTAGCCTGAGGGCATCCGCAAGTAAGTCTGATGAATACGTTGAAGCGCTCGTCATTGGTAGCGGTTTTGGTGGAGCCGTTGCATCATTACGCTTGGGTGAGGCAGGAATTGAAACTCTCGTATTAGAACGCGGGCGACGGTGGACTATTACGGACGCAGGTAATACTTTTAGTACGTACCAACAACCAGATGGTCGTTCTGCTTGGCTGAGTCCGACGACAGTCATATTTAACCAAGTTCCTATCGATATCTACACTGGTGTCCTTAATGAATACTGTCTGCGACACATATGGGCAAGTCTACGGATACCGTAACTTGTTTGTTGTTGATGGTTCCCTGATTCCTGGCTCCACAGCCTGTGTTAACCCCTCACTGACCATTGCGGCTTTAGCCGAACGCAGTATGGATCGTTTTCTCAATGAAATAAGTAAGTATAAAAAGGTATAAGTAGAAAAACGAAACATTTTTCCATCTTGAAGTTGTAGCCTACGTATAGCAATACCGTGCGTAGGCAAAGTTTCTTCGTACTGTATGAAGAAAACTTGAGTAAATTTCAATAGACTGGTTGGAACATAACCGCTGTGCAAGTTGCACGGGGAATAGTGAAGTTTTGTAGCTAGCGATACGCCTTCAGGCGTTAAGCCTCCCTTGGGTGCTTCGTTCCATCAGATATTTGTAGCCACCTCATGTTTTCATGCGAGAAATTTCTTGTCAAATTCTCATCGTCTACTGGAAAACTAAAACGGTTGAAGTGCATATTCTTTCAACTTCTCCGATCCCAACCTTTGAGCAGTAGAAAGGGACATAGTTTTCCCATTACGGAATAATATGTATTCAAACCCGGTTTCATCTGAATTGACATCCGCAATTATTTCATTTCTCACATCTGCTCCCCAATTTTTCTTTGCTGACTCCCAAAAAAGTTCGCAAGGGCTTTTAAAGTTAGGATTGTTCAAGTACTCATCTTTCCAGTAACGGGAATCCCATTGCTCGCGTATTGCTTGAATGATGCAAGGGTTAGGGTAAAAAGGTTTAGAGTTTTCTTCTAGCCAATACCAATATGCAATTGTGGCACGTAGAGCATCCTCGAAACCATCAACACAATTAAGAAGCGCTTCTTGAACGTCTTGTTGAGAAAAATCCACGCCGATATATGTCAAAGCGTACTTATATTTACTGAAGATTTCGTCTAAGGCTTCGAGTTCAAGAGCATCAAATTCATCAGATCCATCAAATGACTTTAAGCAGATCATTTATACATAGACTGCCACACTTATCTGTAATTATACAGCTTTTGGGACGCGGGTGTAACTCATGCTCGATGTTTTCATGAGGCGATCGCATCTAATGTACCTATGCGATAAGCGAGCAGTGTCAATTATCCCACTCAACTTCTGGATCTTCTAACTCTTGACTCATCACCCACCAAAGAAACTCAGTTTTTAAATCTTGAGGCAGGTACTGACGATATCCGGGTTCTATTGAAACCAGCGCCCACAGGTCAACCCAGATACCAACGTCTCTGGCACACCGATAGATTAATGGGCGCTTTAACGCTTCTAAAAAGCAGGTGTACAAATGATTGGCCGATTTGCGACTCCCCGTCTCTTGTAGTTTTTTAGCATGATAATAACCCGCGTTTAAGTTGCTTTTAATTACCGATTCTGCAACGAATGGTAACAACTGATAAGCGTATTTCTGTGCCGATTCCTGACACGCTTGACGTAACTGTTTAAGGATTTCTTTTCTTTCTGGGTTCATCTGGGAAAACCTCTCTGGTAGAAGATGAGCGATTCGGCAGTATAGCCGTAATCGCTCGCTTATCGCGTGACTACTGACTCAACCTATTCAACAACTTTCTTTGTTCCCGAATGCAGTTGTTGCCATTTTTCCCACAAAGGATGCACATCCTCTGGCTGCCCCTCATAATTAAGCATGGAGCCTGAAATTGTTACCCAAGGTTGGGCGCTACGAGTCCATAAGTTGCCTACTGGATGTAACCAACTTGTATCATCTAACGTTCCGGCTTTGATATTGATAGTTTGTTGATTATAACTCCGCTCGTGGAATAATCGCGTCCCACAATTGTTGCAAAATAAGCACTTCACCTCACGTCCGCTATCTGCTCCACGAGTCCAAGCTTTGGGGCTTCCTCGGACAATAACAACAGCATCTCTTGGCACAGTCAAAGACATACCAAAAGCACTTGATGATTGCTTCTGACATTCAGTGCAGTGGCAAAGGTAAAGCGTTAACGGTTCGGCACGAATTTCATAACGAATACTGTCACATTGACAGCCCCCAGTGTAAATCACGGTACAGGTGTCCTCCTTTTTGGTGCTTAAAGATTGTAACAACACTGTTATTGCTATGGAGTTTATACCCACGGCTTAAGAGTACCTCGTTTCACCAACACTTGCTTGCCGCTTGGTAATTCCACCCACACTTGTTTGCCATTATCCTTCCACCCTGTAATCTCTACTTTTTCACCACCATAGTCTGCATATCTCCCCACGGCGATCAGCCTGCGGCACAAGCCGCACTCGATCGTGAAGATTTTGGCGATGCTAGTGGTCTGTCAAGTAAAGCCGATAAGTTCCAGTTGGTTGAGGTGAATTCGCGTATTGTCAGATTAAGAAAATGCAACTTAGATCCGTTTGAGGTTGAAATCCTGCTCCTACTAGATAGACCCGTGGTATTTACGCCAATCGAGTTGGAGTATCTTGCCCATATCGAGCGGCGTTATGGAATCATTTAACTAGCTGACAAATTGAGGAGTGCAATGTTTTTTAGGCATTAAAACGAGATGCCTAAAAACCAAACAATTTGATGGTAGTATCTATGTAACACGCCGTCAGCACATAATGTCTCTATGCGAATTGAACCATACGATCCCTGCCACCAAGATGCTGTTATTCGTCTTTCGCTTCGAGCATGGACTCCAGTCTTTGATTCGATTCAAAAAGCGATGAACGTTGATGTGTACCGGGCATTCTATCCCGACAATTGGCGTGTGAGCCAGCAGAAGGCTGTGGAGGATGTATGCGCTTCTCCAGACACAAATGTATGGGTTGCGATCGATGCCAGTTCTACTGTGGGCTTCGTAGCCGTGAAATTACACTCAGAGGACAGCATGGGTGAAATCTACATGGTCGCTGTCGATCCAGACTATCAACGTCGAGGCATTGGCAGCGCTCTGATAGAATTTGCTCTCTCATGGATGAAAGATGCTGGTATGTCCGTTGCTATGGTCGAGACCGGAGGAGATCCCGGCCATGCTCCGGCACGTCACACCTATGAAAGGGTGGGCTTCGGGTTGTTTCCTGTCGCCAGATACTTCAAGAAGCTGTAAAAGGCATTGCTTACAAGCAAAGGGCGCATCGTGATTCAACTTTCACCGGAATTGCAGAACATTTAACTCCTGTCCTGAAGAAAAAATACTCGCTAAGTGAAAAATGCTCTTGAGAGAGTATCAATAATCAGCGTAAAGCAGTTAAGTATGAGCTACAACTATGGAGCAGCGTTACAGAATTTAATGAGGAGGTGCGATCGGCTCCGCTTAACGGCTATACTGCCGTATCGCTTTGTCGCTTTTTGCTGACAGTTGGCGATCCGGTTGTACTCCGCAATCGCTCGCTTATCGCCGAGTCAAATTCCGCGATATGACTTACCTTGAAGATGCAGCCCGCGCTCACTGAGAGCACCTTCATCGTTAGGTTGAGGCTTCGCGCAAGAAATACTTTAAGGAGTCATCAATGGAATTGCTTTTTCAGATTTCGTTTTTAATTCTTTCTTCTCTTTTTACTGGAATCGTACTATTTCTTTCTACAGTTCTTCTTGAAACATTTAACGCATTAACAGAAGAACAGTATTATTCCGTTTATTCGGAAATTATTGTAAGAGGAAGAAAATCGATTGTTATTAGCACGATTGTGCTAGTGCCAATTTTGATATTTTCAACATACATTATTTATGGCTTTAGAAACTTGTTCTTTCTTATTGGAGCATTGCTATACATATTAGGTTCTTTTGTCTCATCAAGATTCATAAATGAACCAGCATATACAAAATTACTCAAAATGGATACAAATGATCGAGCAGCAATGATTGAAATTCGTGACTTACTCAATAAAGGTAATATAACCAGAACCGTTTTCTCTCTTTTTGGTATACTATTAGTCGGAATCTCAATTTATTGGAATGGGCAATGAAAGCAGAACAACTCAAAAATCTGATTATTAATATTCTGAACGAGCGACCAAGATTTTTTGATGGTGTTTGTGCTAAAGATATTAAAAAATTGCTTCTAGAGCATGATGATATTTCTGTCAGTGAAAGAACCATCATTAAAGTGATGATGGAAATAATAGAAGAGGGTCAAAACAAATTTGGTGGCAATGTTTATGTTTGTGGTGATGGTAGTACGCTAACCTAGTCGGATGAACGCGGAAACGCGGATTCAAAAATGAAAGGACTACATAAGTATTGGTGGTTCAATATGTAACCCAATTTGCTGGTGTGTTATTAACCCCCCTTCCGCACCCCCTACTGTCATAATCGGTTTTTTCGGATTTTTACTAACTATAAAGGCTGTATTTTATACAAAAATGGGAAAATGGCGATGGCGATCGCTAACCCCAAATCCTCAAACGTTCAAAATTCGTAGTGTGACAATGCGCGGGTGCGGAAGGTAGGTTAATATCGTGGCGAGTGGTAAGCGCTCGGTTCAGAAGGCCGCATTGAAGTGATGGATAACTTTGTAATTGCGATCTTGCACTCAACAATGTAGAGTATTTGCGCTCGGATTGTACAATTGCTTTAAATTAGAATGAATTAATAAGTGTAGAAGTTCCCACTTTATGTACTGCCCAATGGGTTTAAATTGTCGAGAGATGGTAGGAGTCTCCTACAAATGTCCCAATATCTCGACCTGCATGGAAAATTCTCGCAAGCCCTCAATGCTCAAAACTGTCTTTTTTGTCCTCAATCAGCAAATGTGCCAACTAGAAGATATTAAAGTTAACGATCGCTCACTTGATGAACTGTTAGCAGAAACAAACCAAGATATAGAATCTTTGACGATCACTCTGGATAACTTTACAATCGCTCAACGCCGGAGGGATTAATCGGGGACTACTCGTGCATAGAAATGAAAGTATTAGCAAGCAATTACGACACCCATCTGTATCGCACGGGGAGAAACTGAGGTGTAATTTGTAATATAAAAAACACAATATGCTTTTGTGGCAGTTCTGGGGGATGGAGTGCGATCGCCTTCTTTGGCAATTGTTGTGCAACCGAAACAAAAAAACCCGCTTCGGTAGAACCAAGGGACGAGCGTACTTGTAAAAGTGACTTCATTTAAGTTGGCAGTGGGCATTCTAAAAGAGTTACCCCTATGTCAATCTCTTATATAGAAGTTATGGAATGGAAAAATTGGTCAAATGTCAGATTTAACGAACGGCATCTTTTACCTTCAAGTTCTGGAATATACGTAATTGCGGATGCTCATCATTGTGTGTGGTATGTAGGTCAAGCTGCCAATCTAAAAAATAGATGGGCTGGCAGAAGCCATCACAGGTATCCCCAGTTGATTCGGTCAAACCGCAAGTTGTGCCACATAATTTATTGGAAACAAGTTCCTGTTAACTGTTTGGACGAACAAGAACGGTATTACGTGGACTTATTTCAGCCCGAACTGAACGGTTGTAAAGTGAAAAAGTATTTACCGAAACAGCCCCAAGTAGAACGCGAGATTAAGCGATTATTAAAAGTTCTCAACAAACCAACATCTCTTTTTCCTATCATCCGTTCCATCGTGGCTGGTAAGTATGAAGATAATGAGGGAAGACATTGCATAATTATTTTGATAAATATTAACGACTATGAAATTTTAGAAAATTCAATGAGAAAGCGGTATGCAAATGAAATCAAGAAAGCTTGGACTTATAACAGGAATTCTTGCGGTAAGAATGAGCAAGTATACAGCCCAGCATGGATAGCAACATATAATTGGAATTCTTATAAATTTGAATTTCTTATTGTAGATTGGGAATTGTTTAACTATTTGGAAAAAAATCCCGATGCGAACTTGCATTATATAGGGGTTGCCGAACTTCTTGGCATCCAGGTAAAAGCATTAACTAACTTAAAGATTTTTGATGAATTCTCTTTAGAAGAGGCGTGCGGGTACCTAGATTCTGAAGGTAAAAAGCCCCTAAAATCTGTTGCTTATATCAATTATCGTAAAAATTTCCTTAAGTGCTTGGTAGAGAGGTCAGAGCGATCGCTCTGACACTTTTACAAACTTCAGAAGCCGTTTCTAGGGAGCGCGATCCCCTTTAAGCAAGAATACGCACGCAATAATATGACTGGTGTAATGCGATCGCTCCCCCAAACAACACCAAACGCGATCGCGCTCTTTCAATTGTAGGAGCAGTCTCATGGTGTCTCTAAAAAAATTTTAACTGTCCATTGATTGTTTTTAAGTGCGATCGCTCTCCTTAAACAGATTCCAAATATTCGAGATAAACGACGTTGGTTTCTTCAGATTTTTAGTGTTTTTATCCGCAGGGAGAGGGTTAATTTGATTTAAGATCGTTGTTGGATTTTCTTCTGGAACGGAGATTATATTTTGGCTCAAAGTCTCTGTTAAATCTGGAAGATAAACCTTGATTTGATTCAATAATATTTCTCGTTTCTCAATATCTAAAGCATCACAAATTCGCTCAATATTCCAGTGTTCTATTCCTTGTTCATAACCTTGCAGATGCTCTTTTGGAGTCGGTAATGTATCAATTATTTGAATTTTCGGATTGCTTTGAGTCCATTCCAAAGTTGGACTCGTACTCATCAACCAGAATCCATCTTCGATCCACACTACACGATGCTGCCAATCACGGCTATGCCAGCGTGCTGCTAAATACTTATCACTTGCATTGGGAAATAATCTCAAAGCTTTATTTTCTTCATCTTCATTTAATGGGTAAGCACTGTCCCAATATCGCGTATTAGACCATTTATTCCATACATATGATTGGCATCCCCAAGAAGAAATCCATAGGGGATGAATCCAGCTACAGTTATCTATTAACTGCAAGAATTCTTTAGCTCCAGGGACAGGATATCCTATCTCCTGATTTGAAATTTTTTCTTCTGTTGTTTTAGTATTATCTTTAACGTCGATTACACCATTAATGTCGAGAAAAAGCAGTACGGGTTCAGTCATAACTTTAATTTTTTTTAAGATACCGTAGAGTTTGCGTTTAGTTCTTTTCGCAAGCTATGCCATCACGATCTCGATCGCGAGCTGCTGTATAGGCGTGGCTCTCCTTTTGGGAAAGAGTGTAAACCTTGTTTTGCCAACTCTTTACATGAGCCAGGAATGTAATGTGTTGTTGTCACAGCTAGCACGGGAGATGCAAAAAACAGGAAGAGTATGAAGATAAAAGACAAGAAAATTTTCATTGTTGTGTTTCTCGCAGAATGAAGTCTTCACATTTTATTGTTAAGGATTAACTTTGTGGTTGGGGGAATATACTTAACTTAAAAACCTTCACATTAGACACATTAGAATTAAGATTGAGATAAAATAACCGCTACGCTTCACTTATCAAGTGCGCTTCTTCTGGACATCAATGGTCAAAACTGTCTTTTTTGTTCTCAATCAGCAAATGTGTCAACTAGAAGATATTAAAGTTAACGATCGCTCACGCTTATGAACTGTTGGCAGAAACAAACTTGGAAAATTCAACGACAAGCTATGAATAGCGATAGTAGCGCTTCTGAGAATACACAGTGCGATTCGTAACGAAAAATTTCAGTAGAAAGGATAGCTGCTTTCGCGAAACATTGACTCCTGTACTGAAGAAAAAATAATCCAAGGTACGTGCATTGTGTTCGCTGCTCTTTTACACGCACAGCACACCCAAGTGTCCTGCAACAATTTGTCTGTTCTGCTAAAAACTAAATTGAACGTGCATGAAGTGCGTCGTAGAGTTGTTTGTCACGCTCGATGTCAAAGGAGTATACCTAACGATCCATGCGATAATTAACAAATTGATTTCCCAATATTCAGTCAACATGATTATTGACCCAACAAACGTACCAAAGGAAACGGGTTCGCGCTACCCACAACAGTTTCAAGAGGTTGTCGCCGGACGGATACGACAGCGATTGGGTAATTTTGCTGGCTTGAAAAATTTTGGTGTGAATTTAGTGACTCTAGAACCGGGAAGCGCTTCTGCATTACGGCACTGGCACTCTCACCAAGATGAATTTATTTATGTATTAGATGGTGAAGTCATTTTGGTGACAGATGCAGGCGAACAAAGGCTAACTCCAGGGATGGCTGCCGGGTTTAGAGCAGGTGACGGCAACGGACATCATTTGCTCAATCGTTCTAGTACGGTGGCAATATATTTAGAGGTAGGAGACCGGACTCCAAATGATGCAGTCACTTATCCAGATGACGATTTATTAGCACAAGTCAATGTTGATGGTAAATCCTGGGTTTTTACTCATAAAGATGGCACTCTTTATTAATTGTTCTTTCACTTCAGGCAAGCGCGATTTCGATGAAAAATCAATCCCCAGTTTCTTACATCTACTTGCTCGTTTCTCTTTAAGCAAAGTTTGATCGCTTGTCTGCTAATACAAAACTATATCATTTCTGCTGACCCCTCTAAAACCGGAAAACTGACGGCTATTACTGTATAACGATGTATAAGGAAACATTTCGCGTGCTCGTTATGCCCCTGGATAACTCATGTCAAAATCTCCGTGGGTGCTCCTTCAAAGGTCAACATCTTGAAGGGGCAAACTTTAGTGGTGCAGATATCCAAGGTTGCGATTTTACAGACGCTAAGCTAAAAGGTGCAAATTTCACTGGTGCTCAAGCTGGACTACAACGGTGTTGGACGATTGGTTTAGTCACAAATTTATGGTTGATATCGGGACTATCAGGGGTTGTTTCAGGCTCCACAGCTTATCTCGTATCGGTTATATTTGACAGCAACATGAAAAATTCAATCACTGGCACACTCAGCCTAATTTTGATTGCAGTTTTCTTTGTCATGACTACTAGGCAAGGTCTAAGCGCAGGTTTGAGTGCTGTTGCGATCGCTGTTGTTGTCGCTATTACTGGAGCTTTAATTGCCAATCTCGTCGCCGGAGCTTTGGGTATTGCTGCAGCGGTAGCTGTACAGTTGGTTGAGACTGTTGCCCTGGCTGGATTGTTTGAGTTATTTGCCAACACGGTAGAATGTGTCATCCTCAACGCCTGTTACTCAGAAGTTCAAGCAACTGCGATTTCCAAGCATATCCCTTATGTTATTGGGATGAAGAAGGAGATAGGCGATCGCACAGCCATCAAGTTTGCCACAGGATTTTACAGTGCGCTATGTGCTGGGGAATCTGTTGAATTTGCCTACAAGCTTGGGTGCAGTGTGATTCAGTTGGATGGCATTGCGGAACATCTAACTCCTGTATTGAAGAAGAAACAGCCATGAAGCGAAAATGATGAAGAGCGCCATCGCACTTAGCATTAACTACCTAACAGCAGGCAGTATATTTTCTATACCTGCTTCTGGTCGTTGTTGTATCCGCTCGTTTCTCCTCTGGAATTCGTTTATGTACGGTTCGCTAAACTGTTTGATTTCTCTTGCTTCTTCAAGCCTGTACTCAATGTCTGCATTCCACTGGCGCACTTGCTGGTTGAGGCGTAGCTTGAATCGAACATCGGGTTCTGGCTTTTGTTCACTCGGAATATTTAATCTATAAATTTGTGACTCTTGTTGTTGTGCTAGGGTGGTTGCAGGTGTAAGAATTAAAACCCAAGCTAATAATAATGTTGCTATCTTCATAACATATCACTCTCAATTAGGAGCTTTCTTCAATCCTTCGCGACAAAACTTACTTCTGTTAGCTATTTACTCATCCAATGTCTCGCCTCTCTGTTTATATACCTAATCTCAACTTACCTGTTAAGTATTTCTCTATTAAGTTTAAATACAGTCCAACTGCGCTCGACAGGAATTTCTATACTCCTTGTTAACCTCATAATTTCACTCACCTGTTACATCTGTGACAGTAACTTAGTACTCCGTTAACTTCTGTTATCTATCAGGTCATACATAAATGTTTTATGTAAGTTGTTGATTTTTTGTAACTTGAACGATCGCTGGCTCGGTAGCAGCAAGATCGCAGCGAAGCGATCGCTATACCTCTAAAACCCAAACTACAGATTGCACGAAGGCAAAAATTGAGACTCTTGATTGATGGCAACTGAACGCGAGAAATCAGTACACTGGAGGAAGTAGCCCTGCGGGGATTCACGTCCGGTAAATCAATGACTCAACAACCTGCTAGAATCTGTATCCTTGGAGGAGGCTTTGGTGGTCTCCATACTGCACTGCGCTTAAGTGAGTTGCCTTGGGAAAATTCACAAAAGCCGGAAATTGTTCTGGTAGATCAAAGCGATCGCTTCCTCTTTTCTCCCTTTCTTTACGAACTACTAACTGGCGAATTGCAAACTTGGGAAATTGCTCCACCATTTGAAGAACTTTTACAAGGCACAGGTGTGCGATTTTGTCAAAGTGTTGTGTCGGGAATTGATATTGACCAACGACGCGTACACCTACATGATGGACCGGAATTATCTTATGACCGATTGTTATTGGCATTAGGTGGCGAAACACCCCTAGATCTAGTACCGGGAGCAACATCTTACGCCTATCCATTCCGTAGTATTACAGATGTTTATCGTTTAGAAGAACGTCTGAGAGTGCTAGAAGAATCAGAAGCAGACAAAATCAGAGTAGCAATTGTTGGTGGTGGATACAGTGGTGTAGAGCTAGCTTGCAAACTAGCCGATAGGCTTGGGGAAAAAGGAAGATTTCGACTGATTGAACTGAGCGATCAAATTTTAAGAACATCCCCAGAATTTAACAGAGAAGCAGCAACCAAAGCTTTAGAAGAACGGGGTATATTTCTCGATTTAGAAACCAAGGTAGAATCAATCGGACAGGATAGCATCTCCTTAGAGTACAAAAATCAGATTGACACCATTCCTGTAGACTTAGTGATTTGGACGGTGGGAACGAGAGTATCACCCGTGGTAAGAAATTTACCCCTCAAACAAAACCAACGAGGTCAAATTAGTGTGACATCAACTCTTCAAGTTGAAGACCATGCCGAAATTTTGGCTGTAGGAGATTTAGCAGATTGCCGTGATGCAGACAGTCAACAAGTCCCTGCAACAGCCCAAGCCGCTTTCCAACAAGCTGATTATGCTGCATGGAATATCTGGGCAACTTTAACCAATCGTCCTTTGCTGCCTTTCCGCTACCAATACTTGGGTGAGATGATGACATTAGGGATAGATAATGCCACACTCACTGGGTTGGGAGTGAAATTAAACGGTCCGCTAGCATATGTTGCCCGACGTCTTGCCTATCTTTACCGACTGCCAACCTTAGACCAAAAATTTAAAGTTGGTTTTAATTGGCTCGCCCGTCCTATTATAGAAACATTAATAAAAAGCAATTAGCGAGCGGCGCTAGTTGCTGATTGCTAATCGCTAATAGTTTTATGATGGAAAGACCGAAAGTTATCTTTTTAGATGCTGTTGGGACGCTCTTCGGCGTTAAAGGTAGCGTGGGCGAAGTTTACAGTCAAATAGCACAAGAGTTTGGCGTTGAAGTGCCTTCTGAAATTTTGAATAAAGCATTTATTCAAAGTTTTAAAACTTCCCCACCGCCTATCTTTCCAGATGCAGAACCACAAGATATCCCTCAATATGAGTTTGAGTGGTGGTATCACATTGCTCGAAATACCTTTCAAAAAGCAGGTGTTTTAGAAAAATTCACAGACTTCTCTACTTTTTTTAGCGAAGTTTACATCCACTTTGGAACAGCAGAACCGTGGATTGTTTATCCTGATGTTCTACCCGCTTTAGTAAACTGGCGACGACTGGGCATAGAACTAGGTATACTGTCTAATTTTGACTCTCGGATTTATTCAGTGTTACAGGATTTAGAACTCCGAGAGTTTTTTGGGTCGATCACCATTTCTACCCAAGCGGGTGCTGCTAAACCAGACCCTAAAATTTTTGCGACTGCTTTAGAAAAACATAACTGCCCACCTGAAGCCGCATGGCATATTGGTGATAGCGTTGCAGAAGACTACCACGGGGCTAAAGGGGCTGGCATCAAGGGGATTTGGATAAATAGGAAGGGTTAGTTGTTAGTGGTTAGTGGTTATTGGCTACTAACCACTAACCACTAACCACTAACCACTAACCACTATCTACTATCTACTAACTCTTATGCAATCTGTTTTGCTTCATCTTCAAGCAAGCGAATGAGATTTTGATCTCCGTTTTCTTTAGCAACTTGCAGGCGATGTTCTAAATTACGACGGATATTGGTGAGATGGGCTTTGGCTATCTCATTTGCACACTTTTTGACGCTGCCAGACTCTACCACACTGGCATCTTTACTGCGTTGCTTGGACAGCATCATCAATTCTACGTCTAATGGATCGCCGATAGAATAAGCTACACCACGATACTTTAACTCAGCTACAGGTTGAGTTTGAGGAATGTGTCTTAGGTAGTTTTGTGTCCAAGTCTTACCCCGATACTTCCCACCAGTTTCGCCTGCGATGACTTCGGGATTTAGGGGACTGTGTTCATAATGAGTACCACGATATGTGAGTTTCATCTGTCTCGCCTCTGAATCGAAATGAATTGTTTGAGTTTTTGGGTAAAATGAGGCGCGTTCCTTGGGGATATTTCCCTACTTCCGTCTTTACAAGAAATTTCGCTGAAAAATCAATTCTCCAGCACTTCATAAAGATGAACGATTTATTTCTGTATTCATTGTAACCGTTTTAGCAATAAGTGGCCAAAACATGACAAAATTTCATATAAATATTTTATATATTTCTTAAGCTATAAAAGTTATCTCTATCCCTCTTTCCAAAGGTCTAGTGACGCAATCAGAAGGTAGAAGAATGAGAATAAAGTTATAAAATTTAATAATATATTGTCTTGTTTCTCGTTTTTACCTTAAATTGCAGGGACTTCAAATGCTTGCATCGTTTGCAGCCCAGTCATCCTGGTGTTATTATTTGCACAGATGATGCAAAGCGAGTGAAGTGGGTGAGCAGAAAGAATTTCAGTTAAGTAAACAGCATGGGTAAAATTTACAAAATTTATCTCGATGTTTGTTGTCTGAATCGAACCCTAGACGATTTAGAACAATTTCGGATTCGTCTGGAGGCTGAAGCAGTAACGAAGATTATTCAGAATTGCGAAGATGGCAAGTGGATATTGATAAATAGCGATATTATTGAATTTGAGATTAGTCAACATTCAGACTTATTTAAACTTGAACAGATCAACTCAATTCTAAATGTAGCAAACATTTATATTCAATCAACTGAAGATATTGAATTGAGAGCGGAAGAATTAATGAAGTTGAGCTTCAAGTATCACGATGCGTTACATCTAGCTTTTGCAGAAGCGGGAGATGCCGATGTATTTTTGACGACTGACGATCGACTTCTTAGGAAAGCAAAGCAATCTCAAAATATTTTCCGAATAAAAGTCGAAAATCCTACGATTTGGTTAATGAATATTTTGCAAACAGAGGAAGAAAATGATGAAAATGACGGAAATTAGACAGAAAGGATATAAAGCCCTAATTGATACTTTAGGGGTAGCAGGAACGCTAAGGTTTTTACAGCAGTTAGGCGTGGGGTATGGTGATTATACCAAAGAACGTTATCAATGGCTCGATCAACTCACTATAGATGATTTTCGTAACTATGTTAAACAAAAAAAAGTTGAGGAGCAATAACCTAAAGTTAATATTACGCGCTCGCTTTCTTAGATAAATTCCTGATGAAATACCATATAAATCTTTTAGAACTCGGTTATTTTTTGAAAGGCATTGCTCTTACCGCATTATTTACCCCATCTCCCAAAATTTTTGCTCTCGCGTTTGGCATCGCAGAATTTTTGCACGAAATCCGCAAGCTTAAATATCATGCAGTCACAGGTGTACGTTGTGACTCACAATCACATTTGTATCGAAAACGTAACAACTTGATCTCTCCCCATGCAGAGCATGGGAACGAGAGTATAGTCACTGGTCACTAGTTACTGGTCACTGCTCACTGAATTAAAACTTGAATCTCTTCACCAATAGCAACTCGTGCGATCCCCAATGGCAAAATAGCTAAACTATTTGTTTGAGCTAAATTAATCAGATTTCCAGAATGTTGAACACCACTTGCTGGATAAAAGTCATAAATTCCATTGCTCAAACGCATTTGACCCCAAACGTAAGTTTCACGTTTACCATCGGAACGTAACTCTTGAGATGCACGCGCCTTGACAAACTTTGGTTCCCAACCCTCAGCTAGCCCGGAAAGCTTTTTGATGGCTGGTTGCACAAATCGCCAAAATGTAACTAAGACGGCTGCGGGATTTCCCGGTAAGCCAAAGTATATTAGGGAGTGGGGAGTAGGGAGTAGGGAGTGGGGAGTGAGGAGTGGGGAGTGAGGAGTGGGGAAGGTGGCGACAGTGAGGGGTTTACCGGGTTTCATGGCAACAGAACGAACGTGTATTTTTCCGCCTAAAGACTCTAGTATTTGTTCCACATAGTCATAATCTCCTACTGAGACACCTCCAGAAGAGATAATGATATCGGCTTGAGTAAGAGCATTGGCGATCGCTTCTTCAAGAGCAGTTGGCTCATCTCTCACAATGCCTAACATAATTGCTTCCGCACCCATCTGTTGAACTAAGGCTGCAATAGCATATTGATTTGAATCTACAATTTGACCCGATTGCAGTGGTGTTTCGGGTGTCACCAGTTCATCACCAGTAGATAAAATAGCTACACGAGGACGGCGGAAAACATTTAATTTTGTGCATTGACAAGCCGCTAATAATGCTATTTCTTGAGCATTTAGGACAATCCCTGTAGGTAGTAATTGTGATCCAGCTTTATAGTAAGATGCTTGCTGCCTAACAAATTCTTTCGGTTTTGGGGTTGCAAGAATAAAAACTTGATTTCCCTCACGGCGAGTTCGTTCCTGCATGACCACAGTATTTGCCCCAACAGGCATAACTGCGCCGGTCAAAATTCGTGCGGCTTTTCCCGATTGAATGATAGACTTGGGCTGAACTCCGGCAGGAATTTCTTCGATAATCTCTAATACAACTGGCTTTTCCTCGTTACAGTCCTGCACATCTTCGGATCTCACTGCGTAGCCATCCATGGCTGAGTTATCCCAATGAGGAAAATCCAGTTGACTAGTGACTGGAGACGCCAGAATGCGACCATTTGCTGTGAATAAATCTATAACTTCCGTATCTATAAGGCTATCTAAGGGTTGCACCAACTGTAGAATAATAGCTTCTGCATCACTGACTGAAAGCATGGCATCACCTCCGGCTCTGTACCGTTTGATTTTAAATGAGGAGGAAACATGACTTGTTGAGGCACTAGGTAAATAGCTCAACAGATTCAGAGGTTGAAAAGTTTTTTATTATACATGGTGATTCAAGATGGAAGGAGCGTCTAAAAGAATTCTTACAGGTGGGTTTGCCTTGGTAATACATTTATTTAGCCGAGTCAGTCAATCCTCTAATGTTGTTATTATCGAATATTTGCTGGGTTTCAGTCTTCTATTGGGGATGTTTTTTTTGGTAAAGCGGCGAGTTAATCGATGGCAAGCCGTGTTACAGGAACGCCAACTTCTAGAATTAGAAGTACGAGCTCAAGAACGTACCAAAGAATCAAACCGTTCTTTAGAGGAGCTTTATCGCACCCTAGCCAGCAATTTTCCCAATGGTGCTGTTTTGTTATTTGACCGAGATTTACGCTTTACTCTGGTTGAAGGTGCAGATTTATTAGAAATTGGTTTAAGTAAAGAGTTATTGGAAGGTAGAACTATTTGGGAAGTCTTCTCTCCGGAAACTTGTTCTCGGATCGCACCATTTTACCAAGCTGCACTAGTGGGTGAGACAAGTGTTTCAGAAGTTGCTTACTGCGATCGCATTTATAAGTTATACACCCTTCCTGTAAAAAACGACAAGGGAGAAGTGTTGGCTGGAATGGCAATGACACAAAATATTACACAGCAAAAACACATAGAGCAAGACCTAAAAAATGCG
Organism: Scytonema hofmannii PCC 7110; assembly: GCF_000346485.2. Taxonomy (NCBI): domain Bacteria; kingdom Bacillati; phylum Cyanobacteriota; class Cyanophyceae; order Nostocales; family Scytonemataceae; genus Scytonema; species Scytonema hofmannii. The sequence goes on from NZ_KQ976354.1 coordinate 4,677,546, forward strand.
AAAGAAGAGTTAGAAATTAGGGTTCAAGAACGGACAAAAGCACTGACTGCAGAAATTGCCGAACGAAAACAGGCGGAAAAAAAATTAGAACAAACGATGGAGCATCTCAAACGTTCCAATCAGGAACTAGAGAGATTTGCCTTTGTCGCTGCACACGATCTACAAGAACCATTACGTGCAATTACTGGTTACACCCAACTTTTAGCACAAGAATACCAAGACCATCTCGACTCGTCTATTCGAGAATATATGGGTTATATTGTGGACGGGTCAACGCAGATGCAGCATTTGGTTCGCGATTTGCTGATTTACTACCGCGTTGGTTCAGTTTCCAGATCCTTTATCCCCACTGACTGCAATGCTATACTGCGGCAGGTTGTAAGTGACTTACAACCTTCTATTACTGAAAGTCAAGCACTCGTTATTTATAATAATTTACCAACCGTGACTGCCGATCGCACTCTCTTCCTACAATTATTTCAAAATCTAATTGACAATGCAATTAAATTTCGGAGCCAAGAAACACCGCGAGTTCAGATAACAGCAGAATTCACAAAAAGTAACGAATGGTTATTTTGTGTAAGTGATAATGGAATTGGGATAAAACAAAGGTATTTGGAGCGAATTTTTGAAATTTTTAAACGGCTCCACAGCCAAAAAAAGTTTCCCGGTACTGGCATTGGGTTAGCTATTTGTCAAAAAATAGTAGAGCATCACGGAGGAAAGATTTGGGTAGAATCTGAGATGGGAGTTGGCACAAAGTTTTACTTTACAATTCCCTCATCAAATCAACCCATATTTGAAAAGACAGACAGATAATACTTATAAATAACAAGTAATTATGAGTGACAGCCAGAACTTGCGACCCGTTGAGATTTTGCTCGTTGAGGACTCATACAGTGATGCCAATCTCACTATCAAAAGCTTGGGTAAAACCAGTATCGCCAATAATTTACATTGGGTAGAAGACGGGGAGGCAGCAATTGAGTATTTACGACACCAAGGTGAGTATATCACAGCTATACGTCCAGATCTGATTTTACTCGACCTTAATCTTCCGGGATTAGATGGTCGGGAAGTCCTTGCAGAAATCAAAGCCGATCCAGATCTCAAACGAATCCCTGTTGTGATTCTCACAACGAGTGGAGATGAACAAGATGTACTTAAGTCTTATGACTTAAATGCCAACTGCTACATCACTAAACCTGTTGATATTCACCAGTTCCTTAAAATCGTGCATTTGATCAATGACTTTTGGCTAGTAGCAGTTAAGTTACCACCTAAATAAGCTTATTGTTATGAACGATACTTCAATTAACATACTTTTAGTCGAGGATAGCCTCAGCGATGCCAAACTGTTGCAGCAAACCCTATCGTGTTTGGGCGGTGAAAGATGGCAAGTGAGCCACTTTGAGCGATTGGGTGATGCGATCGATGCTTGTAGCGACAAAGGTTTTGACATAGCTTTGTTAGACCTCTCGCTACCTGATTCTGATGGTTTGAATACTGTTGCTGAATTTCATGCCGCCGCACCAAATATCCCAATTGTGGTATTGACAGGGTTTGATGATGAAGAAATTGCTTTACAAGCAGTAGCAAAAAGAGCACAGGATTATCTTGTTAAGGGACAAATTACCCCCCAACTCTTAGGGCGTGCTATCCGCTACGCTATTGAGCGGGGGCAAGTTCTGAAAAAAATGGAGGAAAGCGAGCGGCGCTTTCGAGGTATTTTTGAACAAACATTCCAATTAATGGCGTTGCTGTCTCCTGAAGGTATTGTCTTAGAAATTAACAAAACGACCCTCGATATATGTGGTGCTAAATTAGAAGACTGTGTGGGTAAGCCTTTTTGGCAACTACCGCGATGGAGTTGCTGTGCTGCAAGCGCGTGGTTAAAAGCTTCGGTCGCGAAAGCAGCTGATGGAGAATTTATCCGTCAAGAACAGCTAGTTTGCGGAAAAGAAGATACGGAAGTATGGATAGACTTCTCCCTCAAACCATTGAAAGACAACACGGGGAAAGTGGTATTGTTGATTGTTGAAGGTCGGGATATTAGCGATCGCAAACGCGCTGAAGCAGAAATTAGGAACGCGTGGGAAGTAGAACGGGAACTCAACGACCTGAAATCTAAATTTGTGTCGATGGTTTCCCACGAATTTCGTAATCCCATGACTGTTATTCGGACTGCAGTAGAAATTCTAGAAACCTATAACAAGGAATTAAGCGATCAGCAAAAAGGGAAGTACTTTGGACAAATTCAAACTGCTCTTCGCCAAATGTTGCAACTCTTAGATGAAGTTTTGTTACTAGGCAGAAGTGATGCTGGAAAATTAGACTATGAACCGGCTGCGCTAGATTTAGAAAATTTCTGTAACGAACTTGTACAAACTTTACAACAGAGTGCTGGAGAAAATTACCAAATTAACTTTAGCGTCCAAGGAGAACAGCCTTCAGTAGAAATGGACGAAAGTCTATTGCGTCATATCCTTACGAACTTACTGTCCAACGCCATTAAATATTCTCCTAAAGGCGGTACTATTCAATTTAAATTAACTTACCAAGGTAATATTGCTCATTTCCGAATCCAAGATTCAGGAATTGGGATTCCATTAAAAGACCAACAACGATTATTTGAAACTTTCCATCGCGCCAGTAATGTGGGTCGAATTCAAGGGACAGGATTGGGGCTTTCGATTGTGAAAAAATGTGTGGATTTACATCAAGGTCAGATTCAGCTAGAAAGCGAAGTAGGAGTTGGAACAGCGTTTACAGTCACGTTACCGTTGAATTCCAATAACACCCAGTCTTTGGAATTGACCGACGATCCTTGGGACTCGCAAAAGTCGGCTTGAAATCGCTATTAATATAGAGGTGAAAGCTAATTCCACACCTAAATGTATGTCTATTGAGCGAGTTCCCCCCAAGCACTTTCCCAAAGTTGAGTTTGGACGGCGAGGTATGGCGTTGGGAGTTGATTTCCTCATTGTCTGGGTAGTCAGTTCTTTGTTGGGTGGTTCTCAACTCGGCGTTCAAATTGTTCAGATACTTGTCTTTATTGTGGGATGGGCAATTTTACGCGTCATTGTACCCTACAACAATCAAGGGCAAAGTTTGGGGCGCTATGCTTTTGACATTAAAGTACTAGAGGTGGAAAGCGCTCGAGTTCCCGATTTACAAACATTGTTGCGGCGAGAAGGGATCATCTGTTTGGGTGCGCTGTTGATTTCTATTACCCTGAGTAACATCATACGCAATCCCACTGCTATACTTCTATTGATTCCCTTGGCTATTGACTGCGGTGCGGCTTTATCCGACACGCAACTTCGCCAAACTTTGCATGACCGTTTTGCCAAGACTATGGTGATTTCGTCGCGTCGTGGCTATTCGCTTGATATAAAAGTTAAACAAATAGTTGATAAAGTGCGACGCAATATGAGATAATAGGTATTTGTGTTAATTCTCAACAAGCTGTATTTTTTGATAAGCTTATGGCTAAGAGTAAAGGTGTCCGTATAGTAGTGACACTAGAATGTACTGAGTGTCGTACAAATCCAGAAAAACGCTCTCCTGGTGTTTCTCGTTATACCAGTACGAAAAATCGTCGCAATACAACCAACAGGCTAGAACTGAAAAAGTTCTGCCCCCACTGCAACAAGCACACTGTTCACAAGGAAATTAAGTAGAGATGAGCTATTATCGTCGTCGTTTATCTCCCATCAAGCCAGGAGACCCCATTGATTATAAAGATGTAGATTTGTTGCGTAAGTTTATCACCGAACGAGGCAAGATACTTCCACGTCGGATTACAGGGCTTACAGCACAGCAACAGCGAGAGTTAACGTTAGCGATTAAACGCTCCCGGATTTTAGCTCTGTTGCCCTTTATTAACGCGGAAGGCTAATCAGTGACCAGTGACCAGTGACCAGTGACCAGTTAATGATTGGGAATTGCATTCCCAGTCTCAAGTCCCCGGTCTCTAGTCTCTATTTTTCGCATGGCTCAAAATCTAGAGTCTTGGCGAAAAATCTAAAATTAGAGCCAAAAATACTAATATTATTTTGGAATTTGATACCATAGGTATCCAATCCAAAATCTAAAATCTGAAATCCAAAATCTAAAATGGAATTTGATACCATAGGTATCCAATCCAAAATCTAAAATCTAAAATCTAAAATATTGCGAGGCTTGTGGAGAAGGGGACGCTGGTTGAATTTAGAGTAGGTAGCGATCGCCGTTTGGGTGTAGTAGACCGTCCAGACGGGAAAGCTCGTTGGTTTGTAGTGGATGAACGTGGTCAATCCCACAGTCTCGCACCTCGGCAAATTACCTATACAGTAAGCGGACAAACCTACAAGCCTTCGCAAATTCCTGAATTTTTGGAAGCAATTAAGCCTTATTTAGATCCATCTAGCTTGGAAGTCGCATGGGAACTCCTCGCGGAAACAGGGGATACAGCAACTCCGGCAGATATGGCGAATTTGCTATTTTCAGAATCAGAAGCGCATCATTGTTATGCTGCTTACTACTTGCTATCAGATGATAAGATTTACTTTAAACAAAAAGGAGACGTTTACGAGCCGCGAACATCTGCGGCTGTGTCAGAGCGCAAACACCAACTCGAAGTAGAAGCGCTCAAAGCGAAGGGTCAGCTAGAGTTTTTGACGCGAGTAGAAGAGGCACTCAAAGGAGAGCCGGTGGAGTGGCAGCGCCACGACCGCCATCGACTAGAAGCCCTAGAAAAGTATGCCTCACTCCTCGCAGATATTGTTCGTGTGGGTTTAAGTTATGACACTCTTGCTCGCGCTTATCCACCACCCCAACCAGTCCAAGAAACAATGAACTTACTGGGACGCCCTGCAACCCCCCAAGGAGCTTTTCAACTCCTAGTAGACTTGGGTTGGTGGAGTGAGCATGAAAACTTATTTCTACGGCGTTCGTCAATACCTATACCATTCCCTAGCAAGGTAACAGAAGTGGCGCAACAGCGATTAGACTCACATCTACCAGACCGAGATATTAATCGTCTGGATCTCACACACCTAAAGGTATATACAATTGATGACGAAAGTACCACTGAGATAGATGATGGTGTGAGTTGGGAATCACTTAATGATGGCAGGGAAAGACTGTGGGTACATATTGCCGATCCCACACGCTGGCTGTTACCAGAAGACGATTTAGATTTAGAAGCCAGAAAGCGAGGCAGCACTGTATATTTACCGACGGGCATGGTACCCATGTTCCCAGAAGTCTTGGCAACCGGACCGATGAGTTTGGTGCAAGGGAAAATTTGTTGCGCCCTAAGTTTTGGGATCGTTTTAAATGAAGCAGGATCTGTAGAAGAATACAGCATTCATCCAAGTCTGATTAAACCAACCTATCGCCTCACTTATGAAGATGTAGATGAAATGCTACATTTGGGCTTAGAAGCAGAATCAGAAATTGCTGCGATCGCTGAATGGTCAAGTAAGCGCAAAGCTTGGCGGTATGCCCAAGGAGCCATCAGCATCAATATGCCAGAGGCAATGATTAAAGTCAAGGGAGAAGATATCAGCATCGATATCTTAGAAGATTCTCGGTCTCGGCAATTAGTGGCTGAAATGATGATCCTTGCCGGTGAAGTTGCTGCCAAATACGGTCAAAAGTATAACATACCTTTACCATTTCGCGGTCAACCACAGCCAGAGTTACCACCAGAGCAAGAACTGGTACAACTCCCCGCCGGATTTGTACGTGCTTGTGCCATGCGTCGCTGTATGCCCAAGAGCGAAATGAGCATTACCCCTGTACGTCATGCGGGTTTGGGTTTAGATACATATACCCAAGCGACTTCTCCCATTCGCCGTTATAGTGACTTGCTCACCCACTTCCAACTAAAAGCACATTTACGCGGTGATGTGCTACCGTTTTCAGCAGAACAACTCAAAGAAGTTATGCTGTCTGTATCTACCATCACCCAAGAAGTGACAATGGTCGAGCGGCAAACAAACAGATATTGGGCTTTAGAATATCTGCGCCGCAATACAGATAAAGTTTGGGAAACAGTCGTTTTAATGTGGCTGAGAGAAGACAGTGGTTTAGCGCTGATTCTGTTAGAAGAATTGGGCCTGCAGTTACCAATGGTATTCAAACGTTCTGTGAAGTTAGGCGAACAAATCTTAGTCAAAGCGGCTCATTCCGATCCGCAAAAGGATGTAATTCAGTTCCAAGAAATTATTTATCAGGAAGCGTAGCGATGCAACCAACGTTAGAGCAGTTACGAGAATGCTATAGAATATGTAGTGCTCTAACTAATACGTATTTGCACGCTCTAGTTAACAAGGTTAGAGAGGAGTACGTGAACTGGAGTAATCCAAAGTAAATCGGAGCAATTCGACTTACTGACTCCACCATGACTCAGCACAGAATACGGATTCTGTGTTACCCCGCAAGGGGTTTCAGTCCGCTTAAGAGTCAAGACTTAATGAGGAAAGCTGTGCCTCAAGCGTCGGAGAAGGAACATGGCTACGTCACGATAGCGCAACACCGTAATCCATTAACAAACTCTTAAGCCGTGTCGAGGCAAACAATACCCCTTTTGGGAGCGCTCAAATGAGCAAATGGTGTAGTTTGGGGTGACGGTTAAGTCCGATTAACCCCAAATTACTCCAAATAATTCCGAAATAATGAAACCTAGTAGCACGACGTTACGATATAGAGTAATACGAATTGGATAAAGGTCATGGATATTCCTTTAACACCAGTGTTAGAGCAGTTAATTAACGAGAAAGTAAACAGTGGTAGATATTACTCAGCTAGTGAAGTGATAGGTGAGGCATTGCGGTTGTTAGATGAACGCGATCGCACTCAGGAAGAGAGACTTGCTGAGTTGAAAGGAAAAATTCGAGTTGGAATTGAAGCTTCAGAACGTGGGGAAGTAATTGATGGTGAAGAATTCTTTGCAGAACTAGAGGAAAATATCCAACGTATCGAAGCAGAAATGGAACAAACAAAGGCAAGTTAAATTATGAGTCGGTATATTTTAACCACTCCTGCGAAAGAAGATATCAAGGACATTATCACTTACATTGCCCGCTATAACTCTGGATCTGCAAGAAAATTCAAGGACAAAATTAAACAACAGTGTAAGCTATTGGCGAGTTTTCCTGATATGGGTCAAAGCTGTGATCATTTTGAAGTTGGTTTGCGGAGTTTTCCTCTAGACAATTATTTGATATTTTATCGCTCAATTAGTAACGGTGTTGAAATTGTGCGTGTTTTGAGTGGCTACCGAGATTTGGAAACGCTTTTCTCTGTAGATGGTGATTGATAGATAATACACCTCCATTTTATGAATGGAACGCCAATTAAATCTTATGATGCTTCACCTTGGATGTGTGCTATTTGAGATGCATTTTTAGATGCCGTCTAGAGCGCCGATTGAGTCTCTATGTGTCTGTGGGCTGAATCATGGATTGAAAGCTTAATTTTTCTTTATCACTTGCGGGAGAGGTATTACAGGCTACTTAAGAGGAAATATATAAGCATCTAGCGCTGAACTCACCGACAGTAATTTAGATAGGTTCTACCCATTTAATTTACTGGGGACAAGTATTGAAAATACTTGTTCATTAAGAGCTTTGCGATTTTTACTTTTTACTTTTGAACCGCTTATGTCCCGTATCGCAAATGCTGAAAGAAAAAATACACAGATAGAGGAAACAATAAATACAAATTACGATCGCGCTGAGCGGCAATTTGTAGACCTGCTTGCGACAGAGGGTTTAGATAAAAAACTCGAAGCCAAGCCAGAACTCAAGGCTGAGTTTGAAAGTACCCTCTCTGGAGCAGTTCGTGCTGCTTACCAAGATGGTGCAGGCGATGATGCAGCTCACCTCTTTCTTCAGCGAGTACTTTATCGTATTAATCGTCTAAATTTATTTTGGTACGATGACTTGCGGCATTATGTAAATGAGCGCTCCTTTTATTTGTATAAGGTACGCGACCAAATAGAATCAGCTTGGCAACAGTGGGAAATCTCACAGATCGATGTGAAAGCATTACGACAATTGGATGTTAAAAGTATTCAGCAAGCGCTAATTGAGCGTTCTGCATATGACTTAGATCCCGAATTGTCGGAAGAAAGCCTCTATATACGCAATTCTATGAGTGAGGCTGGCTACCGTCATTTACTTGCTATTGGTTCATTTGACGGTCTGGTGGAAGGTAGTCGTCTTTCCCGAATTCTAGGCGGTGCTGCTAATGAAGTGCAATGTACTTTAATACGGGTGCTGCTAGAAGAATATGGCAATGGACGTTTTTCTCGCAAGCACTCTACCTTTTTTGCCCAAATGTTAGATGAGTTTGGGATGAACACCGAACCAGAAGGATATTTTGATTTGGTTCCCTGGGAAGTACTTGCTAACGATAATAATAATTTTTTACTGACTGAATGCAAGCGCTATTTCCTGCGATATAACGGTGGGCTGACCTATTTTGAGGTAGCCGGACCTGCGGCTTACAGAAATTATCTTACTGCAGCACAACGATTGGGGCTTTCGGAAGCAGCAATGGGTTATTGGGAATTGCACATCCGGGAGGACGAACGTCACGGACGTTGGATGTTGGATAATGTCGCTTTGCCTCTAGCAGAAATGTATCCCAATGAAGCATGGCAACTTTTACTTGGTTACGACCAAGAAAAACTTATGGGCGATCGCGCTGCTCATGCTGTTGTGCGATCGATACGGACAAATAGCTAATGGCTAATGGCTAATGGCTATTAATACTTATTCTTTGGGATGGGCATTGCCTATCCTCTAAATTGTCATTCAGTTCTCTTAGAAATTTATGAAAGTTGAAAGTCCAATGAAAGAAGTCTTTTATTGCCCAGAAGAATCTCATTTCTATTCAAATTGTTTGGAAAACTTGGTTCTGAGAAATTGTTATGAATCAGAGTGCATTGTTGAATTTGGTTCGGGGGATGGAAGCCCTGTAATTAACTCTCTTTTAAGAAACAGATTTGAGGGTTTAATACAAGGATTTGAATTAAATCCTGCTGCTTGGAAAACTGCTAATTCACATATAGATGAATATAATCTAAATCATAAATACATTATTCATAACTCATGTCTGTTCGAGTCTTCTCAACCAGAAGCAGAATATTTAGTGGCTAATCCTCCATATCTACCAGCACCAGACCAAGATATTTATATGCCTTTGTTATTTGGTGGCATAGATGGTGCAACAGTAACCAACAATCTTTTATCGTTAGATTACCAAAATGTGTTACTTTTAGTATCCAGTTACTCCAATCCACAAAGTACAATTAATCATGCAAAAGCTAACGGTTATTCTGTCACTAATTTTTTTGTTTTGCCTTTAAAGTTTGGCTACTATAGCTCTGAACCAAAAGTTAAGAAGCATATTGAAGAATTACGCAAGCATGGAATGGCTTTTTATTCTGGAGATTATTACTATCTATCAGGAGTTTTATTTCAAAAATCATCTAATTCAAAAGTTGATTTATCTCAGGAGTTAGAGAAGTTGATGACGAGTTTGTAGATATCAGAGTTTTATTATTTATGTCAACCTGATACTTTGCTCTATAGTCAGATCTGTGTCCTATTATGGTTGAGCCAGATACACCTGCTCAGATGGATCGCCTTGGTAGGCTAAATGCGTGTCCATGCGCCCTAGCGATTGAAATCGCGGCTATACAAGCTAAGTCCACGAAGGTGGACTTCATATAAAGTCCTTGTCTTGCGGACGAGCGTTTGTGTAGCCTCAGAATTCTATTCTTGAGGCAATTTGCCAAAACGGGATGCTCCCCTGCAATCTCTGACTCCACGAAGGTTTTAGTATTATTTGAACCGTATTGTACTTTAATTAACTTGATTTAAACTAAGACAAGAGTTTTTTTGGAAGTAAAAGCATATGTCAGATTTACTTAAAAGAATCACAGTAAATCCCAAGCAGTGTGGTGGTTGTCCTTGTATTCGGGGTATGAAAGTATTCCGGTTATGAAAATTCGGGTTTCAGATGTGCTGGACTTATTTGCGGCTGGACTAAGTGTCGAAGATATCTTGGAAGAAATGCCCGATCTGGAAATGGATGATCTCAAAGCAGCACTTTTATATAGCTACAGCAATTATTGTAATATACTCACATTCTCAAAAAGTGTTGATTACCACTGGTTTGGGGGTCTTTAATGGCTATTGCTGCATGACAGAGTGGGCAAGATGCCCCCTATTGTACTTTAACTAACTTGATTTAAACTGAGACAAGAGTTCTTTTGGAAGTAAAAGCCCATGTCAGATTTTCTTAAAAGAATCACAGTAAATCCCAAGCAGTGCGGTGGTCGTCCCTGCATTCGAGGTATGAGGATTCGGGTTTCAGATGTGCTGGACTTATTTGCTGCGGGACTCAGTGCCGAAGATATATTGGAAGAAATGCCCGATCTTGAAATGGACGATCTCAAAGCAGCACTTTTATATGCGGCGCGTAAACTCGATCATCCGGTGCTAGTTGCATGACGATCTGGATAGATGCACATTTGTCTCCTGCAATAGCTGGCTGGATCAACAGTACATTTGGGGTCATAGCATTGGCTTTGCGCGATATTGGATTGAGAGATGCTGAAGATCGTGAGATTTTTGAAGCAGCAAAGGCGCAAGGAGTCATTATCATGACCAAAGATAGAGACTTTGTTGATTTGGTCGATCGCTAAGGAACACCACCACAAATAATTTGGATAACTTGTGGCAACACCTCAAATGCTAAATTGAAAGAAATTCTAAGTGCAACCTTAAAAGAAGCACTGGAGCTTTTAAGCTTGGGAGAAGCATTAGTAGAAATTAGTGGAGAATGAGAGTAGATCTGACATCCTGAACTTCAACTCTATTCTTCGAGAGAAGTGAGCGAGTATTGGGTAGCTGATTGGCGATCGCGCAAACTCAAGATTTATCACACAAAAATGGGGCTGACAATTATGCCAGTCCCATTGAAATATGACTCAAAAAAGCAAAAACCAAGTTTCTAGACGAAAAACCAAGGGTGATAGGTTGCACGTTTTGCAAGAAACCCAGTTTTTTTACCTCCTGTTAAGAATTGTGTGAGATGTGAATTAACCTGCTCGATCTGCAAGGCGATTTTCACTCAGAAGCCCTTTTTCAAGCACTTCGGCTCGATTTTAGCTGAGATTCATACGATCGCGCTCTGTTGGATAAGGTACATTGTCACCTTGAATTCCAGTCCAGAGTACGCGGTTGAATTTCTCAGGATCGAGCTTATCTTCAACTCCAAAATAAAATCCCTTTGTTGCTTGCGCCCACCACTGTTTGTTATGCAGCAAGGGTTTTGCGGCACTTTTTTGTGCATTAGGGTCTTTGCAAGCTGGTACGAGGTTGGGATCTACAGGTGTACCGCACAAATTACCAGGTACAACAGCTGTGTAAGGAGTAAAGTCGGGCTGTTGGGTAAATGCGTCTGACATGGGTGTGGCATTGGCATCATTGATTCCTAAGTAGCCAATTCCCAAAATATCTTCCATCGTCCGCACCATGCTAACAGTGTTGTAGTTGGTGCTGACAAGAGCTTTTCGCTTGGTGTAAGGCGAAATTACATAAGCTACCGAGCGATGACCGTCAACGCGATCAGGGCCATTTTGGGAATCATCTTCAATGACAAAGATGGCTGTCTCTTTCCACAGAGGGGACTTAGAAATTTTTTCCACTAACAAACCAACAGCATAATCATTATCAGCCATTTGTAGTTCGGCCGTGTTCAAACCAGCCACAGCATTGTTGAAGTTACCAAAGTGGTCGTGATGCAAACGTACCAACGATAAATTGGGCAGCTCGTTCTTTTTTAAATAGCGATCAATGTCACGCGCCCATTCGTTGTACGGATAAATATCTGGATGCTTCTGGTCGTAACCTCGGAAATAGATGTCAGTATTATCCTGCAATACGACCTTACCGACTGGAGATTGAGGAATATTATCTGCGAAAGGCGTTGGAGAAATGGGAATGTAGAGTGGGTTATTAGGATCGGGCTTAGTGGGATCGACCTGTGCGTTACTAGTGTTGTAGTAAGCAAGATCGATGAAAAATCCGTAATTACGGACACTTTTACCAGCACGTAGCGCTGCATCTTTGTCATTGGTCTTTATAAAAATCTATTATTTTTTATATTTTTTGATAAATTAGCCAAGGTTGATAATCATAATAGAAAGAAAAAGGAGTGGGGAGTAGAGAGAAAAAAAATTTTCATTGGTTTTTGTGTAAGAAAGTACATGATGGCTACTTCTATGATGAAATTAATTTTAAAAACCGCAGAGGCGCTTCAGAACGCAGAGGAAAATAATATCAATTTGAAAAGAGAATGCAACAGGTAGTTGAGCGAACATATTACTAGGCAAGACTTTCTCAATCTAAAATATAAAATATAAAATCGTTAGACAAATGACTGTTTAATTGGAATTTCAATTATGAATTCTGTACCTTTTCCACGGGTAGATTGGCAGTAGAGATTGCCACCGTGTTTTTTCACAATAATTTCATAGCTGATAGATAACCCCAATCCGTTTCTTTCAACAGGTTTTGTTGTAAAGAAAGGAGCGAATAATTTTGCTTTGGTCTCTTCATCGATTCCTAAACCGTTATCAGTAATATGAATAGCTACTTTATTGTCTCCACTCATTGTTGTGCAAATTTTAATTCGACTGGGTTCCTGTTTAATTTCTTCAAACGAACGCTGTTGATTGTATTTCTCTAACGCATCAATGGCATTGGTGAGAATATTCATAAAAACTTGATTGAGTTGCCCAGCCCAACATTCAACAAGGGGCAATTCACCATATTCTTTAACAACTTCGATGTTGGGACGCTTGTGTGTTGCCTTGAAGCGGTAATTTAAAATAGCGATCGCACTATCAATTCCCTCATGAATATTGACGGCTTTCATGTGAGCTTCATCTATCCGGGAAAAATTTCGCATTGATTTAATAATTTCTTGAATGCGTTGTGCGCCTGATGTAATTGAATTAAACAGCTTTAAAATATCATTTTGAACAAAATCGATGTCAATTTTTTCCATTTTTGCTTGAATGCGAGGAGTTGGATTTGGGTAATCTTCTTGATAAAGACGCAGGAGATTGAGTATATCGTGGGTGTACTCGCTTGCATAAAGAAGATTACCGTAAATAAAATTCACGGGGTTGTTAATCTCATGAGCAATTCCAGTAACCATTTGTCCTAAGGTGGACAATTTCTCATTTTGAATCAGCTTAATTTGCATTTTTTGCAAGTCATCATAGGCTTGAGTCACTTCTACAACTTTTTTCTCTAACAAAGCATTTTTCTGTTCTAGTTTTTCAGACAGATCGTGTAGCTTTAAGTGTAATTGAACTCTTGACAAAACTTCCTCTTGCTGAAAAGGTTTGGTGATATAGTCTACAGCACCAACTTGAAAACCTTCAACTTTATTGGCAGTGTCGGAAAGTGCTGTCATAAAGATGACAGGAATATCTTTGGTTTCTGGAGATGCTTTTAATTGACGACAGGTTTCAAACCCATCCATCTCTGGCATCATCACATCTAATAAAATTAAATTGGGTAGAGCATATTTGACCCGTTCTAAAGCTACTTTTCCGGATTTCGCTACCCAAACTTCTAAACCTGCTTGGTCGAGAGCATCAGATAAAACACTTAAGTTGGCAGGATTGTCATCAACAATGAGAACCGTCGCATTTTGCTCAGTTACAAGATTCATATCACTTATACCATTTTGGATTTTGGATTTTAGATTTTGGATTGAGAAAGTCATGTATAGACTCGATATTGACCAACTATCTGTCGCATTCTTGATTCAATTTGGTATTACTTATACGATTGAATGAATGCCAGAATTTCTTGGTCTTGAAACTCTTTTGCCAGTTGATGCAGTTTTTTCGCAAAGGGAATGTATTTTTCATTCATTTGTTCGAGCAATACTGCTTGTTTAATAATTCCCTTAAAGTTGCCTTTCATCACTAATTGGTAAAGAATTTCTATTTCTGTTGTGGGTGGAGCAACTAGAGTTCGATTGTCTTGCTCTGTGTTGCTTGCAGTCTTCGGCTCTTCATAAACCCATTCCAAATGGAGATGCTGTCGCAATTTCTGGAACAACTCAAGCGCCTGTACTGGTTTGGGAAGAAAATCATTGCCTCCTACTTCCAAACTGCGATGGCGATCGCTTTCAAACACGCTGGCTGATGACACAATAATAATGATGTCTTTGAATGCTTCGGACTCACGAATACGCTTAATTAGACCAAACCCATCTAATTTTGGCATGAGCAAATCAGTGATAACCAAGTCTGGTTGAAATTCCTCAATCTTTTGCCAGCCCTCTTCCCCATCACAGCCTTCCACCACATCAAAACCAATTGGACTGAGCAAATTGACAATCACCGAGCGATTTTCCCATTTGTCATCGATCACAACAACTTTAGGTTGGTAAGCTTGGATACCAACGATTTGTCCGCAAGCGTCAGCTTGAGATGTTTTAACCCACTCATCGGCAGTAGGCAAGTTGACATCGAACCAAAAAATACTGCCAACACCCATCTCACTCCAAACTTGAATGGTACTCCTCATTAACTCTACAATTTTTTGGCTGATTGCCAATCCCAGCCCTGTCCCTTCGGTTTGTCGCCGATTGTCTCCCACTTGCTCAAAAGGTAGAAAAATAGCTTGGAGTTTATCTTGGAGAATACCAACGCCCGTATCGCGGACTTCAAAGCGAATTTTGCCTTCTGAGGTATAGCTGATAGTAAAGGTAACGCTGCCTGTATCGGTAAATTTGATAGCATTGCTGAGAAGATTAATCAGCACCTGTCGCAAGCGTTTTTCATCAGCGCGGATGCCGACGGGCAATTCTGACGCCAGTTGGTGGTGAAACTGAATGCCTTTGAGTTCGGCGCGGATGCGGCACATCTCCGCGACGCCTTGCAAAAATGCTGGGAAGTGAAAGTCAGTGGGCATGAGTTCCACTTTCTGAGCTTCAATCTTTGACAAATCCAGAATGTCATTAATTAAGGTTAGCAAATGCGAACCACACTGGTAAATCACATGAATTTGCGATCGCTCTTCTTCGTTCAAGTGTTTTGAACGTTGCAGGACTTGAGCGTAGCCCAAGATGCCATTAAGTGGAGTCCGCAACTCGTGACTCATATTAGCAAGAAATTCACTTTTTGCATAACTTGCCGCTTCTGCCACTTCTTTGGCTTTGGCAAGCGCTATCTCCGCTTGTTTGCGATCGGTAATATCTCGCGATATCCCAATAATACCGAGAATCTTGCCATGAGCATCCTGCCAAGGAGTTTTTGTTGTGAGAAAGGTTCCACTAGTGTCACCATTAGATACGTCTTCCTCGTAAGTTTCTGCTATTCCTGTTCTAATAATCTGACGGTCTTTTGCCATGATGTCACGCGCATCATCAGGTGGCAACACGTTACAATCGTCTTTGCCGATGATATCTTTAATTGGTTTATCCAGAAAGTTCGCCAAATTAGAATTAAGGGCAACATAACAACCTTCAAGATCTTTAACGACAATGAAACCAGGTGTATTTTCTAAAATAGAGCGCAACAGGGTGTTACTTTCGCGCAGGGCTTCTTCAGCTTGTTTGCGCTGAGTTATGTTTTCGTTGTACATGATAAGACCACCAATTTCACCACTTGTGGTATGCCACGGGCGAAGTAACCAGCGCACCCATTCAATAGATCCATCATTTCGTGGATAGGGGTCTTCATCACTTTGTGCGATCGCACCAGCCAAACACTGTTGATGAATTTGCTTCCTCTCTTCAGATATTTCGGGAAATATTTCATAGTGAGAGCGTCCGATTATGTCATCGGTCAGGTTATAATCATTTAGCCATTTGTGATTCACCTCGAGATAGCGCATTTCGCGATCGAACATAACCATCCCAATGGGAGCATACTCAATTGCTTGCAGTAAGAGGGATGCACTTTCACATAGAGGTGTGACTGCCCGATTGTCACCAGTTATAGCAGTATTTACGTTGGATTGTACTTGATTTTGCTTGAGAGCATCTTGATGGTTTGCTCGGTCTGACATTTTGCTTGCGCTCCTCGGTCTTTTATTTGCATAGTGTTTCCAAATTGACATGATTTATTGACGAGCGATCTCGGCTTTCAGCTTAGATTTCAGGTTTTTCAATAAGGTTAGGATAGTCAATAGAACATTTATAACAAACAAAAACTCCCAACACTCAGTGTGGGAGTTATCTTTAACCAACAAGTTCTATGCTTTTAAATCAATCTTCATCCAGAGACACGACGCTTAGCGTCTCCGTATCTCTAGACTACTTAGCGCCAACTACGCCGAGCTTCTTTTGAATTTCAGTCTTAGCTGCTTTAAATTTGGTTGCGAGTTGTTCGCTTTGATCGGAGCTTAAATTATTGCGGATAGCAGCAAACATTGTGCTTTCTTCTTGACGAATATGATCGCCAACAGCATCCATAAGTTGTCTGATTCTATCCTTGAATTGTTCTACGTTAGAGGGGTTGATAGCCTTGATTTGCTCTAACATTTTCTTCATTTCAGCTTGCTCGTCGTAAAGCTCTTGAGTATCGTTCTGACCATAGAAAGGACGCACTGCAGGATATACAACTTGCTCTTCAGCTTCAGCATGAGTGCTCAGATCCTTATAGATTTGACCAAAGTACTCTTGGATCTTTTGAGGATCCTTGCTAGCCAAAAGTTCAGTGAACAGGGTATTTACCTTGCCATGATCCAGACGGATAGCGTCTTGAATGTTTAGGTCGCTCTTATCAGAGCTTTGAGTAACAGCGCTACCAAACACGCCGCTTAAGGCCGCCATAGCATCTTGAACGCGTGCCCAAATACCTTGATCTGCATCTTGACCGGTGAGTTCGCGAACACCCAAAACTTCCAAAACGCCCTTAAGTTGCTCTTGATGAGCGCGGTTCTCAAAGTTAACAGTGTTCAATGGTCCAATAGCCAGCAATACGTCTGCACCAACTTTTTGTGCTGCTTTGTGAATGGTCAAGCCAGTCATTACTTGCTGGTGTTTCAGCAATTCATGCTGGAAAACTTTATCATACAAGCTTAGTTCAGAGCCTTGTTGTAATTTACGAATCTTATCAATCATTTCCGTAATGGTTTTTTCTGGTTCAGCTTGAATGCCATACTGACCGATTACAGTTTCCAGAATGCCCAGGTTTTTATTGTCATCTTCAAGCATCTTCCGGAAGCGATCGGCAACTTCTGAGTCGCTAATTTGACCTAGCAACTTTTGCTCGTTCTCAATTATTAGTTTTTGAATTGCCTTCATATCTGCCAGTTTAATAGCAAGGGCAGAACGCTTTGTATCATCTAAAGTCGCAACCATTTTTTCGTTCCCTCTCTGGATTTTTTTTGGATCGATTCCAATCTCAAATTTGCACATTTATCAATTTTATTCCATCTTTCTTTTGACCGATAGCTTTCAAAACTTCGGGTAGAAAAAAAGGATATTAGACTCGATAAAAGCAAAAGTATGCTTTTTGATAGATAAGATTTTTTTTTGATTACCCCACAGGATAGATTAATTTTTTACGTCAATTTTCTAGATTGACGCAAGGAAAATCAAATAGGAGATAAAAACGCGATGCCCGATAGTCCGGGACTGGGAGAGCAGGCACTAAACAAAGCTGCAGAGATAGGGTTAACCAGCCAATTAGATGAAGTAGAGAATTTGGATGTAAATATTCAAACAGATCCCTTCAAACTCATGCAGGGTGAAGTTGATACGGTCACTATTGAAGGCGAAGGTTTGGTTATGCAAAAAGACCTTCGCATGCAGGAATTGGAAATGCATACAGGTAGCGTAGCTATCAATCCCCTAAGTGCTGCTTTTGGAAAGATAGAACTCACCAAACCAACAAAAGGGACTGCCAGGGTTATTTTAACGGAAAAAGATATTAATCATGCCTTTAACTCTGAATATGTTCGCTCGCAATTGCAAGAGAACAAAATTCATATCAACGGGCAATCGAGGACAGTTGTTCCCCAACAAGTCGATTTTCGGTTACCCGGAAATAATAAAGTCACGTTAAGCGCTAATGTGATTTTGCAAGAAACTCATGAAAATCATAAGGTAGCCTTTTCAGCAGTACCCAAAGTAAGAGCAAATGGACAAACAGTTAGTTTGGAAAATGTTGAATACGGCGATACTCAAGAAGTCTCTCCCGAACTCACAAAAGCTTTGGTAGATGCAACTAGTGAAATTTTAAATTTGAGTAACTTCGATTTAGAAGGAATGACACTCAGAATTAAACAATTAGAGGCTGAACAAGGCAAACTTATCATCCAAGCAGAAGCTTTTGTAGAGCGAATGTTTACAGAGTAAGACCCCTAATCCCTTTCATACAATTAAAGGAAGAGAAATGACGGAAACTCAAGAAAGAGACACAACACCCTATCCAAATATTCCTGCTTTTCTAGAAAGTGATAGCAGAGAATTTCGAGACACTGGTATACCTAGTACGGTTTCAGTAGTAGGACACCCAATACATCCAATTCTCGTTCAATTCCCCATCGCTTTCCTTGTAGGAGCACTGTTAACTGATGCAGTTTTCTGGTTAACAGAAGATGTATTTTGGGCAAGAGCTTCTTTTTGGTTAATAGTTGGTGGATTGGTAGGCGGTCTCGCAGCCGCTTTGACTGGTTTACTGGACTTTCTAAGAATACCTAGAGTCCGGAAGCGTACCGCAGGCTGGGCGCATATGTTTCTTAATGTTGCGGCTCTTTTACTGACTGTTATTAACCTTGCAGTACGATGGAATAACCCTATATCGGCTGTACTGCCTTGGGGACTTGTTATCTCAGTTCTTGTCGCTACTCTTCTTGGTGTATCTGGCTGGTATGGTGGAGAATTGGTTTACCGCCATAAAATCTCAGTCATTGGCAATGGTAACCCAAATTACCCCTAGTCCTGAAATGATGCTGTCTAGAAAAACTCTAAACTTTCACATCCTCTTATCTTTGCTCATCGTCGTCACGATGGGCTTTTTCTTTAAGTATTATGTCGGTCCTGCTGACCAATGGTTGAACAATTATGGGGCTGCTGTTTTTTACGAAATATTTTGGTGCTTGTTTGCATTTTTATTTTTTAAAGGTCAATCGGCTATCTGGCAAATCCCCTTATTGGTTTTTATTATCACTTGTATACTGGAATTTTTACAACTTTGGCATCCGCCTCTATTAGAGCAGTTCCGCGCTACCTTGATAGGGAAGTGGTTGATTGGCACGACTTTTACTTGGTGGGATTTTCCACATTACGTGTTGGGCTGTTTTTTGGGGTGGTTGTGGTTGCAAAAATTACCAGTAAGAAATGATGCAAAAAAAAGTCAAAGTTAAACCTAATTCAAAAGTTCCCAAAATTGAGGAAAAAGTTGATGGGAGTCTGACGGTGCATTTGAAATCTCCGCCTGTGGATGGTAAGGCTAATCAAGAGTTAATTCGATTACTTGCAGAAAAATTTGATGTGCCAAAATCGTGTATTAGAATTAAGTTGGGTTTATCGTCGCGGCAAAAGTTAGTTGAAATTGATACTCATCAGTGACCAGTGACCAGTGACCAGTGCCGTTGTTACCCATATTTAAAAAGAGGGGATTTGAACCGCAGATGGACGCAGATGAACGCGGATAATAGCCTGTTCTATCTGCGTATTTATGCGTGTGTAGTGTAGTGTGGGGTATTAAGTAATAACTCACTACTCGACAGTTTGAAATGTTTTAATTTCTTCTGTAATGGTGATATGTCCTGGTTGTGCTTTCACTCGTTCTATCCAAGCTTGTATTTCGGGAAAGGGTGATAGGTTAAATCTTCCTTCCTCGGCTACATGAGTGTAAGCAAATAAACCAATATCAGCAATTGTGTATCGATCTCCTACAAAAAAATGGTGATTTGATAGATGGTTTTCCATGACTTTAAGAGCTGCGTAACCTTGTTCGCGTTTTTGCTCTATCGCTGCACTATATTCTTCAGATTTGCCTAGTATGGAAATCCAAAATCTTGGTGTAGCAATGTAAGGTTCATGGCTGTACTGCTCAAAAAACAACCACTGTAGTACTTGTGCTCGTAAATAGGGATCATAGGGTAAAAACTCTGTTCCTTCACTGAGATACACCATAATGGCATTTGATTCTGTTAAGTATTTCCCTGGTTGAATTTCCAAAACAGGAATCTTGCCGTTTGGATTTTTACTTAAAAATTCTGCTGTTCGAGTTTCACCATTGGTAATATTAACCTCTACCCTCTCAAATGGTATACCAATTTGTGTCAATAAAAGACGTATCTTGTAGCCATTGCCTGAGGGTAAAAAATCATACAAACGCAGGGTTTCCATGCCAAAAAATATTGGGATGAATTTGTTGAATGGTCATGCAGTAAAAATACAGCATATCTTTGGAAAAGACAAATGAATATGATAAAATTTATATACATAAAGTATTTTAGTAAAAAAAAGAATTCTCTGAAAAATAAAAAATAAAAGTAATATTTGATGCCATATGTTTGGAGTTTAATATTAATCATTGGTTAAGGAAAAAGTATGTGTGGAAGATTTACTTTGAGTCAGTCAGCAACAGCTTTAGCAGAAAGCTTCCATGTGGAAATTTCCGACTTGGAGGCGAAATATAACATTGCCCCTACGCAAATGGTATCGGCGGTGTTATATAACCAAACAAGTGACCGACGTGAATTACAGCAGTTACAATGGGGTCTGATTCCTTCATGGGCAAAAGACCCAAGAATGGGAGCCAAACTGATTAATGCTAGAGCAGAAACAGTGGCAGAGAAACCCGCTTTCCGTTCAGCGTTTAAACGTCGGCGCTGTTTAATCGTGGCAGATGGTTTTTATGAGTGGCAACAGAGTGAGGGGAAAAAGCAGCCGTTCTATTTTCGCCTGCAAAATGGAGAGGCTTTTGGGTTTGCTTCCTTGTGGGAGGAATGGCGATCGCCTGAAGAGAAAACAGTATCTTCTTGTACAATTTTGACAACAAGGGCAAATGAATTACTCGAACCAGTACACGATCGCATGCCAGTGATTCTCCATCAGAAAGATTACGATTTGTGGTTGGCACCGCAGGTGCAAACGCCAGAGATGGTACAACAACTATTGCAACCCTACCCATCTGAAGCAATGGCTGCCTATCCTGTAAGCACTGCAGTGAACAATCCCAAGCACAATAGCCCAGATTGTATTAAGCCATTAAGCGCGAAAATGTAGCTGCAAATCAGTTAGATTAGCTATTGAGCAGTAGGTTTGTGGTGAGTACTGAGTACAAAGAGTGCCTACCACAGGCTTGCAAACCGCAATTATATTGGCTTCCGTATCATAATAAACTCAATATGCCAAGAACTCAGAAAAACGATAATTTCATTGACAAAACCTTTACAGTTATGGCAGATCTGATTCTCAAGATCCTGCCAGCAAATAAGAGAGCCAAAGAAGCCTTTGTTTACTACCGAGATGGAATGTCGGCGCAGTCAGAAGGAGAATACGCCGAAGCCCTGGAAAACTATGAAGAAGCTCTGGAATTAGAAGAAGACACCAACGATCGCAGCTACATCCTATACAACATGGGGTTAATTCATGCAAGTAACGGCGAGCACGACAAAGCGCTTGAATTGTATCATGAAGCTTTAGAATGCAATCCCCGCCTACCCCAAGCTTTAAATAACATTGCCGTTATTTACCACTACCAAGGAGAAAAGGCGAAAGAAGCCGGAAATGAAGACCTTGGAGAATCGCTGTTTGACCAAGCTGCTGATTATTGGATTAGAGCGATCCGCTTGGCTCCCAATAACTATATTGAAGCCCAAAACTGGCTAAAAACAACCAAGCGCTCTCAAATTGACGTATTCTTTTAGCTAGTGACCAGTGACCAGTGACCAGTGACCAATGACCAAATTATGATTGACCGCGAACAAGTTCGGAAAGTAGCTCTTCTGGCTCGGTTAGAATTAACACCAGAAGAGGAAGAGCAATTCACTACACAGTTGGGGAATATCCTTGACTATGTCCAGCAACTGAATGCATTAGATGTGACAGATGTGCCACCTACAACACGGGCAATTGATGTCAGTAATGTAACACGAGCAGATCGACTGCAACCCTATAGCGATCGCGAAGCCATTCTTCAGAGCGCTCCCGAACAAGAAGGCGAGTTTTTCAAGGTTCCCAAAATACTCAATCCTGAAGAATAGTTACTAACCACTAACCACTAACCACTAACCACTAACTAAAAATATGAGCTTGGGAATTCTTAAAGATGGTAAGTGGGTATCACAACGGGAGCAAGAGGACTCACAAGGAAAATTTATCCGTCCCTCAACAACCTTCCGCCACCACATTACAGCTGATGGTTCTAGTGGGTTTAAAGCTGAACCGGGACGCTATCATTTGTACATCTCTTGGGCATGTCCTTGGGCAAACCGTACTGCCATTCTCCGTGAACTGAAAGGGCTGCAAGATGTTATTGGGATCTCGGTAGTGGCACCAGAAATGCGGGACAATGGCTGGGAATTTTCTGATGAACCAGGATGCATTCCCGATACCATTAACAGCACTCAGTATTTATGGCAACTTTATCTCAAAGCTGATTCTAATTACACCGGACGAGTCACGGTTCCGGTTTTGTGGGATACACAAAATAGCACAATAGTCAATAATGAATCCCGTGAAATTATCCGGATGTTAGACACGGAATTTGATACTTTTGCTAGGCATGATATCAATTTTTACCCAGAACACTTGCAAAAAGCTGTTGATGAGACAATTGATGCCATTTACCAACCTATTAATAATGGAGTGTATCGGGCTGGATTCGCTACAACTCAGTCAGCTTATGATGAAGCAGTGACTGAATTATTTGATGCTCTCGACCATTGGGAAAATGTTTTAGGAAAACAACGCTATTTGTGTGGAGAGCAAATCACTGAAGCGGATTGGTGTATGTTTACGACTCTATTTCGCTTTGATGCAGTTTACTACGTGCATTTTAAGTGTAATTTGCGCCGGATTACGGAGTTTCACAATCTCTGGAACTATCTTAAAGACCTCTATCAACAGCCAGGGGTTAAAGAAACTTGTAACCTTGACCACATTAAACGGCACTATTACAAAAGTCATCCCAAGGTTAATCCTACTCGGATTGTTCCAAAAGGACCGATTATTGATTTTGATGCTCCCCACGATCGCATGACAGTGACCAGTGACCAGTGAGCAGTGACCAGAAATAATGTAGAGACGCGCCATGGCGCGTCTCTACAACCAACAACTAACCACCAACAATTAACCTTTGTTGTAATGTAGCAACAAATTCTGGGTAAGAGACTGCAGCCGCTTCCGCACGCTGGATGTGAGTGGCTCCAGATGCGTTCAAGGCTGCAATAGCCAAACTCATCGCGATGCGGTGATCTGTATGGCTATCGACTTCAGCACCTGAAAGGGGAGTACCTCCAGAAATTTCCATACCATCAGGTAACTCTGTCACTTGTGCTCCCATTTTATTAAGTTGATGCGCCATCACAGCAATGCGATCGCTTTCCTTCACCCGCAACTCTTCAGCATCTCGAATTACGGTCGTTCCTTCAGCAAAAGCTGCTGCGACTGCTAAAATAGGAATCTCATCAATCAATCTCGGTATAAGATCGCCTGCAACGGTGCAACTCTTCAAAGGGCTGGAACGTACCCTTAAATCTGCTACTGGTTCTCCTGCTACCGTGCGCTCATTTTCTTGCTGAATATCAGCACCCATCATTTGCAAAGCTTCTAAAATCCCTGTACGGGTGGGATTGACACCCACATTTTCGATTGTCAATTCAGAATTGGGTACGATCGCTCCTGCTACCAGCCAAAATGCAGCAGAACTAA
This sequence comes from Scytonema hofmannii PCC 7110, assembly GCF_000346485.2. NCBI lineage: Bacteria > Bacillati > Cyanobacteriota > Cyanophyceae > Nostocales > Scytonemataceae > Scytonema > Scytonema hofmannii. Next base: position 4,701,477 of record NZ_KQ976354.1, read on the forward strand.
TGTCTCCCGGTACAATCACTGTTTGTCCGTGAAGTTGAGATGGACCTGTGACAGTCACACTGTTGGTTTCGGGGTCTACAGTTAATTCTGCTCCAAAAGCCTTTAACATTCGTTCGCTGTGATCGCGGGAAAGTGCTGGTTCGGTGACTGTTGTTTTTCCCTCTGTTAATAAACCTGCAAGTAGAATGCAGGATTTTACTTGTGCTGAAGCAATGGGAGAATTGTAGTGGATGGGTTTGAGAGATGTTCCTTGAACTGCTAGAGGAGCTAGAGAATTTCCCTTACGTCCCCAAATTTGTGCTCCCATCTCTTGTAAAGGTTTAACAACACGGGACATGGGACGCGATCGCAGTGAATTATCACCTGTGACAGTAAAAAAACGTCCCGGATGAGATGCGAGAAGCCCTAGCATGAGACGTATTGTTGTTCCAGAGTTCCCAGCATTGAGCACATCAATAGGTTCTTGTAAATTCCCCAGCCCAATACCTTTTACGCTGACTAGTTCCGTATTTAATTCGGAGATTTCAGCCCCCATAGCTTGGAAACAACTTGCTGTGCTGCAAGGGTCTTCCCCCAAAAGCAAACCTTTAATAGTCGTTTCCCCGGACGCTAGAGCACCTAACATTAATGCTCTATGAGAAATGGATTTATCCCCAGGAACTCTGATACGACCTTGTAAAGATAACCCAGTAGTGGGTCGCTGAATGATTAAGTTTTGAGAAGTATTTTCCCTAGTTTCTAGAGTTATAACAGAAGCTGACATTAGAATAAACTGACCTGTGACTGCGCTAGTATCCTATCGCTTTCCCAGTACCGCCAGATCTACCGATGTTTATTAATTTCTGAAACGTTTATTGCCTTTTAACCCTTTTCGCTCCCATGCTTACTCACCATCGCAAGCCCGTGTGCTTATCACTTATTTCTACAGACTTACCAGTTTGGTCTGTTGTTGAAACTGCTGCAACTCTTTATCAAAAAGACCGCGATCGATTCCACTTACTGTTAACGACACCACCTGTAAAGAATTGTAAAACAGAAAGCTTTCATAACGAACAGAAGGATTTATCCCAAGAACCAAGCAATGCTATTCCCAATAGCCCTAGAGTCCTTTGGTTAGAGATTTCCCCTTATCGAGTGATTATGACGATGCAAGGTAACAATCAATTGAGTTACCGTCATTTTTGGGAACAAGGTGTTTACGGAATCACTCGGTACTGGTTGCCTAGTGAATCCATGCAACATAACGAACCCATTCGTATGCGTAATTTTACTCGCGACCTAAAATTGGACGGACATCCTTTTCCCAAACATTTGCGAGTAGAGTACGAATTGTGGACTGGAGAAGTCCAATTGGGAAATTACATCCTTCAATTAGATATTAAACATTGATTGCTAATTGCTAATTGCTAATTGCTAATTGCCAGGTATTATTAGCCATTAGCCATTAGCCATTAGCCAAAATAACTCGGTTCGTTACCAGGTTTCCATTTAAGATTACAACCCACACTTGGCTTTTGTTCGCTTAAGAGCGATCGCTTAGCCAATACAGCCTCTACAGCAGCACGCAAATCTGAACCTGTTACGGGTTTCCCATTACTTGGGCGACTATCATCTAATTGTCCCCTGTAAGCAAGCCTGCGATCGGCATCAAATAAGAAGAAGTCTGGAGTGCAAGCTGCAGTGTAAGCTTTTGCAGTTTCTTGGCTTTCATCATAACAAAAGGGAAAGTTAAAATCTAGCTCTACAGCCATTGCCTTTAATGACTCAGGTGCATCATTTGGGTAGTTTGTGGCATCATTGGCACTGATAGCAACAATCGCCAAACCTGTATTGAGATAATCTTTACCCAATTGTGCCAATTCTTGCTTTACGTGCTTGACAAACGGGCAATGTTGGCAAATAAACATCACTAATAGTGCTTTCTTACCCGTGAAGCTAGAAAGCGAAATTGTTTCCCCAGATCTGACATCGGGTAACTCAAAATCCGGTGCTTGAGTACCTAGCGGTAACATCGTGGAAGCAGTTAAAGCCATAATTCACCGAATCCGTTATTTGTTAACAATTATTATTGTACGAAAAAATGGTTGGTGGTTGTAGTTAGTGGTGTAGTGTGGGTTCGCGCATTTATCAAGTGAGAGAGTACCTTCGCCAATAAAAACTGATGGCGTTTAATATAGGGAGTTTCTTACCTGATCGCATTTTTAAGGTTATTGTTGGCGTTCTAGAAAAATATCCCCAATTTATGATTCCTCGGAGTGCAAAAAATTTCTCAACCACCTGATTGCCTCACTTGTTGTCTCTTCACTTGCAATTAGAAGGCATTGCCGTACAATTTCTGAAATGTTAGGAAAATAGCTACTTTCTGCGATTACGTAAGTTTCTCCCTGCAATCTGTAAATTAATAATTCGTTATTCTTCAGCAACCAAACCTCTGGCACTTGATAGGGTAAATAATCATTGATATCTGTATAACTGGTAATATCTACTTCAATTACCAAATCGGGGGGAGGGTCATTCTGCCAGTCAATACGGGCTTTACCTACTACGGATCTCCAATTTTGAATATAAAAGCAACAGTCGGGTTCAACTCCACTGATTTCAGGCAAGCTCATGGTGATGGGTGTGAATGAGTCATATCTTTGCCCCAAGCGATCGAGCAAAACCTTAGCAATATCTGCCAGCAAGCTCGCATCTCTTCCGTGTTTTGGTAGCGGTGCCATCAGCCAAATCTCTCCTAGCCTATATTTGATGCGAGGTACAATGCGCGAGCCTAGCTGTCTTTGCAACTTCATGTAGTCTTGCCAATTCCCCAATAGTTTCAGGACAGCGCCAGGGGGCAATTCAATTTTTTCTGGCGTAATTACGGTATTTATTTTAGATCCAATCATAAAAAACCTCGCTTTATATTTATCACGGAAACGCGATACGGCTTAAGCCCGTAGGCAGTCGGCTTATCGCTACCTTAATAAAAAGGTAGATTGGACTTATCGCGTCAATATTAGAGGATACCTTAATTCCGAAAGTCATGAAATTACCATACAAGAACATCACGTCCTATGAGAACCTTGGTGGTCTTCCCCCACTCCCCACTCCCTATTTACTTGTTAACGCCAATTACGTGACTGGGGCTGGATGGGAAGTTTTGAAGGATGGGTAAAGAATCTCTCTCGAACGAGGAGCATTGGTAGACTCAGTAATCCAAAAAAGATGACAAATCCAGTCATTAGCCAAACAGTGAAGCGTTTTGGTTGATAATTTCCCTGTTCAATCTGCCAGAAAACCTGATTGTACCGCCATGCTGCCAAAGCAATAGTCATAATACCAAATAAAACTAAAGAAATACCTAAATTCTCTGAGTTAAACACTGGATGTGGTGTGGGTTCTTGTTGAGTCAGAGTAGAGCTAAGCTGGCGTAAAAATAGACCAAATCGAGCCAGAGCAAAACCAAAGCCGATCAATGCGATTGAAGTGCGTAGCCAAGCTAGAAATGTTCGTTCATTAGCTTGGTGCTCCCTTTGGCGATCTATATTGGGCATTTTACTCATACCGCATTTTGTACCTTTAGGCACTCTCTCTTGAAGCGCTTGTACAACAAAAAGACGCGATAGTATCACGTCTCTTTGTTACCAAAAGTAAAAATAATTTTTACAAGTTTTGCAATAAACCAAAGATTCCATGCCCTGTAAACACCTCTAACGCTATCAGAGACAGGAAGCCAATCATTGCCAAACGACCATTGGTAAGTTCGGAGTAAGGAGTGAAACCAGTGCGATCGCCTTGCTCATCTACGTATACTTTAGGTTCTATGGCAAAATTGTTCATCTTACCTGCTTCGTCAATTATGGCACCTTTGTATTGCATGAGAATGTCCTGAATGAAATAATTGCTTTTATGTAAATAAATGTAACAAATTAATTAAGGAATGTAAAGCAATATAAGTTTTGTTGTGGATGTTGGCAGTTAAGCTTTTAATCTAGTTATGAAAAAATTTATAGATTTGGTGAGAAGTTTTTCTGTGGTGTAGGATTAGAAGTTTGTATATATGGTTTTAGATCCCCGACTTCTTTAAGAAGTCGGGGATCTGGCAGCGCATTAAGTAATTATGACAGTAAGCACATTTCATTTTGAATACAAAGCACTATACAAGCCCAATCAGTTGATTTACGGCCAAGGACAAACGGCAGTCATTACAGGGTGGACGGTGAAAACGAGTCTGGCAAAGCATTTGCTTCCACAAGAATATGCAGTCATCGGACAGTTGTACTCACCTACGCGGGGACTGAACTTACTGGTTCGCAATTTGCTATTTAACCCTCACGTTCGTTATTTGGTAGTGTTGAATGCGACAAAGGAAGATAAGAACGCAGGGGCGAGTCAATGTCTGCTGGATTTTTTCCATCACGGCTTTGACGAAGGTTTAAGCGATACTGGGCGACAGTGCTGGGTCGTTCGTTCTTGCTATCCTGGATACATTGATATTGAAGTTGATGCGAAGTCCCTACAAAAGCTGCGACAGTCTATAGAGTGTCGCGAAGCCAAATCCATTGCTGAAGCTGTATCTTGTGTGAAATCCTATGCACAAAGAGGAACAATGGAACCCTGGGAGTTACCTTTAAAATTTGATACCCCCAGCGTTGAGTCAACAATTCTACCTGGACAACGGTATGGACATCGAATTGAAGGAAAAACCATTGCTGAAACATGGGTAAAAATAATTCATCTGATTAAGACAACGGGAACTGTTCGACCAACTGCGTATGATGGACAATGGCAAGAATTGATTGATTTGATGGCAATAGTCACCTCAGAACCAAAAAACTTTTATTTTCCAGACCCTAATTATTTACCGATTGACCCTAGCTTTGTTCAAGAATACGTTTCTCAAATTTTAGATGATGCTCCACAACAGGAAGGCATTAAATATACTTACGGGCAAAGATTACGTTCTCATTTTGGGCGGGATCAAATTCAGTTTTGTATTGACAAACTTGTGAACGATATTAATTCAGCAAGAGTTGTGATGTCTTTGTGGGATGTGGGTAATGATGCCAACGATAGCCCACCTTGCCTTAATCATATTTGGGTTAGAGTCGTTGATAACGAGCTATCTCTAACAGCAACTTTCCGCAGTAATGATATGTTCTCAGCATGGTGTGCTAATGCTATGGGTTTGAGGGCATTGCAAATGCATTGCTTAGATGAAATTAATAAAAGATCGGGGTGTGATTTGGAACTGGGACCGCTTGTTACTATTAGTCAAAGCGCTCACATATATGATGATTGTTTTGAGAACGCAGAAAAAGTTATCAAAACTTACTACCCCAAAATTCGCCAACAACGAGACTATAGCGATCCTGCAGGTAGTTTTGCGATCGCAGTGCATTCCGGAGAAATTATTGTAGAACACATGACTCCCGGTTCGGGAGAAGTGGTAAATTGTTATTCAGGGAAATCCGCGAAACAAGTTTCAAGAGCAATCGCCGCAGACTGTCCTGGATTGCAAGTCGAACACGCCATGTATTTGGGGACAGAGTTACAAAAAGCAGAAATTGCTTTGTCAAGCAAACGAGAGTTTATCTACGAGCAAGATCAGCCATTAAGAAAAGTTTGAAGTTGCTGTTCACTCATATCCGATTCTTACAATTTCCCTAATTTTGGACAATCCTTTCCTCTTGTAGCTCCGTGTCTGTTAATGCACGCGATTTAGGTGTAATGCGAACGAAAATAGAATTAATTCGTGGTCAAGATAGCGTGACCGTAGAAGCATATTTACAGGACTTAACGCATAGCCCCCTTTTTAAGCGATCGCCACATTCAGGCTCCGAATGAGCGAACTCGGTCTTCAAGATCTGCTATATATTCAGGACAAAGTTAGCGAATTCGATCATAATAATTCATCGAAGAAACACGAGTTTAAATACTTAGTCTTAAACGTGGTTGTACCATGACATCAAAACATACTTTTGAAGAAAGCTCTAATCCTTTAGCACAATTAGACTATATTCCTGCACTAAATAGGATTTTAAACTTACTTCAGACCAACCTAGCTAATAAAAAAAAACATTTTTAAATTTTCTGATGATGGTAATAGACTTGGCTCTTCAGTACTTGTTAGTTTAGCATAACAAGTACTGAAGAACCGTTTATATCCAAAATAAAGATAGCCTTAAGCAATTAATTACTAATATTTCCAAGGAACGACCAAGTTTTAAGCTGCATCAAGAATATCTGGAAATACATGCTAGCTTGTCAGAAAGGGAAGAATCTGAGATTCAGAAATATCAAAACAAAGTAAAAGTAGTATTTATAACTGCCTCTGCATCTCGTGGTTTATCTTTCCCTAACACTAAATATATTCTTGTACAAATTCCAGGATTTCAAATTGAGCAAAACTTGATGGAAATCATACAAGTGATTTACCGGGGAAGAGGAGGTGAACTAGATAAAGGTGAGAAAAATTTGGTTTTTTACTTGTCTGATAAAGCAATTTATTACCTCAAAGAAGTCGATGAAGATGGAAAATGTCTAAGTGCTGATGAATCGGAAAAGCTTGCAAATCTCTCATTGCAAGAGGCTTGTTTGAATATGTTAAATATTCTCATTATTCTCAAAGCCTCCATTAGCCTATTTAATGAAAATCAAATTTTTCAATCGAAGGAAATGAATATTCTAAATTTAATTCTCTCACAAGATGAGTGAATTTAGTAGATGCTCAACAGTCAAGTTAGATACATGGGAGATGAAACAGCCCTGCTTTCAACCTGCACTCGTTGGGTGTAAAGGGGCTATTTATGCCCGTAAGAGCGATCTCGCTTACGTAATTAATTCTCTTTCAAATTCTTGCAAGCGTTACTCTTTCTAGCTGATCCTGATATTTACCTTGACGAGCCTCGTAACTAATTGCACAAGGCTCCCCTTCAAAAAATAGTAACTGTACAACACCCTCATTAGCGTAAATGCGACAATCAGCACTAGAAGAATTTGAGAACTCTAATGTCAGATGACCCCGCCATGCTGCCTCTGCAGGAGTTAAGTTTGCTATTATACCACAACGAGCGTAAGTTGATTTACCTATACAAATCACTGTAATGTTGTCAGGAACTTCAAGTTTTTCCAGAGCAACTCCCAACCCATAGGAATGAGCAGGTAGTATGAAGTAACTGCCATTTTCATCTACGTGTAGTGATGTAGGTTCTAGATTTTGAGGATTAAAGTTTTTGGGATCGACGACAGTTCCAGGAATGTGGCGAAAAATCCGAAACTCTACTGGAGAAAGCCTTATGTCATATCCATAAGAAGACAAGCCGTAGCTGATAACACGGCGCAAAGCTCCATCTTCGTCAATTGTTATTTGTCGAATCAGGCTAGGCTCAAAGGGTGAAATCATTCCTTTTTGAGCCATTTGAGTAATCCAAATGTCGTTCTTAATCACTGTGTCGAAAATAGGGAGTAGGGAGTGGGGAGTGGGGAGTAGGGAGTGTCTTGATTAGATTGCGGATGATGATAAAATCCAAAATCTAAAATCCAAAATTTCCTAGGGCTCATGACTGCGCCGAACCTCCGTAATCTGATCTGCCATATCCAAAATAGAGTGAGGCATTTCTGGTCCCGTAAGAATAATTTCAATGTGTACCGGACGATTGGCTAAAAATGCCAGAACTTCTGTTTCAGGAATGAAGCCAAAGTGAATGGCTAAACTGAGTTCATCCAATACAACAAGAGAATACTTATCCTCGAAGACAACTTTTTGTGTGTGTTGCCACAACTTTTGTAAAGATTGGGCTTCAGTTTCATCCAAATGTGGTGTCTCAACACATCGAGGCAAATCACAACGTATCCAGTCTAATTTTTGCCCCAAGCGCATTGGGCGATTGTGTCCTTGATGAATACCACCCTTAAGAAATTGTACAACTAACACTGGTGTACCCTGACCGGCTATTCTCAGTGATTGAGCCATAACACTGGTAAAAAAGCTACGGTGAGAACTTGTAAAAACTTGTACTAGCCCTTTCATGGAATACGGCAAGTCAAGGGTCGAATTTTCACTGGAGGTTTCTAGCTGAGCAACCATAAATAATGTCTAATAAAATACAAAGAAATAGAGTGTTTGTGCTGAGGCTGTTTTTGGCAAGCCTACCTGTATAATTTAGCTGTTTTTTACGATATGTAATTTTTGTAGCTTGTTGCATTCTTAGTCAACCACTAGGTTTGCGCTTAAGTCAAGAGTGACCGTTATTGAATTCCTTGCCTTTTTTGAGGAAGAAGCTGTAAAAAATAAAACGTAGAACTAGAAAAACAAGTTAATTAAGTAGGGGGCATTGCTGTAATATTTTGAAAATCTTTGAATTCCAGAGATATGCTATTTGCTGTCTGTAGGGACGGTACAGATATCAGAAGTTATAAATATGACATATAAAAGGAGCCAACATTTGTGAGATTAGTTATTTTGGGAGGATCGGGATCGGGGAAAAGTACTCAAGCACACAGGCTGAGTAAGTATTTTGAGGTTCCTTTGGTCTCTGTAGGTGGGATTTTGCGCTCTGCGATCGCTAGCCTAACAGATTTAGGTCGTTTCGCTCAGCCATACGTGGACACAGGGGAGCTTGTTCCAGATGAAATGATAATTGAATTTATAAGTGAGCGACTGACAAAACCTGATGTAGCCTGTGGTTGGGTGTTAGAAGGTTACCCCCGCACGGCTTTTCAAGCAGAAGAACTGGATTTTTTACTGGACGGTTTGGGGCAAAAATTAGATTGGGCGATTTATCTCCAAGTGTCGCAGGCGGTAATGGTAACTCGTTCAGTGGGGCGTTCTCTTCCAGATGATTTACCAGAAATCGTGCAGCGCCGTGTGGAGTTGTTCTACGATCGCACCGTTCCTATCTTGGAATACTACGATCGCCGCCGTCGATTGTTAACCATTAACGGCGATCAGTTACCAGAGATGGTACAGCACAACATTGTTTCTCTCCTTTGCAAACCGTTATAAAATTTGGGCATGGGGGATTGGGCATTGGGCATTGGGCAATCTCTCAATCCAAAATCCAAAATCCAAAATTGTATTCGTTATCTTTAAAAATACTTAAAGCATTACATTCAAATTTTAGTACGCTGTATTGTATATGAAAATTTCGAGGCAATCCCAATGGCTTGGCAGCGTCCAGACGGTCGGCGACCCCACCAACTACGTCCTATTAGCTTCCAGCAAGGTTTTACCCGTTATGCATCTGGCTCCGTGCTAACAAAATTTGGAGAAACTCACGTACTTTGTACTGTCAGCGTTACTAAAGGAGTGCCAAGATTTCTAGAAGGTACAGGTAAAGGTTGGTTGACGGCTGAGTATCGAATGCTACCATCAGCAACTCATCAACGACAAGAACGAGAATTTATGAAATTGTCTGGAAGGACACAAGAAATCCAACGGTTGATTGGACGTAGCTTGCGAGCTGCCTTGGATTTAGAAGCGCTAGGAGAACGAACACTGACTGTAGATACAGACGTGTTGCAGGCGGACGCAGGCACAAGAACAACAGCCATCACAGGGGGGTTTGTTGCCTTAGCAAATGCAATTTCCAAGTTATTGCAACAGGGAGTCATAGAGCGATCGCCCCTGATTGGACAGGTGGCGGCAGTATCAGTAGGATTACTGGAAGAAGAACCATTTCTAGATTTAGATTATACAGAAGATGTTGCAGCTGGAGTCGATTTTAATGTCGTGATGAATCAAAACTTGGGAATCATTGAAATCCAAGGAACTGCCGAAGAGGGGAGTTTTAGTCGCCAGCAACTTGGGGAACTTCTCAATTTTGCCGAAAAAGGAATTCAACAATTGTTAATTTTGCAACAGCAAGCGATCGGAAATCTATTGAGGGAGTAGGGAGTGGGGAGTGGGGAGTGGGATAAGGAGGACAAGGAAGCACTATTAATAACCAATCCCTACCCACTACCCCCTACCCACTACCCCCTACTCCCTACTCCCCACTCCCTAATCCCCACTCCCCAACCAAAGATGATGTTAAAAGTTTTAAAAGGGAAAAAGGGAAATTGTCAGAATTTCGCTATTGTAATGCTGGAAGTGGCTAGTGTTATGAGAGAGCGATGAGCAAAAAAGTTGAAGTTCTAACGGATCGAGCTGCCCTGGTTTCGCAAGCGTTAGAATTGATAATATCTAAGATGGAAACTGCTATTGCAGAGCAGGGACGATTTACTATTGCCCTTGCTGGAGGTAGTACACCCAAACCATTGTACGAGGCAATCGCGTCACAAAACCTGCCTTGGGATAAAATTCACGTGTTTTGGGGAGATGAACGTTACGTTCCGCCCGATCATCCAGATAGCAATCAACTCATGGCACGTAATGCCTGGTTAGATCGTGTCGAGATTCCGACGGCTAATATTCACTCCATGCCAACAGATGAAGCAGATCCCGCAATGGCAGCAGCCAAGTACGAAAAGCATCTGCAAGAATTTTTTCACTCTTCACCCGGAGAGTTTCCTTCTTTGGATGTTGTTTTATTGGGCATGGGAGATGATGCACACACGGCTTCTTTGTTTCCCCACACGGCAGCATTAAAAGTAAAGGACAAGCTGATTACTGTAGGTAACAAAGACGACAACCAACGTCTCACCTTTACATACCCCTTCATTAACGCTGCTCGTTGCGTTATGTTTTTAGCTACTGGTGCTAATAAAAAACCAGCCCTGGCTCAAGTCTTTGCTCCAACTGCAGATGACCTCGCCTACCCAACCCGCCTTATTCAACCTAAAGGAGAACTTTTGTGGTTGTTAGATGCAGCCGCAGGTAGTGACCTGAACAAAGGATGAAGTATAAAGGATGAAGTACAAAGTATGAAGGAACCATGATTTGGACTTCATACTTTATACGACCCACTGAATACTTTAAGAAGGTACTTGTTAAAATCGGAAGCTAGAGTAGCCCCTCTGCTTGTCGGCACTATATTTTACGATTGAACTTCAACTAAAGGCTTAACTCCATGATCGTCTGCCCAAATTGCAATCACCCAAACCCAGACGGCGCTGTCCAGTGTGAAGCTTGCTACACCCCTTTACCAGCAACCACTAACTGTCCCAACTGTGGGGCAACCGTACAGGCAGATGCGTCTTTTTGCGGTCAATGTGGCTATAACCTGCGTGCGGCTGCTCCTGCTGCTGCTATTGCGCCTACCGCTGTTGCAGTCACTGTCGCTCCTGACATTTCAGAACCGCCACCCTTGGTTGTACCCGATCCGCTAGTACCGCCACAGCCCGTGACGGTGAATGGTTCTGCCAACAACAACGCGTCTAACTCTTCACCTTTCACACCAACAGCTGTTTCGGTTCCCGATCCACAATTCACCGAAGCCCAGAACAGCGAGCCACCAACTATTGCTGCACCACCGCCTCCTGTTAGTCCAGAACCAGTTGCAGCACCAGAACCCGAGCCAATCACTGCTGCAGCGCAACCAGTAGCGCCTCCACCAGTGGTAGCAGCCCCCGCACCCACTGTAACACCACCCCCTCCAGAGCCAGTACCCGCACCAATACCCACCCCCGCGCCGCCACCTCCTACTCCAGTGGCTGTACCACCTGCTTCCAGGACTCAATTACAGCAAGTTACCGCACGCCTCATCCACGTCCAAAGCGATCGGGATATTGAGTTACCGCTCAATCTCTCTGTTGTACACATAGGCAAGCCGAACGATCGCATTCCACCGGATATAGATGTCTCAGGATTTCCAAATTCAGAGATTGTCTCGCGAATTCATGCTGATCTTCGTATTGAGGGAGATGCTTATTATATGGAAGATGTCGGCAGTTCTAACGGCACTTACGTTAATAATTTACCCCTATTGCCAGGGAACCGCCACCGCTTGCGACCTGGCGATCGCATCAGTTTAGGTAAAGGAGACTTAGTGACATTCCTGTTCCAAATCTCTTAGCCGATTTTATTTCTAACACAACACGCGTGCTTGTGTGATTAAACTCATCCTGTTACATTCATTGCAATCTCTCCCGGCTCAAAGTTGGACTTTTGAAGATGAACCCATCATCCGCATCGGACGGGCGACGGATAATCATGTTGTTCTCTACAGTGCCGTGGTTTCCCGCCATCACGTTGAGGTAAGACGGGTAGATAAGGGCTGGGAAATTGTCAGCGTAGGTGCAAATGGCACTTATGTGGATGGAGAACGGATTCACCAAGTAGCGGTTAGTGATGGAGTCATCTTTCGCCTTGCTCGTTCCGGTCCTCAAATCCAAATCCGCCTCAATAATTCGTAATTCGTAATTCGTAATTTGTAATTAAATTTATGAATTATGAATTATGAATTGTGGTACAGCGGTTCAGCACAAACAACAGTTAGGATGGATGTGCAACTGCGACCAAATGCATTATCTGGTCATACGATTAGGAAGACAAACCCATGAGCAACTTTGGGAAAGATTTTGAACCCCTGCTTGCTAAAGAGGCACCACAAGCAATTGACCGCATGGGATTTACTTGGTTAATTGCAGCTGCTGCAGCCACTATTGTGCTGTGGCAGGTTCCCAGAGGAGATTACATTTTATACCCATTTTCTATCTTGGCAACTTGGTTTCATGAAATGGGTCATGGTATAACGGCGCTTCTCTTAGGAGGAAACTTTCAGCAGTTACAGGTTTTTCCTGATGGCTCTGGTGTCGCATATCACAGTGGAGCTTTATACTTAGGACCAATTGGTCGCGCTTTGGTTGCAGCCGCAGGACCAATGGGACCCCCAATTGCAGGTGCAGCCCTAATTCTCGCTTCCCGCACTTTTAAAACTGCAAATCTTAGTTTGAAGATTTTAGGGGGTTTTTTGCTCCTCTCAACAGCTATATGGGTGCGATCGCTGTTTGGAATTGTGGCAATTCCCCTTTTAGGTTTAATTATTCTTGGTATTGCCTTGAAAGCTCCTCATTGGGTACAGGGGTTTGTCATTCAATTTCTTGGCGTACAAGCTTGTGTAAGTACTTACCATCAACTGAATTATTTGTTCAGTGCTTCTGCTGGTCCCGGTTTACTTTCTGATTCAGCACAAATACAGCAGCAGTTGCTTTTACCCTACTGGTTTTGGGGTGGGTTGATGGCGATCGCATCTCTCGTTATTTTGGTACAAAGTCTTCGTATAGCGTATCGTTCAAGGTAAATAATTAATACCCCTTTGTAGGTTGGGTTGAGGAACGAAACCCAACATATATACCAAAAACGGTTTAGAAGATGACTTTCCGACAATTGTCAAGCATTCGTAGGGGCGCGGCGGCCTTGCGCCCCTACATAGGCGGTGAAACCATTTTGAAAAAGAACAGTTGTTAGCCGTTCACAGTATAGCAATCTTATTTGAGATCTAAACAAGGGGGACACGGGAGACAAGGAAGAGGGGTTGTAACTCCTACACGGACTACTATAGAATCGAATCGTAGGGTTTCCTGAAACCCAACATAAAATCGAGTTGTTGGGTTTCGCTATCGCTCAACCCAGCCTACACTGTCTTAATGAATCACATATATCGCCACGAATCACGTCGAGACGTTACACATAACGTCCCTAGAGTAAAAAACTGCCATCTAAACCTTAGCTGCAACTTTTTGTTGAGCAGCTATTTCATTTTGACAAGGGCGACCTTGCTCAAAATCAGATATATTAGCTACAGTTGTCTCCGAAATATTACGCAATGCTTCTTCTGTAAAGAAAGCTTGATGTCCGGTAATCAAGACATTTGGAAAGGTTATTAAGCGTTGAAAAATGTCATCTTGGATAATTTTTTCTGACAAATCCTCGAAAAACAAGTCAGATTCCTGCTCGTAAACATCAATACCGAGATACTTAATCTTACCAGACTTTAATCCTTCAATTACTGCTGTAGTATCAATTAAAGCTCCCCTACTCGTGTTGATGAGCATTATTCCTTGCTTCATCTGCTGTATGGCTTCGGTATTAATCAAATGATGAGTTTGAGGTGTTAAAGGGCAGTGCAAGGTAATGATATCAGAATTAGCAAACAACTCTGATAGTTCTACATATTTAGCTCCTAATTTTTCAACTGCTGGATTGCGGTAAACATCGTAAGTCAGAAGGTGACAGCCAAATCCTTTTAAAATCTGTCCCACAATTTGACCTATTTTTCCAGTACCAATAATTCCTACCGTCCGCCCGTTCAGATCGAATCCCAAAAGCCCTTCAATCGAGAAATTTCCTTCCCTAACACGACTATGAGCGCGATGAATCTTACGATTGAGGCTTAATATTAATCCAACGGTGTGTTCTGCTACTGCATAGGGCGAATAAGCTGGAACGCGGACAACAGTTATACCCAACTCGGCGGCGGCTTTTAAGTCCACGTTATTAAAACCCGCACAACGGAGTGCAATCAAGCGGGTTCCTTGTGAAGCAAGAAGTTCTAAAGTTGGGGCGTCAGCGCGATCGTGTACAAATACGCAAACAGCAGGAAATCCGGTTGCTAAGATTGCTGTATCTCGGTCAAGACGTGGTTCAAAGAAAACCAATTCATGTTGATTTTGGGGATTTGCAGCTTCTAAAAACTGGCGATCGTAGGCTTTTGTACTGAAGACTGCTACTTTCATAAAAAACTTCAAGCCTTATGCTGGGTTACTTTCCAGTACATGATAGCTTGTGACGGATTACGTATTGTGCTGTATTCCTTGAAGGAATCTTAAAAAAAATGAGGTAGCTTTTGTAGGCGGCTCGTGCTCTAATAACCCAAGTTGCGGGTTATCGATTGCTGTGTGCAAGTCACTCCTCAATTGATGCGAATACGTACAAAAAGTAGTGGTGACGCCACGCGCCACCGCGCTTTAGATTTGACTGAGGATTTAAGTACTTAAATGGTCTCGTTGCAATCACCTGCTGAATTCAAGTTATCGGTGTTGACGGCTTCGATTACTTGCTACAACTGCTGGATAAATACAACCAATTATTTTCACCTAAAGTGATATAATTTTAGCAAAGAAGTATTTCACTATTAAGCAAAGATGGTAACTTAAAATGGATTCACTAAAAGCAAAAATTTTTAAAAAACTAGAACAATTTCCAGAAAATACACTTCAGGAGGTTCTGGATTTTGTTGATTTTTTGGAGTACCGAAAGGTCAATAATCAAGAAATTTCTTTATCTACAGCTAGCAATGACACGCGAGAAAAATCTGATGTTGAATGGCTAGATAATGATTTATCTAATTTGGGTAGCTATGAATCTTATGATTGGCAACCAGGAGAACTAGAGGAGGGGTTACCTGTTAAATACATTCCAGGAGAGGGGGTAGTCATCGTTAGGGAATGACAACTACTTCTTTAGAATTTGGTGACATTGTTACAGCACGCTTTCCCGAACACAATCCTCAAGGTCGTGAACAACAAGGCTACCGACCCTCTATTGTGGTAGGTTTTCCAAATCGCATAGGAATACCCCGGTTCTCGTTGGTGATAGTAGTTCCAATGACTACAGATAAGGGACAGTTATGGGCATTATCTTCTCCCCATTTATATCCACGTTTTCCAATAGGAATGGCGCAGTTAAGAACACCATCTATTGCTTTGTTAGATCAGGTAAGGGTTATAGATGTTAACCGGATTGTTGCTTATCGCGGGAGTTTAACACCTGACCAATATGAGCCTATCTTAATTGGACTTCAACGCATTATTAGTCCTGAATTGTAAGTAAATCAGCAAAAAAAAGATGCAGAATAAAAGTAAAATTTCGTATCTGTCTCATAGGAGCGCTGTCTTCAAAGACAGCGCTACTACAAACTATAGCGGGTTACAACTGAATGAGGATACAAATTCATTTGTGTTCATCTGTGTTTCAAAAAAATCAATTTCACAAATTTTGTCAGATTCCTACAAACGCGATACGGCTGTCTTCCGTTCAGCCTCCGGTTTATCGCACCTCAAATTATGCAACCGCTGAGCTTTCATATCATGTAACTTGCTGGTGTAGGCTCGAACTTTCCATTCAAAGACGTATTGGACATTTCCTCTTTGACTCCACTGATATTTAACAACATCAATTCATCTCGCTGATGCCATACTGTAAATATTTTTTGCCTCTCATCATAGAGTGTTTCTAAATTTATTTGATAAACCTCATTATCGATACGCTTGAGCTTTAAGCCCAACAACTTCAATAACCTCTCCAGTATTCTGATTGCTGAAACACTCTTTTTTCCCATCTCAATATTAATTCCCAGAGTTCTGCGAATGTGTTTGCTACATTGAAGTGAAATATTTTTCAACAATATCAAATCAGCATCATTTTCAGTAAACTTGCGTTCTGACTGAAGAAATTTAAGCATTCCCAAGGCTCGTAATGCTTCTATTTTCAGGGTGTAATTCTTTAAATCCGGTAAAAAGACTTTACCATTACCCCAAGATAATTGCTGATGGAACTCTTGCTTATCTTTGAGATGAAAGTACTCGCTTTCATGGGTGAGGTAGTAGTGAGAAAGTAATTGACAGTAATACCCTTTATCATCCCGTAGCTTCAATTCTGGAGTCACTTCAATACCATACCTTTGCCTAAGGACATATTTGTTGATTTTGTGACGTTCCTCATTAGTTAAAGAATGTTTGGTCAGAAGTTGGTCGTATTCCAAGTAATCAATATCTCGTGCATTAGCTACAGCCGTTGCCAATGTCAATTGATTCTGTCGCTTAATTTCTCGAATTTTACAATCGATTTCTTGTGTATTTTTCCGGCTTTGCGACCAATCTTTCTGTACTTTTACAATTTCTAAAACTAATCTTTTCCGAGTTGCTAAATCCTTGGGATCGGTTGCCAAAAAGGCAAAGCGTAAATCTCGAATAATATTCTTTTGCGTATCATTGCTCCGCAGCGAAACTGGATGACCATCTGCAATCAACCCTTCTTTCATTGATTGGCGGAAAAAGATGATAGAAGCATTAACTCTTGCAGCTAGCTTTGACCAAGTTCGTAAATGGATGGGATCGTAAACTAAAGGTAAATCTATATCAATTTTATGTAATGGACTTAGCAAAGCTAAATTTTCTTTTTGATTGTCCTGATACCAACAGGAAAGCGATCGATAATTTGTGCTACCACTTCCAATTAAACCAATTCCTCGCTTAGCACACCAAATAAAACGGGGTATATTATCGCGGACTCTTGCTAATGCTTGTCGTGCATCAAAATCAGGAACAACTCCTTGAAAAATACCATAAACTCTATCAAAATGTTGCACATCAATACTAATTCCCGTACCCAAACTTGGAGTGACAAAAACGGTGTCATAGGCAGTCACTTTTTGATTAATGGACGCAACAAAATCAACAGCTGCATGACCGGGTGTGTTAGTTGTATGGCTGCTAACAACTAGACTATTGGGAAATTTGTGTTGCAATCTTGCCAAACGTTCTTTTAGGTAACGTTCAATTGTTTCACAACTATAACGTCCGGAACGACTATCAGTAGTTACATAACATTTATACCCTGTCATTAAATCTAATTCAAGTTGATGAATCAAAGGAGTGGGATTGGGAGAATCATAAAAAGTGGTATCCCAACCTTGCTGTGGTTTCCATTTATTAATTGCAATCCAAGGGACTACCTTAATTCCTGCCAATCCCTGTAAATATTCTAAGGAAACGTCTGATAAGTCAGCATCTTGGGCTATAATTAATCCCCCTGTTTTTAATACAGTTGAAATTAATTCCTGAAATATTTTTAAAATTTTGACTCGTTTATCTTTACAAGTACTGCTATTGAGTAGATGCCATAATGATTGTTCGACTTCATCCAAAATAACGATCGCACCTTGCCAATCTTCAGGATTCAGTCTCCAAATAGAATCAATGCATAATCCGAGGGAGTGGGGAGTAGGGGCGCAATGCCTTGCGCCCGTACAGGAGTAGGGGGTAGGGGAGTGTGGTTGATAAATCCCCCCCTTACCCTCTCTCCCCCTCATCCCCTCCTCTTTACAAAGTCCCCATTGAATACCGATTTTTTCACATAAAAATCGTCCGAGTTGAATCCTATGAGTCATTAATAAGACGGGTTGATTTTGACTTTTTGCTCGCTCTACAACCGATTGAAGTGCTGTGGTTTTTCCCGTTCCTTTTGCTGACTTAACTCCAACTAATCCAGAAGTTGGAAAAGGTATTTCTCCCAAGTAAGGACGGTTGATGGTGAGTGCAGCTGGAAGAGTTAATTCAGTATGGGGTTTAGTATGAGCAAGATAGACTTCTAAATCAATGCTTTGGCGATAAACGGATTCAAAAGCACTAGCGCCTTTGCCAACAAGAAAATCATCTACGCCTTTCTCCATTCCAGGAAGTTCAACGACTTGAACGGGGCAATTTTTTTGTTGGAATAAAAATCCTATTTGAGAAATAGCGTTATTTATAGCTACGATTTTCTTTGGTTGAGTTTCAAAATCAAAGCAAATATAAAATGTCCGCTTAGTAATGGTGAATGCGCCTAAATCGGGAATAAGCTGGCGACTGACAACATTACCAAACTCATCTCTGACAACACGATAACCATTAGTAATTCCGGGAATACCTATCGCTGCAAATCCTTGTGTTAATAGTGCTGCTGCTTTCTTGACCCCTTCACAAATAATTACGGGTACATTGCGTTCCATCACCCACGACCAAAAACCTTCTGCTTCACCATTAGGTTGAAGGACGATCTCCTCAGGTATAGCCACATTGTAACGTTGAGAAATTTGCTGCCAAATGTAAAGTGGGACTCGCAGACAAAAAATTCGTGTTGGCGTACTGGGAGGATGCTCGTACTTGATAGATTTGAAATTTTCATTCATGCGGGGTTGGTTTGGCTTAAAGCATCCCCACTCCATAGCTTTCCAGTGATTCAATGGATCGAGACCCGAACACCACCAGCCGCCATTTGCAACGTGTTCGTAACGCTGCAACCAGCCACTCTTAACCATTCCGGTGTTCGTGCGGGGTAAATGTTCGGAAATTAACAAATATTCATAAGCAGTGTTGCCTTGAAGAGATTTAAAATTCAATTTAACAATGTCTGAGTTTATACCACTACCGTTAACTAATTCTTCAAGGTGTTGGTTGTGTAAGTCGTGCGAGTACATTGGTCAGGTAGTAACAGAGGACGATGGACTTAAAACCTTAACACGCATCCTCTGATTTTTATAGGTAGGAAATGTAAAAGTTGTGTGACACTTTTGTACTCAGGGAAGTAGAAGATACATCGGTTAATGATTAAGAAGTTATTCTCGTCTTCTGTATAAGTAAAACAATAATTATGTATTGTTATATTTATAACGTTATAAAAAATATATATTAGTAAAAACACTATAACTCGAATACGTAGCATTCCTATTCCTAAATTATTCGTGAGACAAAGAAACCCGGTATCTTGGAGATACCGGGTTTCTGACGCTCAGTATTTTCGGTTCTTTCGTACATATCGTGCTAAATTGTTAAGTCTCAATATAGTCTTGCTACTAAGCCACAACTTCCAATTCACTGAGATGGGTCATGACTTTACTTAGTTTTTCGCTAAAGTAGACGACTTCATAGTTAGGCGCGAGTTCTTTTTGCAGTTGCTTCCACAGACTGATTCCTTCTTCGTCAAAAGCTGCTTCAGCCTCTGCACTAGGGAAACCTGGTGAGTCAATTGGATCAGACCAATTTAATGTTGCATTATAAGCCTTTGCCCATTTATGCAAGCGGTTAATCGTTTCTTGACTTAAAGACAGTTTTGCTGTATCTATGTTACCAACTTTATCTGCATCTGCCCACCACAAAGGATCGCATCCATAGTCAGCCATTAGTTTAATCTTTATTGCCATAGATGTTCTGGTTGAATTAGGGTAATGAAGCTGGATTGGCTCCGACTATATAACCATTATTACTCACACTCACTGCAATGTACTGTGTTTGTCCATTAAAACTTACTTCATACTCTTCCTTATTTACCATATCAACCAAATTAAGCTACAGCTTCCAATTCACTCCAATGAATAATCACTTTGCGTAGTTTTTCGCTAAAATAAATAACTTCATAAGTAGATGCAAGTTCTTTTTGCAGTTGCTTCCACAAGCTAATTCCTTCTTCCTCAAAAGCATCTTTTGCATCATTACTTAGGAAACTAGATGAGGCTGGATCATCCCAATTCAACTTTGCGTCGTAAACTTCTGCCCACTTCTCCAAACGACTAATAGTTTCTTGACTAAGCGGTAGTGTTGCTGGATCGATGTCGCCAACTTTCTCAGAATCTACCCACCACAGTGGGTAGCATCCATAATCAGCCATGAGTTTAATTTTTTCTGCCATAGTTGCTTTACCAAATTATGGGGAAGTTCTAGGGTTTGCACCTACTATATAACCATTATTGCTGATAGTTACTGCTATGTAATGAATTTTGCTATTAAAGCTCACTTCATAAATAAGACGAGTTTTCTTTCTCCCCTGATAGCCAACAATTCTACCTTGTGTTACCGCCGCGATTACAGCATCAGGTATTTGATGTGGTTCAATTCCCACATCAGTAAATTGGTCAAAATGGTTTTCAAGTATATGCTGCAGTCCTGCTTCAGTATTTCCCTCTTCCAAAAAGACTATTTTGCCATCTGGTTGCCGAGCAATCCGCACAATTTTTTCAGGAGTATGCTTGATACCGAGTAGGCTTAGTTCCTTAATTAAAGCTGTTTTCTCTACTTGATAATCTGGTTGTTGATTCAATAATTTAGCCCTCAGTATCTACGTCTCATCCTTCACCAATACCTAACTCCTGATGTAGTTCATTGATTGTTTGTGGTTTGAAAGTTCTGGCTCTCGCTCTTTGCAACGCAGTTAGCAAGCGATCGGCATTTTTAGGCGAGCGAAGTAAATAAGCTGTTTCTAGCAAACTGTTTAATTCTTCAACAGCAATTAGGGCAACGCTTTCGCCTTCTTGCCGATTAATAATCACCACATCACGCTCGGCAATGACGCGCTACTCTAAACCTGGGCAAACTTAAGGATTTAAGCCCTTAAGGACAGGGATGCCGATAGCGCAAGGCTTTTTACGGATATGAGGGGTCACTAAAACCTGCACAGTATCAAACCTCCTAGAGGTCTTTGTTTGCCGTAGCGTGCCGTGCAAAAGACAGTTAGTCTTTACCTGTTTGATACCAGGAGAATAAAATTTATGACGTTTAAAAGCGCCACAAATATCAATCTTCCTAGCTACCTTCTTCCAAGCTCCCGACTTCAATTTGTCCTCTGGCTTTTTAAAGTAAGAATCAAGGTGTTTGGGTAATCTTTCAGTTCGATTCTGACCGCGCCGCGCTATTACCAACGCTGCGGCACACCCAGAATTCAAACCATAAATTGCCATGTATTTCGTCACACCAATAACACTGGTGTAAGCAGCTTCAACTTTAATCAGTTCTACCCCAGATTTGACACATCTAGATTCAATCATCTGGGTAAACTGACTGTATGCCATATTAGAAAGCATCCGCGCATATTTTGCACTTTTTTCTTTCATAGATGCTTTCTTTTGGGCAAAATCTAAATTCTCAATAACTACGGGTACGCCGCATCTCAATGCAATTCTGACTACTTCGGATACGGCTTTTCCAATAATGTCTTTTGTTTGCGCTGAGCGCTTATCCTGAACATTGATTTTAATAGATCCGTGGCGCTTCAAGTTCCCATGCCGGTCTATTACGCTCCAATCAATACTATTAGGATTAAAGTCAATTCCCAGCGCACCATTTTCTAAAAATGTTTGGGTTACTGGGTCAACTGTTTCGAGGGTTGCATTAACATAAAACTCCCCATCTTTGTTAACTATTTCATAGGTGACTGGCTGCTTGCTACCGTTCCTAGAAGCCGCTTTCTTCTCCCCATCATTACCTTTACGGGTAGAGGTGTGTTTAACTGGTTCTATTGCAGTCAGCAACCACTCTTGACCGTAGGCAAAACTAATATTATGCAGGGTAACGGCATCACCGTACTTTGCTCTTAACTCCGGGGTAACAGTTATAGTTAATGTCTGCGATATAGCATTATATCTAACTAACTGATTTCCTGATGCAAAGTTCTTTGAGCCTATAAAGAAAGAACGATTAGACCGCTCTGCACGCCAGTCCTCCAGCCATTCTTTTTTATTTTTGTAACCGTTTTCTTTTAACCTGTACTGCTTTTCAAATAACCTGGACGATCCAAAAGTTACGGTAAAATGTCCTGTAGTTTTCGACTCTTTTAGACGGAGGATTTTAGCCTCAAGCTTGTTAATTTTCTGTTGCTTGAAGTGAATCTTTCTTTTCAACCTTTTAGCGGTTGATTCATGTCCAGACACAACAGCTTTGCTTAGCTTAAATTCTAATTTCTTAATAGTCTGTCGAATCTCTTTGATGCGGTCGTAGTTGTCCTCTATGTATAGGTCTACTAACTCTACTTGAGAACTATAAGTAGACGCCGCTTTATTGTAAGCGTTTTTAGCTTCTGAGTTGGAAATACCAAACCGCTTTTCAAGCTCCTTGCAAATAGTCTTTTCTAACCCAGATTCTTTGGTTGTTGTCTTACCAATTCGATTTCGTAGCGCAAATGCTGTTCGGGTAGCTTGTCCGAAAATTATCCCGTATTCTTCTAGGTAATCTAACGCCGTTCTATTTTGATTAGTGTTGAATGCTGTTGTTTGGATAGTTACGACGGACAAGTTTTATCACCTCCTTAAATTATTTAGCTTATCAGTATTATACACAAGATTCTAACTCAATTCCGTTTGTTTGCTGAGATTTTCTTAGCACTTTTATCCAATTCCTCAATCAAAGACTTATTTTGATGACTTCTCAGCCCATACAATCGGGCAGAAAACACGCTTGTTGACTTCCAAAACGTCTTGCACTAACTCTTATTCGGGTGAGGCGTTAACATCGTGGTTGATGATTATGACTTCAACGTTTAACTGTTCGCATAAAGAAAAAATTAGCTCGGCTCCAAACCTTAATAAGCGGTCTTTATGTGTAACAATCAGTCGCCGTACTTCACTTCTCTAGAAGTAGCTTCACCAACTTCGATAAACCACGTTTATTGTAGTTAATTCCTGAACCTATATCGGTAATTATTTCGTGCTTCCAACCTTGTCTTTCGCAGAAAGACGGCAAGTACAAGTCCTTGACGTTGTAAATCTTCCTTCTGTGGGCGCGTGCTCAACGAATGCATAACAAATTGTTTTTCCTTCACGCTCAGTTGTACCCAGAAGCTTAGCAACATCATACCGTCTATGTCCGCCACTGGTACGTTCTGCAACGATTTTGCCTTCTTCCTCCCACATAGCTCAAAGTGTCGGGGTGTACACCTAACAGGTCACTGGCATCTTGTATGGAAATCTTCGGCATCGTGTGAATTTACGCAACTTTACCTAGATTAACATAGAATTTTCGCAGTGGAACTCACCCGATCGCACAGTTCAGCTAGCTTAGTACTGGCATCAGTCAAGGTTGTCTGATTAGACATGATGCAACAATTCCTCATGCTGTATGTTTTTCAAATACATCATAACTTGAACGCTTAGAGAATTACTCCATTCATCATCTCTGCTCCCTTAGAAAACAGTGACATTACAGAAGAATGCTTTTAATAACCATAAGATTTACTATTTGTATATAGTCATTATACGTAGTACTGCTATATTATTAAGCACAACTTGAGACTTAAGATGAAATAGTAACAGCACTTTTTTTCAGTGTTTCCTCTGTTTTTTTAGCACTCAGTAACTGATACAAACATAAATAAAGAAGGAAATTAACGATTAATATCTCTTTTAATCAGCACTTCCATCGTAGCAAACCAAGGTTAATGGGTAATTAAATTAATGCAGGGAAATATACTCGTAGCAACTGTATATTTGGTCAATAAAGATATTGACAATATTCTAATTTTTTTCATTTCAATGATAAGTATTTTCATTGCTTTTTTGTATTTCGATGATTTTGTCCAAGCGCAACACCGAAAATATCTTGATAGTTTAATTGAAAGGAGATACGTTAAAAGTCACAAACGCAAAAATGGAAAATATGTTAAAGGTTACTACCGCCGCAAATACAAGTAGTTATTATCTGTAGGTTTATCTATTGACAATTTGCAAAAAAATTCCTAGCAATCGCTCTAGCGGTTCAAGCGGAATTTCCACTTTATCAATAGACAAACCCTGATTTTCTAAACATAAAAATCTCCACAATACACCTGTAGTCACACAACCATAAATAGCATTAATGAATTGGTTATTCTTAGCATTGTATATTTGTGCTGCAACCATTTCTGCACCACATTGACCTAAGCCACTGTTAATATCTTGGTTTTTTGCTTCCACAAGCGTCATGACTGGAGCACGAATAAAAAATTGCTCGCGACTCTTACTAATCAAAAAATCAGGATTGCCATTTAACCCACGTTCTGGCTCAACAGCAAATTCTTTTCCAGAAAAGATGGATATTTGATAATTCATCTTACGTTTAACTTCTAATAACACTGGAAAAATAATTAACTCACCACGTGCCTTCTCAGTATTAATAGCCGTTGCCAAGGGTAAATTTTCTTCTAGAAGAGTTAGCAGTAACTCACTAGGTTCAGCCAACTCTACATTGGGAAATAATCTAGTATTTTCTGACAACTCTAAATTAAAATCAGCAACAAGAGTTTGAAGGTCAAATTTGTTGTAAGGCATACATTAACAACGCTTATCAGAATGAAGTACAGTTTTATCTGCGTTCATCCGCGTTCATCTGCGGTTTAATAAACAAATTTAAGAGGCAGTCGCAATGAAAAAAATTCACCGCCAAGCATGAAAAAGGTGAAGTAGGTAGGGCTGTGCCGCACGTTAGTAGGTGGGCTTTAGCCCTACCTACTCCTCAGAACTTATGCCCCAACAGCTTCCTTAGCAGCGTACATCACTTCCACAGTAATTTGATTGAAACTCCGCTCGCGAGCAAATTTCTCTGTGTTGCGCTTCACTTTACCGCGTACAAAACCAGGAACTTTGTTTAATTCTACCTGAGCTTCCTTAGTCCAAGCGAGGTCAGAATCAGCAGAAATCCCCTTGGTAATCACTTCTTTGGTATCGTGTCCGCCAAAAATTTCTAACAAGTGGTCTTCCATTCCCAAAGTGAAGGAATTGTATACCAAATCGGCAATTTGATTTGTCCCTTCGTAACCTACAAAAGGTTTGTAACCAATGGGGAAGTTCTGGATATGGATGGGCGCAGCAATGACACCGCAAGGAATATCCAACCGCTTACCAACGTGGCGTTCCATCTGAGTACCGAAAATCGCAGAGGGTTCAACTCGAGCGATCGCATTTCCAATCTCAGTATGGTCATCGGTAATAATCACTTCATCGCAATACTCGCTGACTTGTTCTCGGAACCAATCAGCATCGTACTTGCAGTATGTTCCAGCCCAAACAACATGAATGCCCATTTCCCTTGCCAGAATTTTGGTCATGGCTGCTGCATGGGTATTGTCACCAAACACAACAGCTTTCTTCCCGGTTAAGTTCTGACAGTCAATAGAACGAGAAAACCATGCGGCTTGAGAGACATACAGGGTTTGGTTGTTGATGTACTCTTCGTAATCAACACCAGCACCTTGAGCGTTAATCCCCTGCTGAATTTTGCGAATGCAACGAGCCGTTTCCACAACTCCCATAGGAGTGATATCTACATAGGGCATCCCAAATTCTTTTTCTAGGTAACGAGCTGCCATCATACCTAGTTCCCGGTACACTACGAAGTTAAACCAGGCGCGAGGCAAATTTTTTAACTCGTGAACGGAAGCCCCATCTGGCATCACAACATTCACCTCAATCCCCAAGTCAGCCATCAGCCGCTTCAGTTCGGTGGAGTCATGTTGGTTGTGGAAACCAAGAGTGGAAATACCAATAATGTTGACAGAGGGCTTTTCAGTTTTCCCTTGTGGAAGTTCGCCCTTCTTGCGAGCTTTCTCAATGTAGAATTGAACGATTTGGTGCAGGGTGCTATCGGCGGCCTGTATTTCGTTAACCCGGTAGTGGTTGACATCTGCTAACATCACGTCGGACTTTGTTTCCAGTGTTGCCCGCTCTACAAAGTTTTGTAAATCTTCTTGCAAAATGCTAGAAGTACAGGTAGGCGTCAACACAATCAAGTCTGGGTGTTCTTCTGCATCTTTACGGGTGATGTTGTCCACCACTTTTTCTTGTGAACCGCGTGCCAAAACGTTACGGTCTACAATACTGGCTGTCACCGGGGTAAAGTTCCTCTCCCGTTCTAGCATGGAGCGCATGACGTTGAAGTAATCATCGCCTAGTGGCGCGTGCATGATAGCGTGAACGTTTTTGAAGGAACTAGCAATTCGCAAAGTTCCTATATGAGCGGGACCCGCATACATCCAGTAAGCCAATTTCATTAGTGATGTCTCCTTAAAGGGTAGGGAGTAGGGAGTGGGGAGTGGGGAGTAGGGGAAGCAACCAATGCCCATTTCCCAATGTCCCCCTCAGTGTTTGTTGCTTTTTTAAATCGCTTTTGATTCTCTCAAAATTTGACGTTGATAGAAGTGGGTCGAACAAAGGTTTTTGGGATGTGCGATCGCTAAAACTTTGTTCCTGAGCAGAATTCAGCTTCTCATTTAAACAACAACACGGTTGTTTAAGTGAAATAAATTGTAATGTTTGGGGAAATTTCTTAACTGTTGTTAATATAGAGCAACGCCTCTATACCCCCCACTTCCCACTCCCCACTCCCCACTCCCTCCCTATGCATTTACCAAACGGCGCAAAGATTCAGCGCGACGTTTTGCTGTGGGATTATTGGGATTAATTTTTATTGCGTTTTCGTAAGCTTCCAGTGCTTGGGCGTTTAATTTTTTCCGTTCGTATGAATGACCTAAATTGTTAAACGCTGTCACATAGTCTGGTTTGATTCTCAGAGCTTCTTTGTACTGACGAATCGCTAAGTCATACTGTTCTTGGGCAAAGTAGGCATAACCCAACCCATTGTAAATATAAGCGATATTTTCTTCCCCTTCTTCTTCAGAAGCGTTGAGTGCTTTTTGAAAGAGGGTAATCGCCTGAGAAAAAATCTTTTTTTCCGAATAAATACTAGCTAATTCGTAATATTCTTGAGTCGTACCCTTTTCTTTGGCTAGCTTCTTTCGCAAGCGTGACAGAGAACCTTCACGCTTGCGAGTTTTAAAGATTTGGCGAAAAATGATGACAACTGTAAATGCAAGCAGACCTACTAAAACTGAGAGATAAATAATTGCTAGATTGTTATCCATTGCGAAAAATACAGAACTTTTCTCAAAATAGGACAAATGGCTCAGATAACAATTGTAGCTCTAATGCAGCAGGTCGAATCACTCTGAATGACAATAGGTAGCGAGCGATCGCAACCAAGAATAAAAATCCTTCTCTCCCCCTGCTACCTATTCACGGGAAAATTCCTCTTCCCCCACTCCCCACTCCCCACTCCCTACTCCCTATTCTCTAGACAGTTCACTCTGACTCTGGGATAAACTTTAGAGCAACACCGTTGATACAGTAGCGTTTGCCAGTAGGTTTGGGACCGTCATCAAAGACATGACCCAAATGACCACCACAACGACTGCAGTGGACTTCCATTCTAGTCATAAACAAGGACTTATCCACAGAGATGTCGATCGCATTTTCAATGGGATTAAAGAAGCTAGGCCAGCCAGTCCCACTGTTATACTTAGTATCTGATACAAATAGCGGCTGACTACACCCAGCACACACATAAGTACCTTTAGCGTACTCCTTGTTCAGTGGGCTTGTATGAGGACGCTCTGTAGTATGTTGGCGGAGTACGCAAAACTGCTCTTGGGTCAAACTTTCCTGCCATTCTTGTTCGGTTTTGTTGACTTCAAACTCTCTATTTTTTGAAGTTGTCATAACTTTTGATTTCCTTCTTACTAATGAATAGATTTCAACTATTGCCATTTGCTTTGCGAGCAATTAACCAGTTAAGCCCTTACAAAAATGACTCTTTATTACAGAATAACTGTTTTCTCTACATTAAACCTTAATAACATTTAGATTTAGCAGAGGCTTCAAACCAACTCTTTGCAATTTATTTAGTTCTCCGCAGTACTGCTTCTATTCAAATTTTGCCAATCCGGGTTCGTACTGTGACTCGTCATGACGTTAATACCAAATTTAGGTAGGCTGACGAGCAAATCCTGTCTAAATGGCGTGAGGATTGAACGCAATACTGGAGCGTTGGTCAAAATAAACAAACCTTTATTCCCAAAAAGGTATGCTGATTCATTATTGACTACCTCTTTGGGAGGATTTTTGTATAAGCTAATATAAGATTAAGATAAGGTTATTAAATTCATCGGAATTTACTTGTATATTTTTTTGTATTTTGTCAGTGAGGAGTGCTATTAACCCCAAAATAGGAGACAAGGTGCTGATTTTACGTCCAGCATATGTGGCTGGCAAGATAGGGGAAATTTGCGGTCAAGAAAGTTTAGGCGATGGCACTCAAGAGCGGTGGCTTATCAGAGTTGAAGCTGAAAATGCCACAGAAAGTCTAGTGGTATCGCTGTTTCCAAAAGAGTTTGAGGTCTTCAAGAATGACGTTGAGTCATTTTAGGGTTCATCTGGCGGAGATTCTATGTCGTTAGGAGGCGGCTCCCCAATTCCCAATTCCTTTTTGCTGCGCTTTAACTGTTTCCAGAGCGCTTTAACTTGGTCGTAAGCTTCTTCAGGAGAAAGTTTCCCAGATGTTTCTAAACTGGTGATAATGCCAATTTTCTGGGCAAATTCTTGAAGATTAGCGTTAAAGATTAAATTTTCAGGCTTGACTTGACCGTAATAGCGACCGCGAGGATAGAGAAAATTTTCTTTGTCTGCTGGGTTTGATTGTTCCATTTGTTGACTTCCATTGTATGATTATTCTTCTATTATATTTAATCTTATCTTAATCAAGGTAATCTTTATAACATTAATATCGAAAGTGTTTACGTGTCTACTTGCATGAGATATATTTTTCTCAGCCAAAAAAAACTAAACTATGTAACGAAAAGTAAAATTTCTACATTTAGTTTGTAGTAGCTCTGTCTCCGAAGACAGGGCTACTACAAACTAATTATGGTTATTAACACTGACTTACTTATACGCTATAAGGGATATTTCTGAACCCTAACTTTGAACTTTTAACTTTAGTCATGAGTATCCATCTTCCCCAAGAAACACCACGTCTTATACTTCGCGACTTTGTGGAATCAGATTGGCAAGGAGTCCATAGCTATGCTTCCGATCCAGAAGTCGTTCGTTACTTACCTTTTGGTCCCAACACCAAAGAAGACACTAAGAATTATATACAAACAGAGATTAAAGCTCACCGAAAAAGAAACCGTCAGCATTTTGCCCTCGCAATCACTTTAAAAGAGGACAAGCAATTCATTGGCGCTTGTCGCATTTCCATCACAGAGCCAAATAAGTCAGAAGGTTCTATAGGGTTTTCCTTTGCTAAGCAATTCTGGGGACAGGGATATGCAACAGAAGCAGGGGAAAAACTTTTAGAGTTTGGTTTCCAGCAGTTAAAACTGCATCGAATTTTTGCGATTTGTGACTCTCATAATCATCTCTCTGCAAGGGTTTTGGTAAAAATTGGTATGAGACAGGAAGGCTATTTGCGGGAGTATGAATGGATGCGAGGAGAGTGGCGAGATGTTTTGCTGTACGCGATTTTAGAGAAGGATTGGATACAGATGCAGATTCGGAATATTTAGCTTTAATGTCCTTTGACTTCTACCCCTTTTATCAACTGCGATGATTCATTTCCTAGAGAGGTATCGGGTGTTATTTCAGCAAGGAGAACTGTTTTCCCAACGATTCCACCACAAAGCTCGGAGAGTGATAACCCAATGACCAACAAACTGTGTAACAACCACTTCCTCACTTTAGTAGTATAAAGCATTACTCTTATTATGTTTGGAGAAATTTAAGTATACTACTATTGGATAAAATACCCACCCAATTTTTAAATTATGGGTTTGAAGCTGCTCGCTAATAAGTGTGCATATCTAGGCAAAGCTCTGTAGATTTGCCTAGATATTTTGTGATATGGTGTTTGTAGTGGTTTTATTCACATCCGACAGTGATGCCTAGTTAGCCGTGAAGGTTAAAAAGCTCGTCCTGGGGCTTGTGCGCCACTCAAAACAACTGAATATACACTTTAAGTCTCGTACTGAAATCCGTTTCAGTATCTCTAACTGGGAATTAGTAGTCAAGGAACCTGAGCTACGAAGCAAGGGAACCAAGCAGCAATGCACTTCTAATTGAGCAAACTTACACCGTAGAGTTGGACTTGCCTATATTTACGGATTTATACCTAGATATGCGTAGGTTTTTAGAAGCGGTGGGGACTGCATCAACATTTTTTGTTCATGAGACATCTCCAGAAATTAATTGTGCATGACCTGAAAGTCTTGGTAGGGGCGCAAGGCATTGCGCCCCTACATCTTTTCCACCAGATGTCTATGGGTTTCTTTTAATTGCTTTCGACATTTTGTTCGACTTTTGGCTGAATTTCGCAGACAACTTCATGGAAAAAAGTTGTTGGAGCTTTGACGAACAAAGGTAACATTTCTTGGAGGATGCGATCATAAGCTTCGCTGTGGTTGGTATCCATATCTTCAACGTTTTCCCAAAAAATAACAGCGATTCCTTTGTCAGTTCCTGGTTGTTGTAGGAGGTATGCTCCTTTGAAGCCATGAGTATAGGTTGCTACTGCTTGTTCGTAGAGTCGCTTGGCTTCTTCAAATTTGCCCGGTTTAAACTCTCCTATAGCTACGTATGCAAATTGGTGTCTCAGAAAATCTTGGAAATCTGACATAATTTTTCTCCTGGAAAATATATTTACCACAGATGAACGAACAGGTCATCGATTTAGCTGAAGATGCTGTTGTATTGCTGGCGCAAGGAATTCTTCGCCAATATAGCCGAATTTTTCAGACTGGCGTCCTTATTAAAAAAACTTGCCTGTTTTTACCGTAAAATTGCAGTTTAATACATTTATTTTACAAAAGCTTAACAGTATATTTGTAAAAATTTGATAAAAAGGTAACAATACGTACTTTAACTTGCCTGAAAAGTAAGTGTTCTTCTGTATTAATTACCGTGGTACTTCTACTTAAAAAAACTATGCTGAAAATTTTTCGTATATTTCTTAACAAGAATTTCTTCAAGATCGGGTTTGCTGCTACTGCTATCAGTCTGATGTCTGCTCATAGTGCTACAGCAGCGACGTTTAATCTCGATAAATTTATCAAGCTCCCTGGTTTGACTGGTGGCAATCCTAAAGGAACTGCTGTTTATTACGCAGAAATATCCAATCTTCCCTCTGATATCAAATCTATTACGATCGCTGATAGTGATAGCAAGCAAGGTGGTACTACTGGAAGATTTAGTGGCTTTGATTTAGATGCCATTAAGATTAGTAACGTTTTAGTGAATGATGCGGCTAATATCAACAGCGTAGCAGGCTTAAACGTATTCAATTTTACTTCTACTGGAGTTGTCCTCACTCCTGGAACACAACGTTCTCCCGTCACTTCAGTAGATGCTGTAGTTGGAGCAGATTTATTTGGAGCAGCAAACGGTACTATAGATAATTCAGTGGCAACATTGC
This sequence comes from Scytonema hofmannii PCC 7110, assembly GCF_000346485.2. Taxonomy (NCBI): domain Bacteria; kingdom Bacillati; phylum Cyanobacteriota; class Cyanophyceae; order Nostocales; family Scytonemataceae; genus Scytonema; species Scytonema hofmannii. Next base: position 4,733,142 of record NZ_KQ976354.1, read on the forward strand.
AAAGTTTTGACGCCAACGCCACATCTGCTCTAGTCATTGACTCTGCAAATCCCTCAACAGCTTTTGGATTTGCTAGCTTGGGTGATGGTGGAAAAATATCGTTTAATCTTAAGGGCGCTATTTCTGCTAACAGCAGCCCGTTATATCTTTATCTTGGAGAAGTTGGGGATAACGGAGAAGTAGTCAACGGTCAAATTGCTTTATCAGATAAGCCAGTTCAAGTACCCGAACCCTCTGGTGTAGCTGCTATATCATTGCTTGGTCTATGCTTTGCTATACGTCAAGGGCGAGGACGCTCACTCCACAAGACCTTTTGACCTGAGATTATAATTAACAACTACTCTAGTTGAATTATAAATTGAGCGGGAGTTGAATTATAAATTGAGCGGGCAAGATGCCCGCCCCACAAGATATGAGATGTTCTGACTCCTTGCAATAATCGCTACTTCACTAACCGCCAACATTCGCGAGCAATTTCCCAATCTTCTTCTGTATGAATCACTAAAACTCTAACTGCTGAATCTGGAGTGGAAATATCTACATCTACAGACTTGTGCTTATTCTTTTCTTTATCTATTTGTAAGCCCAAAAATTCAAATGCTTCACAAGTGACTTCCCTGAGTACAGCATCATTTTCACCAACACCTGCAGTAAATATCAGTGCATCCAAACCGAACAAGCTAGCAAGCATTGCACCAATGTACGATCGCAGTCGATGGACATACACATCAAAAGCGAGTTGAGCGCGGGAGTTACCTTGAGAAATTTCTTGGCGAATCTGTCGCATATCACCAGAAATCCCAGAAATTCCACGTAACCCTGAAGCCTTATTTAAAACATTATCTAACTTATCAGCAGAGTAGTCAGATTGTCGTAAAAGATGAATGATAATCCCTGGATCGACTGCACCAGAACGGCTACCCATCATCAATCCATCTAAGGGTGTGAAACCCATTGTCGTGTCTATACTGTAACCATTTTTAACTGCTGCTAACGAGCAACCGTTGCCCAAATGACAGGTAATCAACCGCAACCCTGCTAAATCCCGACCTAAGATGCGAGCTGCACGTTGAGCGCAATACTGATGACTGATACCATGAAACCCATAGCGACGAATGCCTTGTTCTACCCATTCATAAGGACCGGGATAGATTGCAGCTGCATCAGGTATTTGAGCGTGAAATGCAGTATCAAAAACTGCGACTTGGGTAATCGTTCCCAAATTTTGCTCGATAGCTTCTATGCCTTCTAAATTGACTGGATTGTGTGCTGGGGCTATGGTTGCCAGACGAGCGATCGCCTGTTTGACATCCTCAGTAATCACCACACTTTCACGGTAATCTTCTCCACCATGTACCACTCGATGTCCCACTGCATTAATTTCTGAAGGCTCATTAATCACTTTGGTAGAGCCATTGCACAGCGTATCGAGCATACGAGCAACAACTTCAGATCGGGAGTTTGAGGCAATTTCTTCTTCTAGTTTTGCTCCCGTTGCCGTCTTTACCTCAATTTCTGCAAATCCTTGATGGTGAGTCCAATCTACTTTTGCTTCCCATAGTGGTTTGAGAGGTTCTTCAGGAAAGGTATCACCAGCAATGTCGTACAGGCAACTCTTTTGGCTGCTAGATCCGGCATTCAGTACCAGTATTTTCATAATCAGCAAATCCAAATTTTTAGGGAGAGCGATGCAGATAAAATTATGCGATTATTGGGCTTGACCAACATCTGTCTAGCGTACAATGCTTTGTCAGTATTCCAACGCATACTGGTATTATAATTATAATAATGTATAAAATGTGAATTTCAAAGTAAAATTAAATCTCGGTACTGATAATTTGTCAATTGATGGAGCTATTGTTGAATTAGCACAAAATCACGTTGATGATTTTATTAATTTATGGCTGAATCAATTACGTGTTGTTGAAACCGATGATAAATTCTGGGATTGGTTATTCAAACTTGATTTTATTAGTAGAAATGAAGAGTATGAAGGATACGCATTGGAAGCGGAAGGATGTACCCAAGGATTGATGCAAATAGAAACGCAGCATCACAAGTCGCAGGTATCCGGACAACGGTTGGTGTATATTGAGTATTTAACGTCGGCTCCATGGAATAGAAAAGAAATCCAGCGTCCGCCAAGGTTTCGAGGAGTTGGAGCAAATTTATTGCGGTATGCAAGGATTAGAAGTGTTGAGCTAGGATATGGAGGAAGGGTAGGTTTGCATTCACTGCCCAGAAGTGAACGGTTTTACGACAACCAGTTGATGACTAACTACGGAATTGATGGGGAGAAGAATGATTTAGTTTATTTTGAGTACGGGCTGCTGCGCCGACAATTATAGAAGTAGTAGGGTATAGAAGAAAGAAAATGGAAGAAGAAAATATTACTGTCACCGAAGCTATTGAGTTATTATTCGGCTCTGCGTCATTACAGCAAGCAATTCAAGCTGAGGATGAAGCAGATTGTGACGTCAGTGCGGGATTAGATTGGGATAATCAAGCATTTCTTGCTTTTATCCAGAATCCAGCTTTATTAGGAAGGTTGGCTCAATTGCGTGTTTCCCTGAACTGCGAAATCCAACGTCTGCTAGCCGAACGAAATTTAGGAGTAGGGGAAAATGCTGCTTTTGAAGTTGCGCGTTTGCGTTTGTTATCTCGTTTGCGATTACCTGAACCGACGGTAATTCCCGTACTAAAAACAACATTAATGCGCGATGATTTATGTAAAGAAGAGTTTATTAATCATAGCCAGGTTTTACGTAATTTATTGAGTATATTGCTACTTGAAAGCGATTGGGAAGATATTGCTACAGCTGCCGGAAATGCTGTACGAGACCAAGTCATGCTTTTAATTATTGCGTAGAATTATTGGGATCTCTCCGATTTCTTATTTCATGCTAGATGAATTTGACCCTATTTGTCCAGTCAGTTCCTCGAAGACAAGTCAAATTTAGAGTTGCTGCTATATTTGATATTAAGTATGAATTTTGAAAAAACTATGTTGCAGTCAATTGAAGGAATGTACAAGCACGGCAAGGTAGAACTTTCTGAATTACCATTGAACGTATCAGAAAGCCGTGTAATTGTAACTTTTTTAGAACCGAAAACAGCTTCAGAACCAAAACAGATAATGCAGTTTGGTATGTTTTCGGGAAAAAAACAATCAACAGACGAAGATTTCCAAGTTTCTGAATTTCATATGGATATCGAAGACAGATTAGACTGGTCTTAAACAATTATGAAGTATGTCCTTGATACTCATGCACTAATCTGGTTTCTTGAAGGAAATTCACGATTAGGTGCGAATGCTAATTCTATCCTTTCCGATCTTGATTCTCAATTAATCATTCCTGCAATTAGATTAGCTGAAGCTGTTTTGATTGTTGAAAGAGGAAGAACGTCTATTCCTTATCCAGAGGATTTACTTTCAGCGATTCAAGCTGACCCCTGTGTGGTAATTTATCCACTAAATGAAGAAATAATTAGGGCTTGCTGAAAACAATCGTAAGGTATGACAGATAAGGGTTTCAAGCCTTTTTTTGCCAAACAAGTGCAAGTTTATAACATCTATAGTCTCAAAAACCTTGCTTTTTCGTCGGCGAGCGCTGGGTAAATTGGGAAACTAAGAGACGAAAGTCCAATTTTGCAAGGCGTGTGGCTTCTATATTCACCAAGCTCAACTTTTTCAGCAAGCCCTAATTACACTAACTATGAGTTTATCTGCCATTAATGAAATGCACGAGCGGCAAATTGTGGCAACCGTGCTAGTTTTGACAAGCAAAGGTGAAGATATACAATTATTGACTTGTGACCAAAAATCACAGCTTCAGGTTTAGTCCCAATTATTTGGTAGTTTTATTAACTAATATTTCGCTTGGTATAGATCCTTAAAGAAGTTAAGGATTTACAGCGATTTGCAATTCAATCAGATAATACTGTAAGAGCGCAAAGTGTTGCGCTCTTAGGGAACTGCAAAAAATAAATTATCCCCGGAATGTGGGATGGGCGTCAAGGCCCGTCTCTTATTAATGGCGGGCAAGATGCCCGCACCACAAGAAACTTTGGGACATTTTTTATTTGGAAGTCCCTTAGCAGGGAGGTTGTAGTTTACCTAATTGTAAAGCGCTGCATAAACCAACCTGTCTTATTTTGCAACTTCTACCATTTGAATGACTGCTCCCAAGCCAGCACCCATTTCTTCTGGTGTAATTTTGCCATCTTTATTTACGTCTAACGCATCAAATACAGCATCAGTACCCATCCATTCTTCACGGGTGATGAAGCCATCACCGTCAAGATCGTACACGTGGAAGATGTCTTTAGTCGCATGGCTGAGAGTTGATTTTCCGTCCAAACGAGCCAGTTTTTCTGCCAGGAGTGTTTCTAAAGTCTCTAGTGCTTTGGTGAAACCCTTAATCCCTTCATCCAGTTTGTCATGTGCCATGCGATCTTCCGCATGCATCTTGTCAAAGGTAGCTTTGTCCATCGGAATTTTTTCAATATCCGATGTTGCTGCTTTGCTAGGTTCGAGTTTGCGTGGTAAGTCTCCTATCGTGGCTTTTAACTCACCTAACAGCGCTGGAGAAATGGTTAGCAAGTCACAACCGGCGAGTTCTATAATTTCCCCAATGTTGCGGAAACTAGCTCCCATGACTTCAGTTTTGTAACCAAATTTTTTGTAGTAGTTGTAAATTGTGGTTACAGATAATACACCTGGGTCTTCAGCAGAAGGGTAACTATCGCGTCCGGTTTCTTTTTTGTACCAGTCGAGAATACGTCCTACAAATGGGGAAATCAAAGTGACACCAGCTTCCGCACAAGCGATCGCCTGGTGAAGTCCAAACAATAAGGTCAAGTTACAATGTATACCTTCTTTTTCCAAGATTTCTGCAGCGCGAATTCCTTCCCAGGTAGCGGCAATTTTAATCAGGACGCGATCGCGAGAAATTCCTGCAGCTTTATACTGAGCAATTAAGTCGCGTGCTTTGGCAACAGTTGCTTCTGTATCGTAGGAAAGGCGTGCATCAACTTCTGTAGACACCCGACCCGGAATAATTTGTAAAATCTTTAAGCCAAAGGACACCGCCAAACGGTCAAATGCTAAAGCAGCTACGTCCTTTTGACTTGCTCCCCGTCCTGCATCTTTTTGTGCTTGGAGTAAAGTCTGGTTAACAATTTCCTGATACTCTGGCATTTGTGCTGCAGCAGTAATTAGGGAAGGATTTGTGGTAGCATCTTGCGGCTTAAACTTTTCAATTGCCCGGATATCGCCCGTGTCAGCAACCACAACTGTAAACTCTCTTAACTGTTCCAGTAAATTTTTAGACATAATCCTCCTAGTATGTTTGCGATTCGCAAAAAAAACAGCTTTCCTCGTCCTCACAATACCCATCAACCTCTTACCATCTTAGATTGCACAGAGAACAGCTGCCATTGTTCTAAATCTGTATCAAACCTGTTGGTAATTGGAACTTCATCTCAAATCTACAAATTTCCGCAACAGCTTGAATTGACTTAAGATACAGACCTCAAAAATGAGATAGTTCTTAATCAATGGTCAATAACGTTGTTTGGAAATCTTTATTTTGTTTGTTTTTTTTAAGATTTTGTTGTTTCGATCGCACCGCTAATGGAAAAAACAATCCTGCAAGCCCAAATATGATAACGTAGAGAGCAAGAGCCATCACGATAGGACTTACGCAACTTCAACATCATTCAAAGGTGAGTTCTTATACTACCAACCAAAATGAAAAACTGAGGTACTTTAGAAGGACGATGAGTAAAATTCCCACAGGAACCATAACTCTAAATCCAATTACTGTGAAATCTGGTGGTTGGTGGTGTAGCAAGGTTTCTCCTGGTTGTGCAAATTGCTATGCAGAGTACATTAATCAACACGATCGCTTTAATCGCGGTAACTCACTCCCATACCAAGGCTCACCACCGGAATTAACTCTGAATAGAGAAATGCTTGGAAGTTGGTGTAGGATGCGAAAACACCATTTTATCTTTGTCGGTAGCATGACAGATATTTTTGGAGAATGGATAGACCGCAATTGGCACTTTGAAATTCTAGATGCCATGCTTGCTTCTCCTAACCAAACATTCCAGCTTTTGACCAAGCGACCACAAGTTATGCTAAGTACTACAATGGCTTGGATAGAAGCAAGAAATCTTTTAGCCCTTCCTCCAAATATCTGGGTAGGCGCTACAACTGAAGACCAACGTACTTTTAACGAACGCATCCCTACCCTGTTAAAAATTCCTGCATGGGTTAGATGGCTAACCGTGGAACCAATGCTGGAGGAAATCAATCCTATGAAACCAGGGCAAAGTTTGTTTCCTACCATTACAAGAAAAGAGAAAGAATTATGGCAAGAATATTTGCCTCTACACCAACATATCGACTGGGTGATTTTAGGCTTTGAAAGCGGTCATAAAGCGCGAGTTGGTCAACTGTCTTGGATGCGCTCCTTTGTTCGAATGTGTACTTTGGCACAAACAGAACAAAATGCGGCTCTAGCAATCTACGTGAAGCAATTAGGTAGCAACTGCTGGGATGGTGAAAAACCTTTCAAGCTCAAATCTGCTCGCACTGGTGGCACTAATATTGAAGAGTTTCCTACTGACTTACAAATGAGACAAATGCCTTTATAAATCTTTACCTTAAGTTCGTTTTCCCAAAGTAATCTTTTTATTCTTCGTCTAACTTATTTTCTAAAATAGTAGAAATATCGTCTCCATCGCCCTCTTTACGCATTCCAACACCCACAATTACAACAATGACTTGATTGCGATCGACAGGATAAACAATGCGATAGCGTTGACCGACTGCCCTCACACTACGATAACCTTGAAACTGACCTGTAAGAGCTTTACCCTGTTTTTCTGGTTCTATTTTCAGTTTTTCAATTTTTTGCCGGAGTGCTTTTTGTTCTCTTTGGTCTTTTACCTTTTTTAAATTCCATTATTTACCATTCTAATTCTTTCATAGCTTCTGACCAACTTACCCTTTTACCTTCTCTATCTTCCTGGATGCCAGCTATTAATTGTTCTTTAAATTCTGTATCGGATAAAATTTCCATAGTTTCTAACATAGACATATATTGTTCGTAGCTAATAGCTACCATAACTGGAGAGCCTTGATCGGTAATAATTATAGGTTCATTACCTAACTGTTCTGGGAGTTGAAGAAGTTGGTTTCTTGTTTCAGTAATACTAATTGATTTAGACATATTACATTAAGTTTTTCACACTAAAATTAGTCTAACATTAAAATTGTCTTGAGTAAGATAAGTAGATACATAACTAAAATGTATATCCGATAAACTGCGGCTAACTCCGCGTTGTTCGGTCATTTAAAGTTAATTTTTATACTAAAAGTCAAAACTAAAAATTGAGTTTGTACTAGCTGTATCGTAGCCCTCTTCGCTCATTATATGGTTCAAAGTCTTCCTCTAAAGTTTCGTTATAAAAGCTGCATAAGTTGATTTCAATTGCATTTATAAAAAAACAACAAACCAACATAGGATTACTATTCTGTTTTTTGAATTAAACTGATTATGGCTCACCAAATTTTCCCCTCACCATCTATTAATCCTTTACAGCGCTTGCATGTGTATGATAGCTTAATGATGAATGCGGAGCGCTGGCATCTAGCTCATTACTATCATAGACATCGCCAAAATATTCACTACCAATCTCTGAATGACCCAGGAGTTGTTTCTGGTTTGGGTGTACGAGTTACTGCACCACCAGATGATGCACCTGCAAAGTTCCGCGACCAACGTTGGTTAGAAATTCAACCAGGTATTGCTATTGACCTCGAAGGAAATCCAATTATTGTAGACTCATCTATTGACCGTAGATTTAGAATTTCGACTGCAGCTCCTACAACCGGAAGCGTGACAGTATATTTAGTTACAAGTTATGTAGAGCCGCAAAACCCAGGACTGAGACAAAGCTCTGACCTAATTCGCGAATGGTTCCGGTTTGATGAAAAGACTAGCCCACCCAATGAAAGGGAAATAGAATTATGCCGTATTCGTTTGTCACCAGGTACGGTGCAGCTAGAAAACCCAACAGATGTATTATTTCCCGAAGTTAACCAGTTAGATTTGCGCTACCGTCCTCAAGCAAAAGCCAGACCGCAATCTGTTGTTCGTCTAGCGACAACACTCAATGCAAGCGATCGCACTTTCTATAATCTTGCCTATTTAATGCAATCTGTAGAGGTACTTTACCCAGCTTTGCAGGGAGTCACGCCCATTGGACAGATAATGCTAACAGAAGTCAACGATTATGATTTAGTTTATCTAACAGCTTGGCAAGCATTACATCTTGAGCCAGCAGAACTAAATGCACTTAGCCAATATTTACAAACAGGTGGCGTAATTTTGATTGAAGTTTCGAGTAAGAGTTCCAAATTAACAAGGGACATCAAAAATTTAATTGCAGACGAATTCCAGATTACAATGCAAACCTGGCAAACCTTAAATAATCAACATCCATTACGAACTCAACCATTTTTATTCGCTGCACTTGGAAGGATTAACGAAAAAAATATTCAACTATCCTATGGAGGAGGAATTATTTTATTGGAAGGCGATTTATCTGATGCTTGGGGAATAGATGATAATTTAACACTGGAGCGCAACGACATTCGCACAGCCCAAGAATTAGGTATCAACATCCTCAATTTTGCTTTGCAACGGCGAAAAATAACCCTGCAATTGTTGGGGTCGTAAATATCTCTCTGTGGTCATAAGTAAGTTGGTGTGAATAAATCATTCTTAGTATGTAGTTGAAATGTCTTCAAAGACAGTGCAACTATAGCATTCCTATTTGATTTGTGAAAATTTGAGTGTCCAGATCCCCGACTTCTTTAAGAAGTCGGGGATCTAACTGTTTATAAACCATTTAGGATTGCTATATATATAATTTATTATTTTCTATTTTTCTCATTGATTTACTTAAGTCAATTTTTTAGTAGCTAATGTGAATTTCTTTAGTGCATAAGCTGATTTTAATTACAACTATTAATAAATGGGAAAATTAAAATTTAAAAACTAAGCATCCGAAAATTAACAACGACTTTGATTTTGCTGAAAAAAATTATAAAGGTGATATTTATTATGGCAGGTAATGTTAAAGCTATAGCTAGCAAAAAAACTTTAGAGTTTACACCAGATTCCTTTGATTATTTAGATGTCAATACTAACGGTGAAAATGAGTTTGATGTCAGTGTTATTAATGGAAGTGATAAATTCGCTAGTTTTCAATTAGAACTAACAACACCCGGTTTAGATGATAGCACACAAATGAAATGGTATAATACAGAACCAAAAATTTGTGCTAAAAAGCCACCGGGAAGCGAGACAAAATTTCATGTAAAAATTATAAGAGCGCCAATTCCAGCTTACGAAACCACTATTGATTTAATATTAAAAGTCTTCTCAGTCGAATACGCAAATATATACACAAGCCAAAAACTTAAGTTAACAATTAATAAACCTTTGAGGTCTTTAAGAGTTGAAATGCCTGTTAAAGAACTTAAAGTAATTCCGGGCGATAAAGTTGAGTTACCTATTTTTGTATATAATTTAAGCACTAAGTTCTCGGAAATAACCCTGACTTGTTTGGGATTAAATCCTGATTGGATAGAGCAAGGCAATCAACAGAAGTTATCTATCGAGCCTGGAGAATCGGCAAAAAGCATTTTTGTGTTTCAACCGCCAAAGGATGCTGAGAGCGAAAACTATGAATTTAAAATTAAGGTAGAGTCGGACGCCAGTCAATACACTGTTACAGAAAAGGGATTTTTAGAAGTCACCCCTGATGGAATTGTCGAATTTAACTGTAGCAATGAACAACAAATAATCCCCATAAAAGGAAAAAAAGGTGCAAATACTGTTAATTACGAACTAGTATTTAGAAATGATAGCAATTTACGCCAGCTAGTTAATGTTAATATTCCAGAGCAAAAGCTAAGCCTCGATAATGTTCAAACTATTCCTCAAGAGGTAATTCTCGCACTTGGTGAAACAAAAATAATGAACTTGGTTGTTCAAAAAAAGCAACCTTGGTTAGGGATGAAACAACACTTGCTATTTGAAGTTGCGGCTAATTTAACTAATCCTAAATCAGAAAAAGATAATAATGATATTTATGCCGAACCTAATACCCGTGTTTTAGCACTGGATGTTTTCCCTATTATTCCTTTTTGGCTTCAGGTTGCAGGAGGAACTTTAATCCTGTTGCTATTATTATTATACTGGATGTTGCTTCCTCATACTTATCATCAAGGAGCAGTTAGTTCGGTACGTATTTTTGGAAATGGAAGCCTTGTTTTTAGTGCTTCTAGCGACCAAACAATCCGACGCTGGCGGGTTGACGATACTCCTTGGATATTTGATAGTTTACGTCTAAAAGATAAATTTCCTTTTATCGCAAATAAAAGTCAAACTAAACAAGCAGTTCGTGTAATTCGTCAAAGTCCAAAAGATAATGATCTGCTTGCAGTCGGTTTAGAAAATGGAGAGGTTAAGCTATGGGATATTTCCACAAATCAAGAGAAAGCAACATTATCTGATAAAAAAGCTAATCGTGTTTTTGACACCGTATTTACTCAAAATGGTCGCTATTTATTTAGCGGTCATGGAAGCGGGCTTGTTAATTTTTGGAATTTAGATAAGTCAAGTAAACCAGAAAAATCTGTCAATGTTGGCTATGCAGTTTATGGTTTAGCAATTAATGAAAGCCGCCCTAATAAACCTCTAAATTTTATTGCTGGACAGTACAATAAGCTTTCTGTTTGGAATCCAAATAACGGCTCAAAATACGATCTTGAATATCGATGGTTAGATGCAAAACATCAGCAACCGATTTACAGTCAACACCACTACATAACTAGCCTAGCGACTGCTAAAAATACTTTAGTAACGGCTGACAATCAAGGTTATGTAACTTTGTGGGATATTAATAAAATACGTCAATGCACTAATCGAGCAACTAAATCATCCATATCATGCGATAAAGCTATTCTCTCTCAATGGCATAATGAAGGTGTGAATCCAGCAATTCGTTCAGTTGCTTTGACGCAAAATGCTTGTTATCTAGCAAGTGCGGGAGATGGAGGAAAAATTAAGCTTTGGCATTTGTCAAAAGGGTTAAAAGAAGGAAAAACTGTTACTCAAGACGATGCAAGAATTAACAGTGTTGATATCAAAGCTTTAAATAATCACGTTTTCATTACCAGTGGGGATGATAAATACAAAGTCAGATTATATAGAGTTAATGGGTTAAAAGAAAATGAAAACTGTAAGTAGCCCTTTGTTTATAGAAGATAAACCCGGAAATAGCAATGAAGTTGCACGGGGTTTTGTAGCTAAGCGTCAGATAATTGTTAAAAATACAGGCGATACAAGAGCCGATGTTGACATTTGGATATCTGCAACTGACAATAAATCAGATTCTCTATTAAGTTGGTGTAAGTTTAGCGAAAAAAACCCTTTAAGTATTGAAGCAAAAAGATCTCAAGAAGTGACGCTAAATTTCCAAATACCTCCGCAAGCTCCACCAGATTTGTATAACTATGAAATTATCGTTGAAGCTGCGGCTCAATATCCTGGTAAAGTATCTCGTCGTCCGCAGCAACTTCGAGTTTTACCTTCCCAGCAAGATGCAGAATGGGTAAATGAACCAGGGTTTAGTATACAGCCAATTAGTAATTCTACTAATCCTTTGGCTTTACAAGCAGGAGAACAACTTGTTGTTAATGTAAAGGTAGAGAACCATTCTAAAAGGGTAGACCGTTTTTATATTAATTGTCCCGAATTATCAAATGAATGGTACACTGTACAGTACCCAGAAGATAACTTAAATTTTCCTGGCATAGTCAGGGAAAGCGATGGCTTAGAATTAAATCCAGATAGTACGGGCGAAATAATTTTAATTTTCCATCCACCGCGATATACGCTAGCAGGATATTATTTTCCTACTATTAATCTTATATCCACCAACAGAGGGGAAGATGCTGCGTTGTTGGATGTGGTGTATTTGCAAATTCTGGCTGACGATAAATTAAGCGTACAAATGCGCTCACTGTCGCGGAAAATTCCCCAAGAAGCAGGAGAGTTTGAACTTGAGTTGATTAACCAGGGTAATATTGAGCGAGAAATTGGTGTTCGCGCAAAAGATAAGGATGAACTTTTTAGCTATGTTTTGACACCTGCGATCGCACAACTTGAGCCAGGAGAAGCGCAAATAGTTACATTAAAAGCAAAGTCTCAAAAATGGTGGCGTCGTCATTGGCGATCGCAAGGGTTGACCTTTAATGTTGAAGTCGAACTAGAAAACGCCAGTACAGAACCAAGTAAATCTCCGGCTCCTGCTTTACCAAGTATATTACCTCAACCAACAATAGTTTGGCAACCTCACCCTTGGTGGCGATACTGGTTGCTGATTTTGTTAGGTTTAGGAAGTATTGGAGGAATCGGTTTTGCTGTTTGGTTAAATTATCTTAACAATCAAATACCATCTCCGAAGGTAGTTGATTTTGTCACTAAAGCTAAGAAATATCAAGAAGGTAAAGATAAAAATATTGATATTAATTGGCAAATTAGCCATCCTAGCCAAGTCAAGAAAGTTACGTTGATTCGTTTGCAAGGTAATGTAGAAACAGACAGAATAAGTTATTCATTACCAGAGAAGCTTTCCAATAATTTCGGCTTAGGGAATGGGAACTGTCAAGTTGTTAAGAAATTATCTTCTGAAGTTGAGAAAGAAAAGCAGGAAAATAAATCTTGGTTATCGAGTATATTGCATCACTTTAGCAAAAGTAATTCAGAAAAAACTATAGATTTTCTTACCTGCAAAACAAGGATTCCCAATAATCAAAAAGCTGGAAGCTTCAATTTTAAAATTGAGGTATTCCCCAAAAATAATCCCGAACAGCCTTCATCTTCTCAACTGACAGACACGATCGCAGTTCAACCGAGGAATTTACCAAAAATAGTAAATTTTAATTCTACTTACCATAATTATCAAGAAGCAAATAAGCTTTTTCTGCAGCCAACTACAACAAGAGCATCAAATACTTTAAACCCGTCATTAAAATCGACACAAACTTCTTCACAACTAGTTATATGGCTTCCAACTAAGCCAGAATTATTAGATCGCGCCGAGTTGCAGAGAACGCAGAGGAGGAATAACTCTAATACAAACAAATTGGGTGCGATCGCAAAATCTATACCAACACAAAATGGTGTAACACCAGCACCAATTCTTCTCAATTGGGAAATTAGTCATTTAGAAGAGGTAAAAGAATTGAGAATTATTGGGAGAGCACCAGATGGATCGGTTAATAGTGTTGAAAAACGCTACGTATTGACACATAACAATCTTTCTCCAGACTTGAAAAAGTTTTGCCAACCTCAAGAAGCGCTTGGACAGAAACACAATCTGGTGTGTAAGAATGTGCCTATGAATGATGCACGCGAAGCAGGAAACTACATTTTTACACTTACAGTGATTCCTAAAGAAGGCGAAGAAGTATCTAAAAAGACAGATACTATTAAAGTTCAACCAAAGCCAGTTAAGCCTGCTACACCTATCAATATCGTGTCTTTTAAAGTAGATAGTCAAGAAGTTAATCAAAATCCCAAACGGATTTTTCGATTAAATGAATTAGCGCCTAATGCATCAATTCATCTGACTTGGCAAGTAGAGGATGGTGAAGATATTAAAGTTGAACTGGGTGCTTTTGGAGAAGTGGAAAAGCAAGGTTCGAGAAATTATGCTATCAGTCAAAGTCCCATTCGAGAAATCGTGGAGTTGAAAGTGACAAATAAGGCTGGTGAGACAAAAACTCAGCAGGTTGTGATTGAAACTGTTGGGGAAAAGCAGCAAAGTTGATATCTAGAAACCCAGTTTCACCTACCAAGAATCCTGATTTCTTCAAGAAACCGGAATTCTGACCTTTCAAAACCCATCAAAATTAATGGGACAGACTACTAGTCAATTTGACTTCTACGCTCGTATAATAACTACAGAACGCCCTTGCTTCGTCGTTGCAGTTTTAGTTTTCAAGCGTTCTGCAAAAGATGGCGCGTCCTTACGTCGGTCAAAAACAAACAACCAACCGTAATCTACTTTTATCCGCTTCAAATAAGAATCAAGCTGGTCTAACCCTTCTGATTCCGGGTCTTTTTTCTTCTCTCGCCAAGCCTTTAGCTCAATTCCCAAGGTAACATTTCTATACCTCAAACACAAATCCATGCGATCGCGTCCGATTGCATATTCCCGCTCTAAAGTACCACCACCATTGACAACGCGGTGTAAAAATGCCATTAGTACTATGTGCGGTGCGATTTCATGAAATGATGTAGTACCCAGTAAAGGTTCTCCATGTTGACGCCAAAATTCTATAAACGCTTGCAACAAAGCATCAACATTTAACTCACCTTCTGGAGTCAACCAAGTAGGACTAATACTGGGTAAACTATCTTGAGTTCCCTGAGTTAAAACACGAGGAATAACCTCGCGGTAAATAGGATTAGCAATTGTTAGTCCTGCATTTGGGTCGCGACGCAATAACCCTAGGTCAACCAAATATTGTCGGTCGTCATTTGGTGTATCACCTAATGCAATTCCTGCTAGCATTGGTTCAATTATTGCCTTAACCCTCGGTTCAGTGAGTTTTTCCGCAAGGGAATCGAGGTGAGTATCTTGACGTGCAATCAGTATTTCTTTTGCTTGATTAATATGTTCTGCTGTAATTTCTACGGATGTATCCGTTACCAATTCTTCAACAATTTCTTTCGCCAAAGCATTAACTAACCAAGGTTGTCCCTGAGTTAAATCATAAGCCGTCTGGACTGCTTCTTGTGTAAAAACTTGACCCGTATCCTCAGTATGCTGCTGATATAATTGTCCCACCTCCAATGCATTAAAATCTCTCATCGTTAGCGAACGGTCTTTAATATTAAACGGACTCGCAGTTTTTAATCTCGTGCTACTACCAGAAGCCACTTTATAATCTCGCACATCCCGTAAACCTATTAAGCCAACACTCGTGGGAAAAGTTGTCGGACGACCGCGATAACCATCCCGCAATTGTCGCAAAATAGAAATCAACGCCTCGTCTTGTAAAGAGTCAATTTCATCAATAAATAATACCAATGGTCGCTCTGATGCTTGCGCCCAAACCTGCAAAGCACCTTGAATTCTTCGTCCTGGCTGTGCTTGAATCCAATTGTCGGGAGGGCGTAAATCTTCTGGTAAATCAAACTGCGCGATCGCTTTCCAAGAATCGAGAATAGGTATTTCTGCCGTGGCTGGGTCGTGACTAAAAGGTGCGCCTACTTCCGCCGATACCATAAGTGCTGTATATCGCCCGCTTTGAGTTAGCTGTTTGGCTAGCGCTAGCATTGCTGTAGTTTTACCTGTTTGGCGCGGAGCGTGAATTACAAAGTAGCTGCGTTGCTCAATCAACCGCGATAAGTTGGGCAACCTCATGGTGGGTGATAACATATAGTGAATGTCAGGTTGACACGGACCTGAAATGTTGAACCAACGAGCCATAACGATTTGCCATCACCAGAACAATGCTGTCAGTTTAGCGCATATCGTTATTTGCTAGATAGCGCTTAGGACAGAGCGATCGCCTTGTTCACAAAAACACAATGGACGATCGCACTACAAGAGCTAATGTTTTGTGATTTTTTCCATAAAAATTCGTTCTTGCTCTTCTAAAGGCATATCTTTAGAATAAATGACAGGATTGGGATCGCGCTTTAATAATTCTGCTAGTGCTTCACTAAATTTCTCATCATCACTGCGATTTTCAGATAAGTATTGTTTTAATTCTGTTACTGTCATTTGAGTTAAATCAGTCATGAGAAAAACCTCCAGTTTCCATCAGAATAGATGACTAATGCGATTTCATCATTGGCACCCCCTTGAATATAAATCGTTTTTAATTTGGAGTCATAACGAAAAATGTTGATGGGTTGATAACCATTAGATAACCATTGACAAAGAATAACAGCTTGAATAGATTGTGCTGCGGTTGGCAAATTCTCAGACTCCTTATCATTGACCTTTTGTAGGTTTAAAGAAATTGAACTTTTCGTTCGCTAATGGCTTGCGGATAACCTCTACTCCTCCTTCTTGCAAGTCTTTTGCGGCTCGATCTTCTAAAGCTTTGCGTCTCTTTATTTCTTCTGGTATTGATTCTTCCTCTGAGAACTGTTTTTTAAATGATTCCTCTGAATCATTAACTATAACTTGTCCATTATCTATCATCAGTAACCCCATATCCAAATGAAAGCGTCCGGGTTGTTCTACAAACAGCACTTGAGCTTCATCTTCCAGTCCAAAGTCCTCCATTATTATTTTACGAACTTCGTTTTCACCAATTTTATATGCCTTGGCAGTTGCTGCTACAGAGTCTTTACCAACAAGAACAATTATTTACTATACGTTGTTTAGTCATAATATCTTTTACCTACTCCTAATTTATTTTTCAGTTATTTTCTGTATGAATTTTGCACGCCATACAACATCAATGTGCTACACCCAACCCCTAACTTCCGCGTCAGTAAGCGTTCGCTCCAACTTAATATATTCAGCCTGAGCAGCTATCTTAATATGCTTCATCTGCACGGGTTCCCCTGCATCTGCTGCAATAAAAGCCGCATTCAAAGCAATGTTACGGATATTTCCACCCGCTACATTCAACCGTGCCAACTTAGCAAACTCCAGCCCTTCAGTAGGTGTATTTTTAGGGAAAATACGTCGCCAAATCTCCTCTCTTTGACTAGCATCCGGAAAGGTAAACTTCACAACAAAACGGATACGACGCAGAAAAGCACTATCAATTGAATCTTTCAGGTTAGTTGTGAGGATAGCTAAACCTTGGTAAGACTCCATCCGCTGCAACAAATAACTAACTTCCATATTTGCATAGCGGTCTTGAGTGTCTTTTACCTCAGAACGCTTACCAAATAAAGAATCAGCCTCATCAAACAGCAAAATTGTCGCTCCAGCATCTGCTGCATCAAAGATACGACCTAGATTTTTCTCTGTTTCACCAATGTACTTGCTGACGACTGCACTTAAATCTATGCGGTATAAATCTAGCCGTAGTTCTTTTGCTAACACCTCTGCCGAAGTCGTTTTACCAGTACCGCTTACACCAGAAAACAAAGCACTGATACCCAAACCACGTCTACTTTTACTAGCAAACCCCCATTTTTCGTAAACATGAATACGTTGTCTCAGGTGAGATGCGATACTCTTTAAGGTTTGCATTTGTAATTCGCTCATCGCCAAGTCATCCCAAGATGTAGTCGGTTCAATGCGTTGTGCTAACTCATCCAAACTCGGACGAGCCTGAACGCGACAAGCATCCCAGAGGAGGAGGGGGAGAGAGGGGGCTAGGGGTCCCCTCTGGGGTTGGGGGCAGGGGGAGAGGGGGGGAGAAGGATTTTCTGTTTGTTCCCACTCACCTTCTAGCAAGCGTCCTCGCACTTCGGTACATACAGCATCAACGGTGGGGGCGTTGAGGTTGAATTGGTTTACTAGAGTTTCAACATGTCCGTTGAGGTCGGATGTCATTTCACCTAGAGCTTTTTCCCAAAGGGTACGTTGTTCTTGTTTGGTTGGTAGATGAACATTTAAAGTAATTAAGGGTCGTTGTCTTTGGCGAACGCCCTCGCGACTGGTGACAATCAGTAAACTTTGGATGTTCTCGATGATGTGGGTGATGGCGCTTTCTCTTTCTGGGTTGCTAATATCAATTTCAGTATCTAAAAGTAAAACGGAATTGCTTAATTTTGCTTCCCGCTCCCATAACTGCAACAGGTTATTTAAATCACTTATTTGTGTTGGTATCGCCATTGCTGACATAACATGAACTTGCAGCCCTAATATTGCACTGGCTGACTTGGCGATCGCTTGCATACTAGCAGTATCATACCCACGCAACTGTATAATCGGTAGCTTTAAATCTGACTTGGCTTGCATCCAAGTAGCTGCAATCTGCTGTGCCAATTTTTGATGAGACGGCACTAATTCATCACTAGGAGCAATAGGCGAAATCATTCCCCTAAGTTGTGCGTCAGTAGATTCCACACCAATAAGGTAGTGTAAAACTCGCTCGTCAATCTGTAAAGATTTGCTTGTCAGAGTTGAACCCGAACCAACTTCAATCAACTTCCAGTGACGCAATGCTCCATCAGGTGTAATAGCGTTCCAATGGGGTTTTGGTAAAGCTGCAATTGCTAAAGCAAAGGTAGGATAAGTTAGTTCCTCATCTCCCTGAGCTTCTGCACAAAGGTTTGCAACTGAAGATTTCAACTCAACTCCAGTGCATAACACTAATATATCCCGCTCAAAATCTGAAAGCTCAAAAGTTGTACAGAGTTGCTCTAACGCCGATGGAATAGGCATTTTTTCGATTTTGGATTGAGGATTTTGTTCTACTGGGTGGTCTTGTAAACGAGCTATGTATTTTTCTAAACTTTCAGATACAGAAGCTATTGCAGCCATTAAATAGCGACGGTTAAGTTCTTGCCAACAGTCGTTATGAATTTCATTTTTTGGTTTTTGAGTTAATAGCATTGTAGGTATATTCCTAATATTTCCTAATATTTCATATCAGGATTGTTCTCAAATAATAAATTTTATGGTTTTGTTTACCCAGTGTGAACCGCATCGAACTTATCTTTACTTAGCACTTGCTTAAGGGTACGTTTAAAGGTTTTACCTTTGGGATCTCTTGGGTCGCGTAATGTCAGCGAAACATCTGGAATAGCATTATCTTGAAAATCATTTTCTGTGAGATTTCTGTTATCCATATCCAACACAGCATAAGCGTGCATGACGCGAACCTTACCGAGAGGTTTGTCTTTGGGGGCTGACCTATCATTAAAGGAGTTGAGTAACTTTTTCAATTTACCTTGCTTGGCGAATACAGAAGTAGTAAGCACTGCGGCTCTTCGGTCATTTAGCGCCGTTACTAGATTGTTATAAATATTCCAATGATGGGTCAAACGAAATGGTGTACTTCTGCCTTCACCAGTAATAGCCTTGATAGTATCTGTTACTACCCCCATTGCTGATTCTGCATATCCACCTTTAACTACTGCCCATGCTTTTTGGATGAAAGCAGGCCAAAGATAGTTATTGTTACCAATTTTACCACCATAAACTAGTTGTCCGTCGTTATTAAGTAGTAGGGATTTCTTCACAGTAATCTCTATTGGTCTTAACTCCTGGTTGAGATTAGAAGCATTATTTTCGTTATTTTCGGGCAAGTGAAACGTTACCCTAACGTCATTGTCATTCACGCTGACCATATCCCAAATTTGTTGTGGATTTTGCTTTGCTACTGCAATCATTGCGGCTTGTAAATAGCAGTCAGAAACCCCATTTTGATATACATCTTCTTGTCTAATTCCACGCACATTATTAGGTAAAATTTGTACTGGTCTGTTTCTTCTACCTGTATTTATGTTTTCTAAAGGCGTTTGTTGCCTACTTCCTTTCACAACGTTATCTTTTTCAATCCGGCCTTGAATTTCTTCTAAGCGTTGCCTTGGTTCAGAATTATTACTATTCCATTTGTAATACTGAATTATATAACTTGTTTCGTCTTCTTCAGTATCAGTAATTTTAAAATTCTGCTCTTTGCTAATGGTTTCTTCCTTGCCTTCTGTGGTAGTAACTTGAGCTTGATTCAATCTTAATCTATCAGGTTTTCTTAAAGGTTTTTCAAGTGCATTTTCGTTTGTTTTATATCTTTCTTCATTATTTTCATCATTTTGTTCTTCGTCTGTTTCTCTTTGGTCATGTATATTTAAGATTTCGTCAAAATCATCATTTTGTTCATGCGATAACGGTGGGTGGGAATCTGAATTTATGGGACTTAAATCAAGGTTTCTTGAATTAGTGGTAGTCTGCTGTGAGTTAGTAGCATCTTCGTCTGTTTCTCTTTGGTCATATAGGTCTAATATTTCGTCAAAATCATCATTTTGTTCATGTGATGACAGTGGGTGGGAATATGAATTTATAGACCTTAAATCAAGGTTTCTTAAACTAGTGGTAGTCTGCTGTGAGTTAGTAGCATCTTGCCGCCAATTACTCGAACCTGCCTCAGATTGTAGAACAGCAGTTTCTTGAGTCGGTAATCTTGGTGGTGCTGAATTGCTTCGTTGCCGTGTCATAGTTTTATCTCTTATCTCGTAATTCAAAATCTAAAATCAAAATTAATACAACTACTATCCAATTACAACCATCGGATGAATATATTGCTCGTAGGTTTCGCTCTCTGGGTTAGTATCTACATATAAAGGGCTTTCCGCACCATCTACCTGTACGCGCACTAAATAATCTCCTGCTTTCACATCATTTATAGAAAACATCATTACGTTGGTATCTTGACTGCGAGACTTTGCAGGAAAAATGTACGCAGCAGGATGAGAGGACGATCGCTCAGTTTCTTTGGAGGAGTTCCGCTCATTTAATAACAAAAATACTCGCTGATTAGCACCTACTGTTAAATCTAGTTGCACGCTTAACTCTGCTGAATATAAATCATATCCGTCATCTTCTAATTTTTTAACTTCCACCTCTGTAATTATTGGACACAAGACAAACGGTACTACATTAGACCCAATAAAACGCTCTGGGTCAATTTTTGATAGTTTTGCAAACGAATGTAATACTTGTAAACTCTGCACACCAGCTCGCAACCACTTGACTTGCTCTATTGGTAGTGAGGATAAATTTAATAAAATCTCTTTTTCACTTACCTCTTGTGGCTGTAGCTTGCAATCACCTATCTTAATTTGTGAGCGATCGCATTGTAATTGCTGACCGCGAATTATCAAACTACTGTTAGCTAAAATCGGTTGATTGATCCCTACATCCGGTACGACTTGGGAAATCACAGGCTGATAAGGCGCAGTATAAAATCCAGTACTTCTTACAGGTAAAGCTCTACGGCTAGGTTTACTACCCTCAATTAAGACTGCACTTGCTTGAAAAGTAAAAGACAATGTATAAGGAGACTGAACAAAGTCAGACCAAGTTTTTGACTGTTCTTCTACACTAATCATATTAGGAAGAATTTTTACCTGCTCCACTTGTTGTTCGAGGTCAGAATCAGCTAAAAAGCTAAAAGTTGGGTTGTTCACCGTTTCCCGAATCATCTCTGACGTTAAAAGCGGGTAGTCAACAATAGTACGCACCACACTACCCATTAGCCGTTGCGGTTCCAGTTCTATATCATCGCCGTAACAAGTTATTATGTAGTATAAATCAAGACCAGTTTGTGCTTGTTTGATTAAATCTCCCTTTGGACGACGGTTCCGTAAATCAGAATTACGCCAAGCAGGATTGGGGGAAATTAGGTATAAATAAATATTTACTCCTAGTTCTGGCGTACCACCACCGCTACCTGTATTAGATTGAGTAGTAGTGACTTTTGCACCGGGTAAATCTACTTGTATATTGGCTTGCAATATTCTTTGTAGAGTTGCCGTAACAGTAGCGATCGCTAAATAATTACTCATTGTTGTTACCGTTTAATATAAATTTTGGTGTGTCAAATATTGCGTTATTAGGCTACTAGCCAGTACCTATAAGTTGCTGGCTAATAGCTTAAGTCTGTTGAAACGGGCGCATAGAGAAAGGCTTAGTGCAAAATTTGAGGCATCAAATCCAGGTTGATTATATGTAGATGCAAATTTGTACAGCTTATGCATACTAAACTCCCCACTTCCAATACATACTGTACGTTCGCTCATTTTTTAAGGGTGAGAGGAATAGATGCCTTACACCAAAATGGTGTAGGTGGAAGATATAAGTTAATGGAATTTTTTCGGAAGTGCCGTTTTTACTTTTGTAGCTTTATCCATGCGAGAATCAATTACATGACTGCAAAAACTACTAAAGAAATGCACATCAACATTTCAGATGATTTGAAAAAGCAGTTTTATGATTTAAGAAAAACTTTTCAACTTAATATAGCTGGAGCTAATTAATTTATGCAACAAAAAATCTTGATTTTAGCAGCAAATCCTAAAAGCACGACACCACTGCGTTTAGATGAGGAGGTGCGTGAAATTGATGCTGGGTTGCAGCGAGCTAAACACCGCGAACAGTTTGTCTTAGAGCAGAAGTGGGCAGTGCGATCGCTCAACACATTAATTGTGTGATTGGTATGAGCAAGGCAATCAGCGATAGAGCAGCAATTGAATTCGCTGTGGGCTTTTACGATGCTCTAGGAGCAGGAAAGTCTGTTGAATTTGCCTACAAATTTGGTTGTGCTGCAATTCGGTTGGCAGGTATTCCAGAGCAACTAACTCCGATTTTAAAGAAAAAGCCAAATATTAAGGAAACGGTTGCTAAGGTAAGTTGGTTTAATGAACAGCCTCCATTCAAAAAGGTGTTAAAAGTATGACAACTCAATTCTTTTTAGACGAAACTGATATAGACACATTAATAAACCTTCTACTCCGTAGCCAACAATCAAGAACACGAGAAGCACTATGTTATAACATTGGAATCGACCCCAAACGACTTTCATTTATCAGAGACTCTTCAGAATATGACTTTTTTCTACTACTTATTAAGTATTTGAATGAAATAGGTGAAGAAGAAGCTCTTTGCAAGCTTTGTTGTAAAGAATTATTTCCGGTTTTTTCTCAAGGAAAATATGCAACTATTTTAAGTGAAATTGCCGCCAAACTTAATTGCGATCAAAACTTTAGCAATATTAATTCAAATAGTTCAAAGAATCAAAATTTAACTGTAGTTTTAACAAATGGTTCAATTTTTAGTAAGGGGATCAGTATTATTGCAGCAGTTACAGGTGTTATGATTTGCTTTTATTATTTTACATCACAGCCGCAGCCATTGCCATCAGGAACCTATCAACATACTTGTAAAAATATTTCTGTAAAGGATAGTATTTTGACTGCTACTTGTGGAGATGGTCGTGGTCAAGACAAAACAAGTAGTTTAGCGTATAAGCAATGTATTTATGGTATTGAGAACAGTTGGGGAAGACTGGAATGTAAACAGTAGACGAAGCTATTGGCGATTGCTCTCTTGAATACAGCATTATTTCGCTCGCATAGGAAGCTTATGCATATTCCGGTAGCTCAAGCAGCTAGTGGGGACAAAATGCCATTGAGGGTGGTGATTGTAGTTCACTTCTATTCCAAGGCGGTTTGCTAAGTATATTTGCTTATTCTATAGCATTCCTATTTGATTTGTGAAAATTTGAGTGTCCAGATACCCGATTTCTCAAAGAAGTCGGGTATCTAACGTTTATAAATCATTTAGGATTGCTATATAACTGGATCTGAAGACACTGATGTAAAAACTGAAAAGACAAATAAAATAACTTCCTAATCCTCCTCTGGACAGTATCGTATTGATCCCTTTCTCATCAAAAAGTCCTCGCAAATTGCATATGTAAATTCTAGTGAAAACTATAAAAAGATAACGAGGGGGCTGAAACACTATAAAGCTTACCTACAAATAGTTTAGCACTCGCCAGAAAACTATCAATCTGAAATTGTTGAAAATTTGCTCAACAAAAAAGCCGAGTGACTACATAAAGAAGAAACAATCTTTGCTAACAGCAAAATATCTTCATTTTAGTTGTTAGCTAACTGCATTCATATGCAATTTAATGCATATGAATGCATTGAAACCGATCGACTTGATATCTGTTATCCTAAGGAAGACAATTTATGCCAAGACTTGATTACTTTGCTCCTGGTGTCTACGTTGAAGAAATTGAAAAAGGTAGTCGCCCGATAGACGGTGTACAAACTAACATTGCGGGCTTTGTTGGCTTTACCGAAGCCATCCGCAATGGAGCCGAAATTGGTCAACCAATGCTGGTCACCAGTTGGGATCAATATCTGCAATACTTCGCCAAAGAAAATTCCGATGGCTATACCGACTTTGACGCATATTTACCCTTTACGGTTCAAGGTTGGTTTAATAATGGAGGCGCTCGCTGTTGGGTTGTGAGTATTGGTACTCAACTACCCAAACCGACTCAAGAAACAAATCAACCAGGTCCCGACTATAGCGCATTGAAACTGAAAACCTCAAGTAAACGCGAATCTCTAGAGTTTGCTTTAAAGCCAGAAGAGGTAGAAAATGGAGCCGTAACAATAGAAATTTTATCGGGCGAACCTAAAACAGACAAACCCAATGACCCAAATGCACTAGCACCAGTACCTGATGAATTTTTCACCATAGCACTGCGCCGGGATAGTCAACTGTTGGAGCGTTACGAAAACCTGACTATGGATCGCAACGTTCTACCCGAATTGGGAGACTATGTTGTAACCAAGTTAGAGCAGTCTCAGTATGTGTCTGTTGTTGATATGACACAAAAAGGGCTACCTCTCGCTCGCCGTCCGGTAAATGGTCAATTTGAGCTTAGTCCACCCCCAGTTTTACCAACCCAAGAAAATTTGGCGCGTTACGTACAAGGCGTTCGCGATGACCGCAGCGGTATCCAAGGCTTATTCGAGGTTGACGAAATCACCATGCTGGCTTGTCCAGACTTGATGAAAGCTTACGAAGTTGGTTTGCTCGATGAAGACCAAGTTCACGGCATTATGGAGTTAATGATTAGCCTATGCGAAAACTCAAGCCCAAATCCTCCCAACCGCATGGTCGTTTTAGATACACCACCTGACCGAGTTAAACCGCAACAGGTAGTCAACTGGTTGAACAACGACTTTCAGCGTCGCTCTATGTTTGCAGCACTATATTACCCTTGGGTACAGGTAGCAAACCCCCGCAAAAACGGTAAACCGATTTTAGTTCCTCCTTGCGGTTATATGATGGGCGTTTGGTCGCGTAACGATGAATCGAGGGGAGTATACAAAGCTCCAGCTAACGAAACTCCTCGCGGTATTACTGGTCTAGCTTACGATTGCAACTTCCGCGAACAAGAGTTGTTAAACCCTCAAGGTATTAATTGTATCCGTACCTTCCCCAGTAGAGGCATTAAGATTTGGGGTGCAAGAACTCTGGTAGAACCCGACAAGACCGAATGGCGTTATATCAGCGTCCGTCGTCTAATGAGCTACATCGAAAAATCTATCGAATTAGGTACTCAATGGGTAGTATTCGAGCCAAACGACGAAGATCTGTGGGCTAGAGTACGGCGTACCATCAACAATTTCTTAGAACGGTTATGGCGAGAAGGAGCATTGTACGGAGCATCACCTGAACAAGCTTTCTACGTTAAGTGTGACGAAACAATTAATACCCCTGACACGATGATCTTAGGAAGGTTGTACGTAGAAGTCGGTGTTTGTCCAGTTCGTCCAGCGGAGTTCGTTATCTTCCGCATTAGTCAGTGGACTGCTCAAGACGAAGAGTAAATTCTGTAGGGTGGGCTAAAAGCCCACTAAAGAAGGAATCATACCAGTTTGAACAAAGAGTGCGACAGATAGTTGGTCAAGATCGAGTCTAAACACGACTTTCTCAATCCAAAATCTAAAATCCAAAATGGTATCAGGTTTTCAATTCGCAAAAAAACACAACAAAAGTAAACAGGAAGGATTTGAATTATGCCAGCTCAAGATGAATTATTAGTTAGTTGTAGATTTTACTTTGAAGCTGATAACATTCAAGACAAGCTAATTTTAGAAGTTTCTGGTCTGAGCGCCGAAAGCCCAGCAGCTGGTGGAGACACAGTACTTGGTTCTGGTAAAGGTGCTAAGAACTTACGCCAAGCAGCACCCACTCAGGTTAAATTTGAGCCAGTTATTGTCAAAGTTGTTGCAACTACTAATAAAGACCTTTATAAATGGTACGAAGATTGTAACAAAAACGAAGGTGGAAAATCAGATTGGAAAACAAAACGTCAAGGTGCTTCGATCACTGTTTATAACCAAGCAGGCGAGCCACAAGCAAAATGGCAATTAAAAGAGGCTTATCCCACCAAATACGAAGGACCACAATTACAAGCTGGTTCAAATGAAGTGGCTAACGAAACAATAACGCTAGTTCACACAGGTATTAACCGAGTGCAATAAAAATTTAGGAGTTATGAGTAATGAGTTATTAATTAATTTTTTTACTCGTAACTCGTAACTCCTAATTCTTAACTCCCAACTCCTATGGCAAACTTAACTAATAAATTCCCAGAGATTCTCATAAATGCTCGGTTTTATATAGAACTTAAACTTGATGGTAGTCAAGAACCTGTAGATGCTTACTTCATGGAATGTACGGGGATTCAACGCTCTCAAGAAGCAATAGAAGTTCAGGAAGTCATTCCCCGACGAGGTAAAAAAGAAATAGGTAACGTTCTTTGTACTAAAATTCCTGGCAACCTTAAGACTAATAATATAACTTTGCGCCGAGGAATGACTCAATCTAAAACGTTGTCTCAATGGTTTGAATCGGTTGAAAGGGGAAATTGGTCTAAACAAATTCGGGATGGTTCTATAACTATCTACAATCAAGCAGCACAAGCACAAGCAGTATTTCAATTTCGAGGAGCTTGGCCAGTTAGATATAGTATTTCTGACTTAAGTGCTAATGGTACGGATGTGGAAATTGAAGAAATTGAAATAGCTGTCGAAAGATTTTATCGTCAAAGAAAATAAGAAGATTTCTTGTAGCCCGTGCCACAAGAGGTATAAGTTGTAAAATTTTGAGTGAAAAGTAAAGACTTATGTTGCAAAAAGAATTTGAGTTTACTTTACCTAAAGGATACCTGGACGAGAATAGCAATTTACACCGTATAGGGCTGATGCGTTTAGCAAAAACCATGGATGAAATTGACCCTTTGAGCGACCCTCGCGTTCAATCCAATCCATCATATGCTACGGTTATTGTCTTAGCTCGCGTCATTACTAAATTGGGAGCATTAGAAGAAATAACTCCTACAGTTATAGAAGAACTATTTGCTTGCGACCTCAATTATCTTCATAAGTTTTATCGTCAAATAAATGAATTAGAGCCTGAAGAATAAGTAAGGAATGGAGCTACATAGGAGGTAAACTATGCCTCCTTCACGCTCCGAAAACAATAACGTAACACAATACTGCTCGGATAAGAATCTTTGTAGGTTGGGTTGAGGAACGAAACCCAACATTTATAAATATTTGTTGGGTTTCACTGTCGTTCAACCCAACCTACGTGTTTTCTGATTTTTATGCTTAACCGACAAGTATTGTAACGTAACGCACCATGATGATAAAATATGAGAGGTCAAGATGAAATCTCTACCGCCTTCTGCTAAATCAGCAATTCCCCCATTACCCAAAAATCAAACTCTTAAAAGTCAAAAAGGAACATATCGAATTATTAGTAATGTACCCTTTACAGAACTTGAAAAAGTACGCTTTTATCAAGGAGTTCAAATCGTAAGTCATAAATCACTTGTAATTAAAGAATATTTGCTACCCGAAGGAGAATTTAACAACACAGAAGTTAGCGATCGCAAAGAAAAATTTGAGCAATTAATCAGCATCAATCTCAAACAGAAGGGAGGACAAGATTTTCGCTTGGTAATTCCTTATGATGCGATCGCTCCTAGAGACGAAAGACGTTGCTACTTAATCAATGAACCCATTAATAATGCCATAACTCTAAGAGAATACCTCAAGCAATTAAACTCTCCTCTAACTTCTAAGCAGGTACGCGAAGTCCTAAAACAAGTTTTGCAAACTCTTTGGTTCCTCCACACCCAAAAGGTACGTTTACCTAATGGTCAGGTACTTTACGGTTTGGCTCATGGTAATTTGAGTTTAGATAGCTTATTAATTGTGACAAATAACCATCAATTCTTTATCTATCTTTGTGATTTAGCTATTTGGGAAGATTTATTTCAATCTCCAACCGCTAAAATTACAACTCATTCACCAGAACAAGATTTACAAGACTTAGGAAAACTTAGCTTGTATTTATTATGGGGAGCAGATCGACACCCAGATAATGGCAAGCCTATAGACCATAAAAATGAACAACATTGGTCACAAGTTAAGGATATTACCCTCAAGAGATTTATTCGCCGTATTTTGGGAATGGAGACACCTTTTGCTGATGCAAGAGAAGCTTTACATACACTTTTAGCAACAGAGTTTCAGTCAGAAACTCAACAAGCTGAACAACTAATAATTCAAGAGGTAGAATCAGAGAAAAAACCAGCCACAACGACTAAAAATTTGCTAAAAGTCATATTAATTTGCCTATCTTTAGGAATTTTTGGGTCATTATCAGGCAGATTAGTGTGGTCGCAAATATCAACAGCAGCAGAAATGTCAGATGGTAAAACATCTCAAACGGCATATTCATTGATTAAAGATATCATCAATGTACCTACTGGCAAATTTCAATACACTTCTGCAAAATCAGAAGGGACATGGGACTATTTGATGACAACCCCAGGTTTGTTATCTCCTAATGAGAAATTTGGACAAGTTCTTAGCGATCGCGAAATCAAATTGCAGCTTAGTTATAAGAGCGTTAATTCACTTAACGAAGCTCTTAACCAAGTTGAAAATAAAAAGATAAATTTTTTCATCACTCAACATGCAAGTAATTTTGGATTACCACTACAAGATAAACAATTAACATCTGAAACAATTGCTTACGACGGTATAGTCATATTTGTACCTTTTAGTGATGCTCAAAGAGTAGGAAGTATCCCTCAAGGATTAAATGGAAAAATCTCCTTAGAGCAATTGCGGAGATTATATAGTGGTCAAATAACTAACTGGAAAGAATTGGATGATAAATTACCAGACTTACCAGTAAAACTCTATATACCAATAGAAAAAGCAGTTGTTCAGCGATTTAAGGAGATTATATTTAAAAATTACCCCCTAGAAGCAGAACGTTTTCAACAACTCATAGACCAAAAAATCATTACCCTGCAAGAAACTATCAATACCCTGAGAAGTAATATACTTGCTGATTTTGAAAACAGACAAAATGGTGGTATTGGTTTTGGACTTTTAAGTAAAGTATACAATCAATGCTCTGTTTATCCTTTAAGCGTGGGCGAAAAAGGTAAAGAGGTACAACCCTTAGTCCAGAACAATGGTGAAGACATAAATCCACAACTTGATTTATGTAACGATAAAGGAAGTTATAAACCTAATGCTGAGGCTTTTTCTCAAAAACTTTATCCTTTTGTCTCTCCAATTGCGGTAGTTTATCCTAATGACGAAATTCGCTCTCAAGCCGGAAAAAGTTTTGCTGAGATACTAAAAACTGATGAAGGACAACAATTACTTAAGGAAACGGGACTAATACCACAAAATAAAAAGTAAAACCTGAAAAATCTATGAATAACCAATCAGCGCTTTCTCAACTAGCTGAACAAGTTTTGCAAAATCCAATTCTACTACGAAAACTTAGTGAAAAAGTTTATGAATTGATGTTGGCTGATATACAAAATCAACGCGATCGTTCTGGAAAATATAGGAGATAATAATCATGGCTAACAATTATAAATTTAGCAATTACGAACTAAATTACGTCACAGCAAATCGCTTCTATGTAGAAATTGAGAGTAAAATTACTGCCTCATTTAGCGAATGTTCTGGTTTTGGCGTAACGGTTAAGACAGAAAAGTATTTAGAAGGAGGAGCCAACGATCAACAACGGGTTATCTTAGGACAACCAGAGTTTTCTGATGTCACTTTAAAGCGCGGTATAACTGACAGTTTTGTTTTTTGGAATTGGGTAAATCAAACAACAGGTCATGGAAAAATTGAACGACGTAACATTAATATTTTGCTTTATAACCAAGCAGGAAAAGTCATGCAATGTTGGACGCTAATTGGCGCAGTTCCTGTTGGTTGGAGAACGGCTGATTTACAAGCTTCTGCTAACAATGTAGCTCTTGAAGAATTGACTTTAGCCTATGAGGGTTTGCGAGTTGAAAAATCAGGAGGTGGTGGAGCCATAAAACTTCGTTCTCGCCATTCTTCTGGATATTTTCTTGGTTAGTTTTGTTATTTATATTTTGTAAAAATTATGCATGACAAACCCCTTGGATTTAAATTTCAATTACCACCACTCCAAACTTTAGGACAGAAATATTCGCCGCTTCAACCACCTTTTCCCTTGGGTAAATCCCTCACTCCCTTGGGACGAAAGCTAGAATTACCAGAGTTTTTATCGCCTCTAATTAAAACTCGACAAGAACCCTTTTCTGTCGATGAAGAAATTGATACCTTATGGTTCAATTTTCCTGATATTCCACCACAATCAGAAATCTTAAATTCCCCAATATCGAGGACACAGATACAGCCATCTGTCACTTTCCCAGAAATTCCATCGCTCGATGTTGAAACTACATCCAATCCAGCAACTGCGCCGTCATCTCTGACAAATACTCCCGCACCAATTGCAATTCAACCGACTGTAGATACATCAGCATCCCCAGATACAACTGTAGAACAAATTGAAAATGCACAACTTGAGTATGCTTCTGTAATTGATGATGATGCTTTTTCAACTGTTGTTCCACCACAACCAGAAATCTTAAATTCCCCAACATCGGCGACACAGACACAGCCATCTGTCACTTTCCCAGAAATCTCATCCCTCGATGTTGAAACTACATCTCATCCAGCAATTACACCGTCATCTCTGACAAATATTCCCGCACCAATTGCAATTCAACCGACTGTAGATACATCAGCATCCCCAGATACAACTGTAGAACAAATTGAAAATGCACAACTTGAGTATGCTTCTGTAATTGATGATGATGCTTTTTCAACTGTTGTTCCACCACAACCAGAAATCTTAAATTCCCCAACATCGGCGACACAGACACAGCCATCTGTCACTTTCCCAGAAATCTCATCCCTCGATGTTGAAACTACATCTCATCCAGCAATTACACCGTCATCTCTGACAAATATTCCCGCACCAATTGCAATTCAACCGACTGTAGAGACATCAGCATCCCCAGATACAACTGTAGAACAAATTGAAAATGCACAACTTGAGCGTGCTTCTGTAATTGATGATGCTTTTTCAACTGTTGTTCCACCACAACCAGAAATCTTAAATTCCCCAACATCGGCGACACAGACACAGCCATCTGTCACTTTCCCAGAAATCTCATCCCTCGATGTTGAAACTACATCTCATCCAGCAATTGCGCCGTCATCTCTGACAAATATTCCCGCACCAATTGCAATTCAACCGACTGTAGATACATCAGCATCCCCAGATACAACTGTAGAACAAATTGAAAATGCACAACTTGAGTATGCTTCTGTAATTGATGATGATGCTTTTTCAACAATCATCTCACCACAACCACCAGAAATCTTAAATTCCCCAACATCGGCGACACAGACACAGCCATCTGTCACTTTCCCAGAAATCTCATCCCTCGATGTTGAAACTACATCTCATCCAGCAATTGCGCCGTCATCTCTGACAAATATTCCCGCACCAATTGCAATTCAACCGACTGTAGATACATCAGCATCCCCAGATACAACTGTAGAACAAATTGAAAATGCACAACTTGAGTATGCTTCTGTAATTGATGATGATGCTTTTTCAACAATCATCTCACCACAACCACCAGAAATCTTAAATTCCCCAACATCGGCGACACAGACACAGCCATCTGTCACTTTCCCAGAAATCTCATCCCTCGATGTTGAAACTACATCTCATCCAGCAATTGCGCCGTCATCTCTGACAAATATTCCCGCACCAATTGCAATTCAACCGACTGTAGATACATCAGCATCCCCAGATACAACTGTAGAACAAATTGAAAATGCACAACTTGAGTATGCTTCTGTAATTGATGATGATGCTTTTTCAACAATCATCTCACCACAACCACCAGAATGTTGTTCCACCACAACCAGAAATCTTAAATTCCCCAACATCGGCGACACAGACACAGCCATCTGTCACTTTCCCAGAAATTTCATCCCTCGATGTTGAAACTGCATCCAATCCAGAAATTCCACCAGTTATTAGTGCAGAGGCGGAACCTACCTCACTTGCAAAACAATCTGCACAAGTTGAAAGTGCTGATAACTATTTAACTGTATCCTCACCAGTTGTTCGTGATGCTTTATCAACTTTTGTTCAACCTCAAGCAGAAACTCTTACAGAGCAAGTTCTAACCTTACCAATCGCAGAATCACAAACCCAGAGTGTTTCACATTTATTACCTCTAGCTCAAAAGTCGAATTTCCATATTTCACAATTGATGGCTGAATTTTTAGATAAATTACCAAAAATTTCTCCGGAAATATCGTTATTATCTGAAAATTCTACAACAGAGCTATCAGAAGCATTACTAGAACAAAAACAACCCTATTTACACAATAAGGAGGCGCGTTTAAGCAAGCAAAGTTTACCTTTTCGCAAACCTTTGGGTAATTTACCTCCTCTGGTGCAAAAGTCAAACTTCCAAATTTACCAATCGGTAAATGAATTGACCAATATTTCTCAAGAAATACCAATATTACCAGAGGACACAACACAGCGATCGCTAATCGATCGAGAACATTCCTCAAGCATAGAGAGATCGCCCCATATCAAAAATATACCGGAATTATGGTCAAATATCTCCGAATTGCTCAACCTATCTGATGACGATGTAAACCAAAATCAATCTTCTCTTAATTCCTTAGGCTTTACTCAGTCAGCAAATCTGATAAACGATTTAATACCATCACTTGATGAATTTATTCAGTCAAATAATCAGTCTGCTGACAATCATCAATTTGAATCGGAAATTATTAACCTTAAATCTCAAGTTCCAAAATTAACAAAAGATGCTACTGCTAAAAACTTACCTCTTGATGCACAAACGTTAGAAATTCTAGCCCAACATATTTATACTCTTTTACAGCAAAATTTAGAAATGGAGCAGCCAAGGCTAGGAAAAAAATATTCCGGCTACCCATTTTGGTCTAATAATGATGTGAATTACAGTTATGAAAGTTATTATAAAAATTCTAAAATTTCCAAAAATAGTTATGTAGAAAATAATAAAATTACACCGTTCGATCCCAAATTAAAAGAATTAAGTGATGAAATCTATCTTCTCATTAGAGGACGATTAGAAATAGAGCGAGAACGACAGAGTAAATACTATATATTTAGTATTTATTAGTTTATTAGTATCTAATTTAGTTTTTTGGAGGAAATTATGGTAGTAAATGTATCAGGTAATTTGGTCAAAGCTCAACTAATATCCAAAGATGGTGTACCGCCCATCAAATTTATGTTTAATCCGAATGAATTAATCTTTACAAGAACTGCTGAAATTTCTGAAAACTCCGGTGCTCGTACTGAAGATAAAGGATTACCGAAAGTGAGCTTTTCTCATGTGACTGCTTATGAAGTCACTATCAATCAAATCATGTTTGATACTTACGAAGAAGGTAAAAATGTAGTTACTAAATATATTGAACCATTTAAAAAAGCGCTAGAATTTGTGAGTACAAAAGAACGTACACCCATTTATACGTTTAGCTGGGGAAACCAAGTATACTTGCGAAGTTGCTTTATCGAAAGTCTCACCTATAAACTAACTATGTTTTTACCTAATGGTACTCCAGTACGTGCTGTTATTGATAATCTAACTCTAAAAGAAGCCGAGCAACCAAAACCAAGTGGTTCTGTAGGAACTCAAAATCCAACCAATCAACAACGTCAAGAACCAAGTCTTACTTTGAGCCACACCACTAAATAGAATGAACGCGGATTCTGGCTGGAAGTTAGGATTAGCTTTTTGTCCGAATTTGTTTGCACAAAATGGCTGTATTTTCTTTCCTTCTGCCCTCTGCCTCCTGCCTTTCCTCAATAAAAACCAAAAATCCGTACTTTTATATTCATAGCGAGTTATTATGCCTACTTACCGCGCTCTACCCATACTGGAAATAGAAGGTAAAAAAAATCCTCCTACTTTAATGGAAGATATTCTCCATATTTCTGTAGAAGAAAGCCTGCATCGTCCAGGAATGTTTACTTTGATTATCCAGAATGATTACTATCCTGGTCGAAACGAAGATAAACCTTGGCGTCACAAAAACTTATTACAAATTGGTAAATCTGTTAAAATTGGTTTTAATTCCAGCACCACAGAATCCCCTGATTTTGTTGATGAAAATCCAGGTCAAATTCTAGAAGGCGAAATTACAGCAATTGAAACTAATTTTACTAATAAATCCCAAGCTCATTTCATAGTTCGAGGTTATGATTATTCTCACCGCCTGCATCGGGGACGCTATAATCGTTCTTTTGTCAACAAAACTGATAGCGATATTGTTAAACAAATTGCTCGGGAAACAGGAATCAAAACTGGTACTATAGACTCTAGTGGTGTTGTCCATGAATATCTGTTTCAAGAAAATCAAACTAATATGGAGTTTCTGCGAGAAAGAGCAGCACGTATTGGCTTTGAGTTATTTATCCAAAATGGCAAACTTAACTTTCGCAAACCCAAAGCTGACAAGCAAAAATTAACCCTTAAATGGTTAACAGATTTGCATAGTTTTCGCGTTCGCGTTACCAGTGCAGAACAGGTGAAAGAAGTTGAAGTCAGAGGTTGGGACTACACGCAAAAAAAACCAATTATTTCTAAAGCCAAAACAGGTCAAGTTATTACTCAGACGGAAAATGGTAAAGGTAATACTACGAGTAATAAATTTAAGGGTAAACCACCTACGCCAAAAATGATTTTGGTAGACCAGCCAGTGTTTAAGCCCAAAGAAGCTGATACAATGGCGCAAGCTTTATGTGATGAACTTGAAGGACAATTTATTTACGCAGATGCTAAAGCTGAGGGTGACACACTCATTCGACCAGGACGAGTTGTTAACCTGCAAGAGATGGGTCAGCATAGCGGTAGCTATTATGTTACAGAGACTCGCCACACTTACAGCGATCGCATTTACATCACTGAGTTTAGCGTTCGCGGTTCGCGAGGAGGTGACTTGTTATCAGTTATAGCCCCTCAGACTCAATTACAACCAGGTCAAACCTTTCTCGTCGGTATCGTTACAGATAACCAAGACCCCAAAGGCTTAGGTCGAGTAAAAGTCAAGTTTCCTACCTTGACTGAAGAACATAATAGTAATTGGGCGAGAATAGTAGCTCCGGGAGCAGGTTCTAATCGCGGGATATATTGGCTACCAGAAGTAAACGATGAAGTGTTGGTTTGCTTTGAACACGGCGATATCCACCGTCCTTACATTATTGGCGGAGTTTGGAATGGTAAAGACCCAACTCCCAGAACAATAGCCGACACAGTTGTTAGGGGAAAAGTGCGTCTGCGAGAAGAAAAAACCCGTTACGGTCATAAAACAACCTTTGTTGATGAAGATAAAGGTACTGAGAAACGAGGATACTATATACAAACAGGTACTCGCACTGGTCACTGTCTGCGACTTAATGATAGCGAGCAGTTTATCGAGTTAGAAACTATCGGGGGTCATAAAATCCGCTTAAATGACAGACAAAGAATTGTAGAGATTGCTACATCAGGCAGACAAAATATCAGTTTGAATGATATGAATGGCGATATCAGCATAAATGCTAGGACTACGATTAACAATACCGCAGCTGCTACCATTAGTTCTAGAGCTGCCAACATAAATTTACAGTCTAGTAGTGTAAATACTATT
Organism: Scytonema hofmannii PCC 7110; assembly: GCF_000346485.2. Classification (NCBI taxonomy): domain Bacteria; kingdom Bacillati; phylum Cyanobacteriota; class Cyanophyceae; order Nostocales; family Scytonemataceae; genus Scytonema; species Scytonema hofmannii. The sequence goes on from NZ_KQ976354.1 coordinate 4,768,835, forward strand.
AATACTGGTGGTACAAATATTATGACTGCTGGTGGTGCAACTACTATTAATGCTGGTGGTGTAATTACTATTTCTGCTGGTGGTGCAATTGCTATTAATGCTTCCGCAATTACGCTTAATGCAGGCGTCACTACAGTTACTGGCGCACTGATTTTACATGGCGTACCACTATAAGTTTTACCAACTGTCGAGACGCTTAGTCCTACAAATAAAATTGTTGGCGGTTGTCTTACTGTGGTGATTGGTTGTTAAGTGCTATTAACCTTGTAAAGCCCTGCATAAGTTGAGTTTCATTACAACTATTAATATTGCAGAGATACATAAATACACACCTGGTATGGCACAAAAAACTGATTATATCGGTGCGGGCTTTGCTTTTCCCCTGAGAGTAAACGTACAGGGAGGAATTCAACTAAGTGCAGCTGAGCCAAATATAGAAGAATCTATTATGATAATCCTCCGCACGGGATTAGGCGAACGCCTGTATAGACCTGATTTTGGCTCGCGCTTATCTGAGCTAGTCTTTGAACCACTAAATATTCAAACCCTTTTGCTGATTCGTCTTTATATAGAAGAAGCATTATCCATGTGGGAACCACGCATCATTTTAAAAGAAGTGCGTGCTGACCCAGACCCCATCCGCAGCCAAGTCAATATCATTATCGAATACCAACCTAAAAACAGCCCCGAACCCCGCAGCTTGGTCTACCCATTTTATTTAAGGAACGGGGAACAGGAAATTTTAGATTTTGGATTTTAGATTTTAGATTTTGGATTTTAGATTTTAGATTTTGGATTTTAGATTTTTAAGCGAATTACAACCAACAACTAACAACCAACAACTAACAACTAGCATAAAATGGACTTTAATTTTTTACCCAAATTACCAAAATCAAATCTTGACGATCGCACTTATAAAGATTTAGTTGAAGAGTGTATTCTCCGCATTCCTCGCTATTGTCCCGAATGGACAAACTACAACCCCGGTGACCCAGGAATTACTTTAATTGAGATGTTTGCTTGGCTCACTGACCAAATGTTACTGCGGTTCAATCAAGTACCCAGGCGCAATTATATCACTTTTTTAGAGTTGATGGGAATTCGCCTGAATCCTCCAACACCTGCAAGATGCGAACTTACATTTTACCTAACTCAAGCTCAACCCGATATTGTCAAGATTCCCTTTGCTACAGAAGTATCTACTTTGCGAACCGAAACAGAAGAATCGGTGATTTTTACTACTGACCGTGAGTTGGTAATTGGTAATCCGCAAATCAAGCATTTATTAACAGCAGATACACCAGAAGACATCCCCCAACAATTAAGCGATCGCACTCCAGAAAATGCTCAGTGGGAAAATTTTTACACCACGCGGTTGTTCGAGAATTCGATCCCTGGAAACTGCTTTTATCTGGTACTAGAAGACCCCGAAAATTCCTTAGAGGGTAATGTAATCTCTCTTAATGTCAAAGGCGAAGCAGCTCAAACTACTGGTATTAACCCTGACGATCCTCCCCTTATCTGGTCAGCTTGGAATGGGAAAAATTGGCAAGAAATTCTTCGGGTCGAAGATAACACTAAAGGTTTCAGTTTTAGCGAAATCGCTCAACCTTTAGATGGAGCTGACATTATTCTACATTTACCGCAACAATTGCCCAATACTGTCTTTGGTAATGGTTACAAAGGTCACTGGATACGCTGTATTTACACTCAGCCCAAAGAGACACAACCTAACTACAGTAATTCTCCTAGCATAATCAGTCTAACAGTAAACTCTGTTGGTATAGCTGGAAGTGCTACTCAATGTATCCGTATAGAACATGAACTGCTCGGAGTCAGCAACGGTAAAGCAGGTCAAGTCTTTGAATTACAAAGCGACCCCATCCTAAAGCGGATTCCACATTTGGGAGAACATATCCAAGTCAGGCTCCCAGTTGGAGAAATCCAAGATTGGGTGGAAGTTCCCGACTTTGGCGAATCTAGTCCCGATGACCTCCACTACACCATTGATTCCCAAACAGGTACAGTTCAATTTGGACCCCTGATTCGAGAACCAAGTCAACTTAAACAGCATACACATCAACGGGGATTAAAACAACCAGGGGGAAGAATTGTCAAGCGAGAGAGTGCTAGAACAAACAATTTAGCAACTTATATTCCTCCAGTCGCAGAGGATACAGAACTAGTTGCTTTAGAAAGACAATATGGTAAAGTGCCTCCCATAGGTTCCGAAATATACATGGTTGCCTACCGCACGGGAGGAGGTAGCAAAGGCAACGTCCAAGCAGGAAAAATCACTGTAATAAAAAATTCAATTCCTTACGTTCAAAGCGTTATCAACTACGAACACGCCCGTTCTGGAGCCGATGCAGAATCTCTAGATGAAGCTGTAATGAGAGTGCCTCAGATGCTACGTACCCGTGAAACAGCCGTAACTCCGGAAGATTTTGAGCGGGTAGCAAAAGAAGCTGCTCAAAAGGTTGTTGCTCGCGCCCATTGTCTAACTAAACCGGAACAAACAACAGCTGGGATAGTGCGTTTACTAGTTGTACCTAAAAATGTAGAGACAGATACCTTTGATTTTCGCACCGGAATGAGTCCAGATGAATTTGCTCTCTCTGAGGAACTCAAAGCAGAGATTTTGCAATACATGAGCGATCGCAAACCTTTGGGCATACAAGTAAAATTAGAGTCACCTGAATATGTTGGGGTAAGCGTCAAAACTCAAGTCATATTAGAACCGCACTACAACAATCCCCGCGACCAAGAACGAATTCGCTCTCAAATGCTCGAGCTTTTATACCGCTTTTTAAATCCTCTAGTTGGCGGTTTTGAAGGTAAAGGTTGGGAGTTGGGGCGTCCCGTGTATCCTTCAGATATAGTAGCCCTGTGTCAAAAAATACCTGGTATTCGCTATTTAAGCGTAGTCGAACTATTTGGGCTGTTTAAATACGGTGAAGAATGGTTGCGTGCGGATATGCCAGAACCAGAAATCGACCCTGGTCCGATAGGACTGATATGTTCTTGGTCAGATACAAAATCCGAATTGCAACCGAGCCACATCATAGAATTCAGAGATTAGCAATGATTCAATCCATATCTCAGCCAATGTTGGTGCTGTCACTCACCTCGATGCAGCTCCCAGAAACCACAGCATCAACATCTTTATCCCTAAAAGGGGACGTCCGGGAAGAGCTAGTCAACCAAGATTTGCTAGGGCGTCCTGGAGAAACAAGCGAAATGTTACTTAAAATAGAAAACACTTCAGGTCGTCCATTACGATGGAAACTGGAAATTGAAGGAGATTTTCCCAATAATTGGTATAGTTGGAGTCAGCTAAACTTTGACGAAATTGATCCCAACCAAAAGGTTGATAAAACAATTTCTTTTCATATACCAAATGATTTTTTTGAAAATCAATCGGCATTAAGTTCCGAAAAACGTCAACTCAAAATTAATTATCAAAGCCAAATTTCCCTCTATTTACAATCAGGTGACTCTCAACAACTCATAGACTACCGAACCTTTAACTTAATTGTACGCCCTAAAACTTCTTACCAAAACTTATTACCAGAAATTTATCGAGAAGCAGACTTTGCGGCAAGATTTGTCAGCATTTTTGAGCAAGCTTTCGACCCCGCAGTTCAAATCGCAGAAACCCTTTGGGCTTACTTAGACCCTTTAACTGCACCCAAAGCACTACTCCCCTTTCTCGCCCATTGGGTAGCTTGGGAAATTGATGACCGTTGGACTCTTGACCAGCAACGGCGTTTAATTCGGAACGCAATAACGCTTTACCGTTGGCATGGAACTAGCTGGGGTTTGCGTCTTTATTTACATCTTTACACGGGTTTACCGTTAGAGCAAATTCAAATTCGAGAAATTTTTAATCAAGGTTTTGTGTTCGGTCCAACACGCATCGGTGAAGACTCTATGTTAGGGGGTGGTCGTCCTTATCATTTTCAAGTCGAGCTGCAAGCAAATAATCTCGAACAAATAGATGAAAAACTAGTCCGAGAGATTATTGAACGGCAAAAACCTGGCTTTTGTTCCTATGAGCTTGATATTAAAATTTCAAGCTTCTAATGGTTTAAGATTAGTCGCCAATGCAGAACTCGGCGTTTAATTTATCTCAGCTAAGCAGAAATAGGCTGTCCTATAGTATGTACTTTTACTAATCCTAAATTTCCACGAGCTACCATAATGCCGTCAGCAACTTCTATAATTTTATCGATGTTCTCTACTGCTTCTCGTCTTTCGATTTTGGCGATAATACGAATATTTGTATTTGCTCCTTCAATCATCCTTTGTGCTGGTTCTAAGTCTTCAGGCGATCGCACAAAGGAAACTGCTACTAAATCTACACCAGATTGAATCCCAAAACGCAAATCGCCCAAATCTTTTTCTGTTATGGATGTTACAGGTAAACGTGTCTCTGGCAAGTTCACGCCTTTTTTACTAGATATCAAACCGCCAATGATAACCTGTGCGCGAATCTTATCCGCATCGCGATCGCTAACAATAACTTTGATGCGACCATCATTAATGAGAATGGGTTCTCCACGTCTGACCATAGCAAATAAAGTTGGCAACGGCAGAGGGATTTCGTCAGCACTTTTGCCTTCTTTTTGCAGTACAAAAGTGACTTCTTGACCCGCTTCTACAGTAAAGCCCTCTTGTGGTACGATTCCCAACCGAATTTTTGGACTGCACAAATCTTGCATAAGAGCAAGAGGCTATTAACTAGTTAGTACTTTGCTAATATTTCCTTACTTTTCTTCAAGTATGCTAATATGAGCGGTATGGCTTACATACCACTCAGAGTTGGGTTTTGGTTTTTAATCTAACTGTATCATTTTAATACAATCTTGCATTTGTTGGGTTTCGCTTTCGCTCAACCCAACCTACACCATCCGTGTTGTGTTTAAACTGCGACAGCAGTGCGTTCTAACAATCCTTCTTTTTGTGCCATAGCCAACATCAAGTCAATGACACGATTTGAGTAACCCCACTCGTTGTCATACCAGGCAACAACTTTAAAGAAATTAGAGTTAAGTTCGATACCAGCACCAGCATCAAAAATACTGGAACGAGAATCGCCCTGAAAATCTGTGGAAACCACTTCATCTTCCGTGTAACCTAAAATTCCTTTTAGCTCACCTTCAGAAGCCTCCTTCATAGCAGCACAGATTTCTTTGTAACTAGTAGCTTTAGCAGTTTTGAAGGTCAAATCAACAACAGAAACATCGGGGGTAGGAACTCGGAATGCCATACCGGTTAACTTACCCTTCAACTCTGGTAAAACCAGTGCGACTGCTTTGGCTGCACCTGTAGAAGAAGGTATAATGTTTTGTGCTGCACTACGTCCTCCCCGCCAGTCTTTTTTACTGGGACCGTCTACAGTTGGCTGAGTCGCAGTCATTGCATGAACTGTAGTCATTAACCCTTCGGTTAATCCAAATTTGTCATTGAGTACTTTAGCAACAGGTGCCAAACAGTTAGTAGTACAACTAGCATTGGAGACAACTGTGTTTTTTCCTGGATCGAACAAGTGATGGTTTACACCCACTAACAGGGTGGGAACTTTATCCGGGTCTTTAGTAGGAGCAGAAATTATAACTCGCTTTGCTCCAGCTTGCAGGTGGTTTGCAGCACCTTCAAACGTGGTAAACAAACCTGTAGATTCCACAACATAATCTGCACCTAATTTACCCCAAGGTAATTCCGCAGGATTTCTAACGGACACGCAAGGAATGAAATGTCCATTGACAACAATACCATCTTGCTTTGCCTCGACCTGACCCTTATAACTACCGTGAGTTGAATCGTACTTCAACAGGTATGCCAAGTTATCTGGTGGTACTAGGTCGTTTATGCCAACAAACTCGATGTTAGGGTTGTCTATACCAGCACGAAACACAAGTCGCCCAATACGACCAAATCCATTGATGCCAACTTTCAGCTTACTCAAGATGAAACCTCCTGTTTCGGGATTGGGATTGGGATTGGGAGTTAGGGATTGGGAATTTTTCCAAATTTTCAGTCCCTTCTTGACCCAATCCTGCCAAAATATGTTAGATAAAGCCTAGTTTAATTGGCATCTTTTAAGATTTGTGAGGAAGGGTTAGTGGTTAGTAGCTACTGGTCACTGGTCATTGGTCACTGGTCACTGGTCACTGGTCACTGGTCAACTAACAACTTAATACGGCCACTTCCATTCACGAACTTCTGGCATATCTTCGCCGTACTTGTAAATGTAGTGTTTGTGCTCAATGAGCTTGTCTTGCAGTGTCTGCTTCACGTAAGCTGCTTTATATCCCAGTTTCGATACGCGATTTATTACGTCCATCGCTAGGTGGAAGCGATCTACATCGTTGACTACTGCCATATCAAAAGGTGTAGTTGTTGTTCCTTCTTCTTTATAACCCCTGACGTGGAGGTTTGCATGGTTCTTGCGACGATAGCTTAAACGGTGAATCAACCAAGGATAACCGTGGAAGGCAAAGATAATTGGCTTGTCAGTCGTGAAAATGCTGTCAAAGTCGCCATCGTTGAGTCCGTGGGGATGTTCGCTTGCGGGCTGGAGTTTCATTAAGTCTACGACGTTTACAACCCGTACCTTGAGGTCGGGGAAGTTTTGCCGCAGAATGTCTACAGCCGCCAAAGTTTCTAGTGTAGGAATATCTCCCGCACAAGCCATCACTACGTCTGGTTCCCCGCCTTGGTCGTTACTTGCCCATTCCCAAATACTTACGCCCTTGGTGCAGTGTTTGATTGCCGCATCTATACTAAGGTACTGCAATGCTGGTTGTTTTCCAGCAACGATGACGTTCACATAGTTGCGGCTCCGCAAGCAATGGTCAGTTACCGACAGTAAACAATTGGCATCAGGTGGTAAGTATACCCGAATCACGTTTGCTTTCTTGTTGACCACTAAGTCAAGAAAACCGGGGTCTTGATGGGAGAAACCATTGTGGTCTTGACGCCAAACGTGAGATGTGAGCAGGTAATTGAGAGAAGCAATTGGTCTGCGCCAAGGAATATCATGGGAAGTATCAAGCCACTTAGCGTGCTGGTTAAACATGGAGTCTACAATATGGATAAACGCCTCGTAGCAGGAGAAGAAACCGTGGCGACCCGTCAAAAGATATCCTTCCAACCAACCCTGACAAGTTGTTTCGCTTAGAATCTCCATGATTCTACCGTCGGGTGAGAGAGCATCATCGTAAGGATATTTCTCAGCTACCCAAGTTCGATCTGTCACTTCAAAAATAGCATCCAAGCGATTTGATTTAGTTTCGTCTGGACCAAAGATGCGGAAGTTACGGCTATCTAGGTTACGTTTCATGACATCCCGCAGGAATTTTCCAGATACTTTTGTGGCTTCACCTACAGTTCTGCCAGATTCGGTAACATCGATCGCATAATCGCGGAAGTCAGGCATTTTCAAATCCCGCAGTAAAAGGCCACCATTAGCGTGAGGGTTATCACTCATGCGTCGGTGTCCTTTTGGAGGTAGTTCTAACAGTTCTGGGATCGGTGTACCGTTCTCATCAAAAAGTTCTTCTGGTTTATAACTTCTCAACCACCCTTCCAAGAGTTGTAAATGTTCTGGGTTTCCTTGTAACTCGCCAAAAGGAACTTGGTGCGATCGCCAGTAATCTTCTGTCTTCTTACCGTCAACTTCTTTGGGACCCGTCCAACCTTTAGGGCTCCTCAAGATAATCATAGGCCATTGCGGGCGTTGGGAGAAGCCATTATTACGAGCGTCTTCCTGAATTTCTTTAATCTCGTGAGTTATGGTTTCTAAAGTTGCTGCCATCAACTGGTGCATGGTTTCGGGATCGGAACCTTCCACAAAATAAGGTTTGTAACCGTAACCTACAAACAGGCTTTCTAACTCTTTGTGGCTCAACCGTGATAGCACTGTTGGGTTAGCAATTTTATAACCATTCAGATGCAGAATTGGAAGTACCGCACCATCATGAACCGGGTTAAGAAACTTGTTGGAGTGCCAGCTTGTTGCAAGGGGTCCAGTTTCTGCTTCGCCATCCCCAACAACGCAACCAACAATCAGGTCTGGGTTGTCGAAAGCTGCACCATAAGCGTGGACGAGGGAATAACCCAATTCACCGCCTTCATGAATAGAACCGGGAACTTCCGGAGTACAGTGGCTACCGATCCCGCCAGGGAAGGAGAACTGTTTGAAAAGTTTTTGTAATCCCTCCGCATCTTGGGACACATTTGGGTAATACTTGCTGTAAGTGCCTTCCAGAAATGTGTTGGCAACTATTCCAGGACCGCCGTGACCGGGACCTGCAATATAAATCATGTCCAGATCGTACTTTTTAATGATCCGGTTGAGGTGAACGTAAATGAAGTTCAGACCGGGAGTCGTTCCCCAATGACCTAACAATCTAGGTTTGATATGTTCTATTTTCAGTGGTTCTTTCAGTAGTGGGTTGTCGAGTAAATAGATTTGACCTACAGAAAGATAATTCGCTGCACGCCAATAGGCGTTTATTTTCTGCAGTTCTTCATCTGATAACGGCTTTGTTTGCGGACGGCTAGCTAAAGTCATATCAAAACTCCATCACAAAAGGATGTTTGCAGATTCCCACGAGTAAGTTTATTTGCCTGCGGTATGGGGATTATCTTACCGATAACACAATAGTATAGAACCTGGGGCTATACGAACCTGACCTAAAAGCGTAGGTTTTTCTGAGGTACTATACCCTTTTAGATATCAAAAAAACCAGATAAATAGGTTTAATTACCTTTATGAAAGGCTAACAAATGAAGTCAATTCTTGGTTGATTTGTAACAAATATTTTATTTCAATCTAAAAAAAAATTATTTTTTAATCATTAAAATTCTATTTCTTCCGCTTATCTCTACCTTTTGATAGAGGCTTAATATATAGGACTCCTATTTGATTTTTGAAGTATACGTAGGTAGGGCTAAAGCCCACCAGAAGCTTTATGTGGTGGGCTTTAGCCCTACCTACTAAGATTTTTTCATAAATCGTTTAATTGTGAATTTCCAACAATCCCAATGGAGGCGTAATCTCAACACGACCAGCTTCTAAATCAACAACTGGAACAATTGCCGTTACAAAAGGAATCAAAACAGTCCTTTGTTCTTTGTCTCTTAAAGAATCTAGCTGCACCTCTAGCAAGTCATGTCCTGCTGAGAGGAGATCCACCACCGTTCCTACAAACTCTCCAGATTCTTGCATAAAGACTGACAAACCAATCAAATCCAAGACATGATACTCATCTTCCCCCAATTGAGGACGATCGCTCTCCAACACCAGTAACTTATAGCCCCGCAACTCATCAGCCCGATTGCGATCGCCAACTCCAGCTAACTTCACGATGTACAAATTTTTCCCTTCGACATTGCGTCCTGCTATCAACTCAATAGGTTGCGGTTCCATGTAACCCGGACACCACAACCACCGTTTTCCAGGAACCTCAAATCGTTCGGGAAAATCCGAGTTCGACAAAACACGGACTTCACCATGCACTCCCTGTGGAGAAACAATTGTACCAATCGCTATCCAACCATCAGGGACAAGAGGGGGAGACGAAGGAGAATTTTTCTTTTGCTTCCCCTGCTTCCTCATCTTCCCCTGCTCCTTATTCTCTTTCTTCGCGCTCTTTGCGTCTTCGTGGTTCATTCAAACATTTACAGCCGATACTTGATAAATCTGTTGCACAACCTTTGCCAAACGCTCCATACCAGTAGCAATTTCCTCATTACTACCAGTCAAACTAATACGGACACACTGCTGCTTGTGTACCCACTCCTCCTGCAAGCCAGGGAAAAAGGTACTGCCAGGTACAACTATAACACCCACCTTCTTAAGTTCCTGATAAAACTCCCAATCCGTCATTGGCAAATCTTGCAACCATAACCAAGCAAATATCGCCCCTTCACCTCGATGGAGAAACCAAGGTAAATCCTCAGGCATGAACTCATTCAAAGTACTTTCCAAAACGGTAAACTTGTTTTGGTAAAAAGGACGAATCACAGAAGTAGAAATTTCTGCTAGCGCACCAGATTTAATCGCGATCGCAGCAATTGCCTGTCCGTACCTTGATGCATGGAGACAAGCATTGGTTTGGAAACACTCCAAAACTTGAATCACCTTTTCATCCCCGATAGCGATCCCAACACGTTCTCCTGGCAACCCTGCTTTCGACAAACTCATGCAGTGAACGATGCCATCTCCAAAAATCGGTGTCAAGTCAGTAAAGTTCAATGCTGGGAAGGGAGGACCGTATGCTGAGTCAATAAACACTGGCACATCATAAGGTGCAGCCAGGGCAGCAATTTTCTTCACCTCGTCATCAGTCAGGACATTACCTGTGGGGTTACAGGGACGAGAGAAGATAACACAACCTGTTTTTTCTGTAATCGACAAGTTGCTAAAGTCCGGGCGGTATTTAAACTTGTGCGCCCCTGCATCTATATCTAGTGTTGGTTTGTAAGCAACAAGTGCTTCTGGCACCAAAGTGACACCACCATAACCAGTGTAGTCCGGACTGAGGGGTAAAACAATTTTTTTCAGTTCTCCGCCAGTGGTGTAGCCGCCAAAAGCATTAGCCGCATAGAAGTAAAGACTTTGACTGCCTGGGGTAATCAAGATGTTGCGATCGCTCAAATTTAACCCATAGCGGTGATTAAAATCATTGACAACAGCCTTAATCAATGATGCATAGCCCTGACTCGATCCGTAGCGGCAAACCACCTCGCCATAATCTGGGCTAGAGAGCAGTTGTGCAGTACAATCTCGCCATAACTGCTCAACTTCTGGCACAATCAAGGGATTGCCAGCACTCAAATTTATCAACTGCCCTGTACTAGATCGTAAAGTTTCGATAATATCCTTCATAATGGCTCTAACGCCAGTTAGTTTGGACATATTGACGCCGAATTGAGTCAGGGCAGGGTTCATAAGCGGTACAAAATGACTGTTAATTTACTACATGGACAGATTTAAGGCATGGTTGCTGCTGACAAAAAGAAGTTTGCCAGGAGCCACACTGCCACTTCCTTACCACTGTAACTAGAGAATAGCAGTATCGTACAGCAGTACTTCCTTTATAACTGTTCTTCTCTGTAGAATAAAGATACAAATCTGATAAAAAATACATAGTACAGACCAGACGCAGGCTCAAAAATTCCTTAAGATCTATAAAATATGCTTATTGGTAAAATCACGGGTTTGCCGGGAGAGTGCTATCGATTCAAAAGCAATGAACCTTTACTATTATATGAACCGCAGACAGTTTGGGTGTTGAGATCGGGTTCAATGTCACTATTTGCGCTCGCAGTTAACAATGGCAACCCAGAGGGAAAGCGGCGTTACCTGTTTAGTGTTAAATCCGCAGAAGCAATGTTCTCAACAGCACCAGAGTTTCAAAGCGAGCAGATCCAAATTTTAGCAGTGTCACTTGAGGAAACAGAACTGCTCAAAATATCCCGACAAGATTTTGAGTACATGCTCGCAAACAAACAAAGATATGCGGTGGATTTGGTAGAGCGTTGGATACATCAACTGGGTTCGGCTGTTGCTCGCGAACCCGATCGTAGCTTAAATCTGCGCGGAGCGGAGCCGGGAATTCAGTTCTTCTCCTTAGCCAGTGGCGAGGTATTTCGACCTGAAAATAGCGTATCTTGGGTACAAATCCAACGTGGTTATGCCAAATTAATGGGCTTTCCCGAACTGGTTTTTGAGCCTGCATCTGGTTTATTACCTTTGAGTGCTGATATGTGGTTGCTCTCTGAGGACACATTAGACTTAAAAAGTCTTCGCACTGAAGAGATCCAAGAAGCAGATACTTTAATGGTGAGTCTGGCTCAACTGCAAATGGATTTCCTACAAATGATTCACTTGCTCTCTCAGCAAGAAATTCAGCAAGAAATTTTGAGGTGTCAAGAAAGAGAAAACCTCAAACGTCAGGTGATGGATGAAACATTAGGGGAACTGTCATCCGTACTGCAACAACGGGAAACAAGTACGGAAGCGCAAGTGATACATGGCAGTTTCCCAGACCGAGCTCTGTTAGCTGCTGCTGGGGCTGTCGGACGTGCTTTAGGGATTAGGATTTGCCCTCCATCTCAGTCAGAAGACTTCAAACGCCTCAAAGACCCCCTAGAAGCGATCGCCCGTGCGTCACGAATTCGGATGCGTCAGTTGCATCTGGTAGGGAACTGGTGGAAACGTGACTGCGGTCCGATGCTAGCATACACTTTAGAAGGGGAAAGTTCAGTAGCTTTGTTGCCAGTTCAGGGCGATCGCTATGAAATTTACGATCCTCTCAAGCAAACTCGCACCCCCGTAGATGAGCAAAGCGCTGCTACGCTCTCCACCACTGCTTATGTATTTTATCGACCTTTGCCCGATAAAGACCTCAAAACCTGGGATATATTTCGATTTGCACTGCAGGGTCATTTTAAAGATATAGTTATCATCCTATTCATTGGAATTGCTGTTTCTTTACTAGGGATGGTAACGCCCCTGGCTACTGCTATTCTCATGGACAACGTCATCCCAGATGCTGACCGGGGATTATTGCTACAAATTGCTTTGGGTCTTTCCGCAACAGCTTTTGGAGGTACAATCTTTCAACTGACTCAGGGGCTTACCCTAGTAAGACTGGAGACGTTTGCTGACTCATCCACTCAAGCGGCGGTGTGGGACAGACTGTTGAAACTGAAAGCATCTTTTTTTAGTCAGTATTCTATCGGGGACTTAGAATCCAGAGTTTCTGCCATCAGCAATATCCGTTCCAAACTGAGCGGTACAGTTCTCAAAAGTATTTTCTCTGGCGTGTTTGCCTTCTTAAACCTGGGATTGCTTATCTACTACAACGGTTCGTTAGCTGCGATCGCGATCGTCGCAGCAGTTGTAAATATAGCCCTGACTTTTATCTCTGGTATGCTCACCCTCCGCAAGGTTCGTCCCCTATTGGAGCACCAAGGACAAATTTTTGGCGTGATGGTGCAGTTAATCAATGGGGTTGCCAAATTGCGAGTCGCTGGGGCGGAAGAACGCGCTTTTGCTTACTGGGGTAAACAGTATAGCCAGCAACTCAAATTGATGTTGAGTACCCAAGTGATTGAAGACATTCTTGCCATCTTCAACAAAGTTTTGCCCGGTCTTACATCTTGCGTGCTGTTCTGGTTTACTGCCATACTACTACAACAGAGCCAGCAAACAGAAGGCAGCCAAGCACTATCCATTGGTACTTTCCTGGCGTTCAACGCTGCTTTTGGCATCTTTATAAGCGGTGCCACCAACTTGAGTACAACTATTGTGGATGTTCTTCAAATTGTACCTTTGTGGAAGCGTGCCCAGCCAATTTTGCAAGCCGAACCAGAAGTTAATAATAGTAAAGCAGATCCCGGCCGGCTATCCGGTAGAGTCGTTGTAGACCACGTGGTTTTTCGTTATCGGAATGATGGACCCCCAATCTTAGATAACGTGAGTCTTCGGGCTGAACCTGGAGAATTTATTGCTTTGGTAGGGACTTCTGGAAGTGGTAAATCAACTTTGTTTCGGTTATTACTGGGATTTGAAACTCCAGAATCTGGCAGTATTTATTATGATGGACAGGAGTTGACAGGATTGGATATTCATGCATTACGCCGACAGATGGGTGTTGTGCTGCAAAATAGCCGCTTGATGTCAGCTTCCATCTTTGAAAACATTGCTGGTGGAGCTAATGTTACAATTGATGAAGCATGGGAAGCTGCTCGGATGGCAGGTTTTGCAGATGATATCCAAGCAATGCCAATGGGTATGCACACTGTTGTCAGTGAAGGAGGTGGTAATCTTTCTGGCGGACAACGGCAAAGGTTGTTAATTGCAAGGGCATTGGTATTGAAACCACGAATTTTGCTATTTGATGAAGCGACCAGTGCCTTGGATAACAGAACCCAGGCTATTGTGAGTGAAAGTCTTGACCAATTAAAGGTGACGCGCATAGTTATTGCTCACCGACTCAGTACAATCCGCAATGCTGACCGTATCTATGTGCTTCAGAACGGTCGGATTGTACAGCAGGGTAGTTTTGAGCGGCTTGCCAAGCAAGAGGGGTTGTTTGCTCAACTGATGATGCGGCAGAAGCGTTGAAGAAGGCAAAACCAAAAGGCAAAAGGTGGGTATATATAGCTTAACATAATAGGACTTACGCAAAGCCCCCCTTTTTAAGGGGTTGGAGGGATCTGCAACACGTGCAAACCCCAGAATATCGTTGACGTTGCGTAAGAAAACACGTAGGTTGGGTTGAGGAACGAAACCCAACATTTACAGACATTTGTTGGATTTCTCCAAGGGGTTACCCAACCTACAATTTCCTCAGCCCTTGCAGTATTGACTCCCTTCCCGCCCAAAGATTACCTATCTAAATGAACCGCAAAGACGCAAAGAGCGCAAAGAAAGAGGAACATATGTTCGGTAGTCTATAGGCGAGTTTTGCTAGAACTACCTATTGAAGAACGTAACTTGTTAAAACCGCTACTAAATTTAGGGGAAACATCAAATTGAGATTGAACCGAAATGATGATTGGCGATCGCTCTTCCGGGAAAACTTTTTGGTTTACTGATATTGGGTTATCTCGATCAATTTTCCCGCTAGCCCAAGGCTGTGGCGACCAAGGTGCTCACCCACAAAACCAGGCACTTTCTCAAAAAGCAAAACGCCTCTAGTACATGAATTCTGGAGGCGTTTTGGTCGGGTTATAAAGTTCATTTAGTTATTGTCTGTATATATGGACAGTTTAGTCGGTAAATTCAAATTACGGAGTGAAGAACGCATGAATATATCTGGAGTTTTATCAAAAGACTATTAAGATGGGGCGAACGCGAAAAAGCCCCAGCCAGTACTGGACAATTCACACCCAAATATTTAGACTAGTCTAAAATCAGTCTAAAACTTTATGGAATCAATCGGCTCATACGAAGCAAAGACACACCAACAAGCCTTCTTGAACGAGTGACAAAAGGAGAGGAATTTACGATCGCAAAGTATGGAGTCCCGATTGCACGACTCGTTCCTGTAGAAAAAAGAGTTGATGAGATGGTAGGAAAAATTTTTAAAGGAGATTTGATACATCGAAACGCACTAGATAAAGCATTAGAAAAAATCAAAGAATTAGAAGGTACTGATAAATGACAACGAATCAACCATCAACCATAGAAGAACGATTAAGCAGGCTAGAAACTTTATTTGTTAACGTTGGCGAGAAAGTTGCTCAGCATGACGAAACAATCGTGCAACATGACGGTAACATTGATGTGCTAGTAGCCAACATCCAGGAACTAAAAGAAACCGTCCAAAATTTAACTGAACAAACTACCCGCAACGTTAATAGATTGGCAGAAGAAGCTGCACTTGACCGTCAGCAAGCTGCACTTGACCGACAAGAGTTCCGTAGACAGATGGAGGAACGCCAAAGGGAAATACAGCAAATTTGGCAATACTTGCAGAATCGCAACGGGGGAAGTTCACCACCGCAATCATAATATGTCTCAAAATGTTGTATACTTTGCACGGTCATAAGCTGAATAATTCAAATGAACAACATCCTTTGTAGGGGCGCAATGCCTTGCGCCCCTACACTTGGGTTCAAAAGCGCAATCTATACCCGTGGGAAGTATAATTTATGGGTTACAGCATTGTCTACAGTGCATGGTGGACACTGAAATTGTCAGCAGACTTGACAAAAGTACGCTCATGATTCTTGCAAAAAATCCATTTTTATTGAGAATGAACGACGAACGAATCAGTCTTTAGAAAAAACGTGAGTGGTTACTCTCGCAAATGTTGAGAAAGATCCGGGTAATGCGTAGCCTTATAAAGGGGGGAAACTAGATTTGAGGTTCCCTCCCCTTTCCAAGGTCTGGGTTAGGGTGGGGTAAAAACAACGCTAAAAATACAGTCCATTAGTTATTTCAGACTTGTGTGTACACGGTAGCCTTAAAAAGGGGGGCTTTACGTAAGTCCTGTTCATTTTGCAACTGATACGTCACATCCAGATGGGGAATTCCTAAGCTTGTGAGGTGCGATCGCAGGCGCATTAGCTACAAGTATGACATCCCCATTTGGATTGACTACCCAGCCTTGAGCTTCGACAATTTCATCTATAGATGTACTGACAAAATCCGTATTTCGTAAGTTTTCTCCCTCTCTCCCTCTGTCCCTCCCTCCCTCTCTCCCCCTTGGTACAGCAGTGAGTCGCCAATCTTCCCAAACGGGATCGCTGTTAAGTGTGTTGTTAGGAGAAGGAGGTAAACCACCACGTCCGGTATAAGTGAAGCTACTGTTTGCAATTCTGGCACAGATATTATCATCGACTAAACGCCCCACATCCACCACATCTACTGTTAAGGGAACTAATCCTTGACTGGGATCGATATCAGGTGTGTTGACTTGTACTGTGCCATTGAATTCAGGAGTTTTGCCTATGGCAGTGATGTCACTAGTCAGGGTGCTAGGTGAGTTCTGAAATTGAGCACCGAGCAAGGCTTGTGTATTAATTCTAACTCTACCTCCAAGAGATTCATTAGAATCAGCACTAATATCGCTGTTTTCAAACGCTGCTAGAACGTCAGTATCAATGTTGATATTGCCACCAATGACACCAGTACCTGTAGCATTGGCAGTGATTCGACTCTCATGACGCAGTACCACACTTGCGGAGTTAAGATTGATATTTGCTTGTTGACGAATTGGGTCAGTGGTAACACTGCTTGTATTAGCATCAATGCGAGAGTTACTGTCTAAAAGGATAAAGTCAGCATTTACGTTGACATTGCCTGCATTTCCCCGCCCTCGACTTCTAACTAATACTTCCGCCCTATCTTTTATAGTGAATTTATTTGTATTAATTATTACATCTCCAGCCCTTCCTGTTGAATTTTCTCGAGCCAATGCACCCAAAGCACTGCCAAGAAGTTCTACGGTATCAGAAGCATTTACTATTACATTACCGCCACTACCTGTACCAGAAGTACTAGCGCTGATTTGTGCTCCTTTGTCAAGAAACAAAGTCCGAGTATTAATTGTCAAGTTCCCCGCTACTCCTGTTGCACCTCGAGTATTTTGTTGAGTATATAAGCCACCTGGATTCGTTCTCTGAGGGGTAAGGGGAGCACCAATAAGTTCTACAACACCATCATTAGTATTAACGGTCAAGTTTCCTCCCCTACCATTGCTAGAAGTGCTAGCACTGATAAACGCTCCATTCTCAAGACGTAACAGAGGAGTATTGATTGTTAAGTTTCCCGCATTACCTGTAACAGGTTGTTGTGTTTGAGAGGTTAAAGCGCTGAAGAATCTTTGACCATCAAAAAGATCGGTAAGTTGCACAGATTCAGTAGCATTAACAGTCAAATTAGCTCCATTACCCGAACCAAAAGTGCTAGTACTGATACGTGCTCCATTAGTTAGGCTTAACACGCGAGTATTAATTATTAATTCTGTATTTACATTTGCCAACCCACGAACTTGAATAAATAACCCAGTGGGAAATGGATTACTATTGTTATTGATAAGTTTTACTGTATCAGCATTCACTGTCAAATTTCCAACTCTTCCCGCGCCTTTGGTAACAATGCTGACTTGTGCTCCATCTTGCACTTGCAATAGGCGCGTATTGATGATTACATCTCCTGCTGCCCCTGTGGCGTAGTCTTCTGCTTGAGCGTACAAGCCTCCAGGAAACTTATCATTGCCGTTGCCGTATACACCACTCAGTTGCACTTCATCCGAAGTGTTTACAATCAAATTGCCACCTAACTTTGAACCGAGAGTACTGGTTTCAATTACGGAACCATCGCTTAATTTCAGGCTTCTCGCTGTTACTTGAACATCTCCGCCACCATCGCCCGTGGCATCTACTGCTGTTTGTTGAGATAGTTTAATACTTCCCAAATTTTCCAAACCACCATAGCTTAGAGAAAAGCCTTTTTCTACAGGAACGAGATTCACTAAACGATTAGAACCAGCACTACCTAATTCAATTCGCCCTCCCGCCGTCTTGAGTGTTGCCCCTTCTAAGGAGATATCTCCACCTACTAAAGCCAAGGTTTGATTCTCTTGCACGCGCAAAGCGACATTAGTATCTATTGCAGGAGATGGTGGAATCCTTCGACTTCTGATCCCCTGTCCGTCTCCCTGTACTTGAATTAAACCGGGATTTGCCCCAAATTGTAAACCAATGGGAGTACTAACAGTTAACAGAGGTGTTGTTTGCGGGGTTGTACTATATTCAAACCCATCAGCAAACTTTACGCTATTTGCAGTTGTGGCAAACAAAGAGCCACCAATTTCTAAACGAGCATTTTTCCCCAATACAATCCCATTAGGATTGATAAGAAATAAGTTAGCTGCACCATTCGCTTTAATTAATCCATCAATATTCGAGGTCGATTGACCGGTGACTCGAGTAATAATATTTTGAATGTTCTGGACGTTATTAAAGTAAGCTGCGATCCCATTTGGGAGAGAAAACTCGGAAAAACTATGAAATAAATTGCTTCCCGATTGAGTACCACCTTCAATATTGATGATATTGTCCGTTATTCTAACGCGAGAATTTTCTGGTAGATTAGTATCTGGAATAATTTGAGCGCTTGTAGAACTTCCCCACACGAACAGCGCAATACTGTTTGCAATTCCCAACCATCGCCACCAGTTTAAATGCATATTTATTCCTAATACTTGACTTAAAGAATGGCTTGACTACAAAGCGCTTTTCCTCTTTCTTTGCGCTCTTTGCGTCTTTGCGGTTTATTTAAACAAGTAGTCTTCAGGCGGAAAAAGAGTAACAGATCTCTCTCTTCTTACCTCTGCGTACTCTGCGTCTCAGCGGTTAAATAAATGACTTTTGACCCTTCTAGGCGCAGAGAGCGCAGAGAAAAAAGATGAGGAATTGCCGCCTGAACCACAATTTTATGTGTTACCTTGACAGGGTTATATTCCCAGAGGTTCTTCTACTTACATTGGCGTGGGACTCGAATCCCACCATCCATGGTATCCCGTTGCTGATGGACATCCCGGTCTGCCACCACTAACCGCATCTAAATCGTCTTCATTAACTTCTTCTACACCTGGAATTGATTTTTGTTCGGATGCTAACTCGTTATTTTGGTTGTTCTGAATCTTTTGTTGATTTGTATGATTCTCGGTCATGTGTTGGTTTGCATGATTCTCGGTCATTGTCATTATCTCCTTGTTAATTGGCTTTAGTTAATTAATAAGATAATTGGTATCTATTTTGTGAAGGCGGCTTAACTTGTAGAACTAGCTACGTACATATGACCCGCTCCTCTGAGGTTAAAACCCTTCTACTAACTTATAGGAAACACTCAAGTTGACTTATGCAGTTAAGAATATCTCTGGAGAAGAAAAAAATCGGTGAAATCTTTGATTGGCAGGCATTTCAAGTTTTTTAATTTTTTTTAGAGATATTTTGGCATCAAAGAGCATCTCCCTCACTGTGGATCAAATGCGAGTATGCTCCTTCGATTTGTTGCAATTCTTCATGGGTTCCCCGTTGTACTACCTTTCCTCCTTCCAAGACAATAATTTCATCGCAGTCGCGAATGGTACTCAGTCGATGTGCCACGATAATGCAGGTACATCCGCGCTGACGCAGTTTTTGGTCAATAATTTTTTCCGTTTCAGTATCTAGGGCGCTAGTGGCTTCATCCATGATGAGGATTGAGGGGTTATTCACTAAAGCACGAGCTATTTCCAAACGCTGTCGCTGACCGCCACTCAAATTATTAGCCCCTTCTAAAAGGATGCTATCATAGCCTCCCGGTAGGGAGAGAATATTATCATGGATGGCTGCATCTTGACAAGCCTGCACTAAATGGCTTTCAGGTACAGTGGTGTCCCAAAGAGTCAGATTGTCCCTGACGCTACCAGCAAATAATAAAATATCTTGCTCTACGAAGGCAACAGAATTCACTAGAACTGGGCGAGGAATTTGATTTCTGGATTTGCCATCAAACTTAATTTCTCCCTGATTGGGTTCGTATAGCCCGCATATAAGTTTGGCAATGGTTGATTTACCAGAACCACTTCCACCTATAAGGGCAACTCGCTGTCCTGGTTTGATTGATAAATTAAAGTTTTCAATCAAAGGAGCACCAATTTGGTTATAGCCAAAGGTGACATTCTCCAAATTGACATACCCCTGCAATTTGGGCATGATTCTAGAGAAAGTTAGGGGTTCAGAGGAAGTTTCTCTTATTTCCTCTTTCAAATGAGGAACTACAGGGTTTTGCAAAACATCATCCAATCGATTTAGGCTACCCTCAACTTCTTGGAGATCTCTGCCAAGGCTAACGAGATTATTCACGGGTTCCATAAAATTTTGCATCAGTCCCTGAAATGCCACTAGCATTCCAATAGTTAGGTTGCCATCCATAACCCGCAACCCACCAACGGCTAAAACTAGCATAGATGTGATTGTCGAGAGGAACGATGGCAAAATTCCCAGTCCCTGATTAGTTATATCTATTTCCTGTCGGGCGTTGGTCGCATTGGCGTAATAGCCCGCCCATCGAGTAAAAAAATCAGACTCTAAACCAGATGCTTTTAACGTTTCCATACTTTGGAGACCGGAAATAGCTACCCCGCCTACTTTTCCTTGCTCCTGCATTAATCTGATATTGGCGTCTACGCGCCACCGAGATACTTGCTGCAATGCTAAAAGATTTACAGCGACAAAGACAATCCCAATTAAGGTCAACACTGCATCATATTGCAGCATGACTATTATATAAAAAATGACCATGACTGCTGCGATCGCAGTTGTGGCTAATTTCCCCGACAGAAGATCGGCTAACTCGTCGTTCAGGCGAATGCGATTGCTGATTTCACCAGCAAATCTTTGAGCATAAAAACTGACAGGTAAACGCAGGATGTGCCAGAGAAATCGGCTAGACATACTTACAGATAACTTAATCTTCATCCGTCGCAAGAACCTTAACTGTAGTAATGTCAACAGTCCATCCAAGATAGTTGTAAGTATCATTCCTAACAAGAGCGGTCGCAGCCAATCTTGCCTATTTTCCACCAAAATATTATCGACAAACACTTGAGAAAATATAGGTGATACCAGTCCGGGAATGACGAGTAAAAATCCGGCAAAAATGCAATAGGCAAGTACCTCACCAGACCCTTGCAGACGTTCCCGCAAAGCTAGGATAATGTTAGGCTTGCTACCACCTTTTTGGAATTGTGGACTTGGTTCTAAAAACAGTATAAGCCCCGTGAAACTCGTGTCAAATTCTTGCCAGGATACTGACCTCGGTCCAGTTCCGGGATCGTTCAAATAAACTCGCTGGTTGCTAAATCCCTCTACCACTAAGAAATGGTTAAAGTTCCAAAAAACGATGTAGGGACATTGCAACTGTCGCAGTCCATCCAAGTCGGCTTTCAAACCCTTGGCATTCAACCCGTAGCTTCTAGCAGCATTAAGGATATTTGAAGCTTTGCTCCCGTCCCGCGATACCCCACAATCTTGACGTAATTGCGCTAGGGGTACAATCCGACCGTAATAACCCAAAATAATTCCCAAAGCAGCCGCACCGCATTCCACCGCTTCCATTTGTAAAACAGTTGGGGTACGACGCCGAATAACCCCTTTTTTGTCATTTGTCATTTGTCATTTGTCATTTGTCATTTGTCATTTAATCCAAAATCTAAAATCTAAAATCCAAAATGGTGTTAATTTACACCAGTTAAAGATTTGAGGAAAGGAAAAACAAAGCTGATAGGCGATCGCTCTTCTACAGTGACTTTTGCTGTAGCGGTGGTTCCAGAAGAAACTTTCATCTGTGGACCCTTGGAAGAAGACCACTTGTATTCGCTGAAAGTTGAACTGTCTGGGTGTAGTTCTGCAAACACTTGGATCTGAGGACTTTGAGACATCAAGCTTTCCACAACCTCTGAATTGCCTACCACACTTAAAACCCCCTCTTTCGTCACGGGGAAGGCAGAAACATCAGTGACAGTAGCCATAATGCCACCAAATCGTTCGCGCTCTACTGTGGAGGGTGTAATTTGTACTTTCATCCCCTTTTGAATCTTCTTACCATCCCCAATAGAAAAGAAGGTGAGACCAGTTAGCTTAGCTGATGGCTCCTCTGCTTGAATGGTGGCAATACGAGTTCCTTGGGTAACAACTTGACCGGGAAATGCAGTCACTTCTAAAACTCGTCCTTCATAAGGACTAATAACTTGGCTGTTTTTCTGTAATTGCACTTCCAATTGGGCAATATTTTGCACGATCTCTTGGATCTGATTTTTTCGGGTTGTTGAAGCTTGGAAATTTTGTTCAACCAGACTTTTTTCTCTAGCAGCCAGCCCTTGCAACTGAGTTTGGAGGTCGTTGATTTGGCTTTGCTTTTCCTGGTACGCCTGTTGTGCCTGTAAAAGCATTTCCTCTGAAATTGCCCCCTGCGCCTTTAGCTTTTTTAGCCGAGCGAGTCTATTTTTCAGAACGATGGCTAAACTTTGAGCTTCGCGGAAATTTTGCTGTAAGCTGAAGCGTTGTTGTACGAGGGCCTTAATTTCCAGTTCGCTTCGTAAAGATTGCAATGAGTTAGCACTGTGATTCTGAGTTTTTAATTCTAATAGCCTAAGACGCTGCTGCTGTAGTTGTTTCTGAAGTTCAGCTTGATCAAAAATTGCCAGTATCTGTCCCTTTTTCACGAATTCCCCTACACGTAAATTCATGGCCATCAATTGTCCGGTAGCAGGTGATTGGAAAGGCATAACCTTACTGGGATAAATTATGACTCCTCGACCTGTAACCGTAATGGGTATGCGACCAACAATACTCCAGATCGCTGCTGTTGCTACCAACGAACCAAGAGCAGTTAACGGCAACCAATTCATCGGATGGATCACCTGCATGACTTGATCCAGGCGTTCGGGAGAAGATGAACTTAAAAGCGCTTTTTTGCGGAAAAGGTTGTTATTTTGAACCATATGACATTATTTTGTCGGAAAAATTAAGTAATTTAGGCAAAGATATTTCTATAAACTGGAGTTTTTTCCAAACTACAGCGATTGTGACGAATTGGTAGAAAAAATCTGGTTATTAAGGGTGTCAAAAGTAACTCTTATGACTCATTTTGAGTAAATATTCTATATTTGAATGTAAAATTATAATCGTTACTGCAATTTTATATCTACCACAGCCAACGCATTTTGTCCATTCATTGCTGATTCTGAGTCATTTTTACTATCAAATTACAGAAATTACTGACAACCTGCATAATTAGCTTGAGTGACTCCCAATAAGCTCAGTAGGGCAAAAAGCCCATAAAACAAGGCAGTGTAGTTATTACACGCGTATCGTGTAATATCACATTATTGTCCAGTAGAGAGAGAAACGAGAAAAACCAAGATGTTGAGTTTTACAAAGTTGGATAATATTCCTGTACTACCAAAGCGCGAGAACAATCCGAACAAATTCTCTACCTACCTCGCGATCTCCAACAGCACTCGTGGAACGACGCTGCAATGGAAATACCAACCTGTTTTGCAACGTAATATAAAGTTATATGAAGCAATGCATGAAGAATTTTCTCAGTTATTGACTCAAAAAGATAAAATTCTCAAAATCGCCTATTTTTGGCGAACAGTAGCGCTAGACGAACCACAATTATTGGCAGATTGGGAGCCAAGAAATAAAACACAACTTGCTTGCGAACATTTAGCAAGTTACTTTGAAGAAAAATGCTATTGGACTGCTAAAGATTTATGTAATGGTGAAAGCGATTCTTGGGAAGAATATTTTTTTATGGCAAGATTGCTAATTTATAATCCGTTAAAATTAAGCGAGATTTTAGCTAAGTATAATAATTCTTACAATGCAAATTTAGAAACATATGTTAGTCAAATATTAATAAATACTGTCAAATTTTCAGCAGAAGTCAATCGATTTTCACGATGGCGATTGCTATATAAAAAGAGTGATAAAGAATTGAAAGAAGCGCTAAAAGTATTGGGAATTGTAGATCCAGAACTTACACAAATTATTTTTTCTAGAAAATATTTTAAACAAGTTTATTTAATGAACAAAGTTAAAAATCCAGCAAGAAGTACAGGGAAAAAATGGGTAGCTCCTGATGAAGAAGATTTTTCAAAATCTGCACAGTGCTATAACGTGGAAAAGGCACTCCCCACAACACCCCATGAAGTATTTGCTAATTCCAGTAATGTCACTGCTAAACAAATTAAAGATTGGATGGAGATTTGCATTAAATCTTTAGAAAATTATCCAAAATCAATTTTACCAAAATTTTCACTTGATGCCTTACAGTCTGATGGATTTGAAGCTAGATCGGAGTCTCAGACTGAGATTGTGAACGTTGAATGGCAAGGAATATTAGCTAACGAAGACATAAGAGATAGCCGAGATTATCTTGTAAAGAAAGTTAACTCAGTTTTATCTGAGAAACTGCAAGCAATGAAACCAGACAATCAGAAAATTTTGCTATTATATTATGGTTTTGGACTCAATCAAAAACAGCTAGCAGCTAGATTGAAAATTAATCAAAGTACAATTTCTCGTTATTTGACAAAATCCACAATCCAATTATTGGAAACTTTAGCAGGGGTTTCTCAATCCCAACAATGGGTTAAACAATATGTAGAAAAATGGCTGTGTAGAGAATATAAAGCTCCCGTACATTCAGATTTAGTTCAAGCAGCTTTGGTATCAGCTATCAAGAAATTAACAAGTGAAGAACGCGAAATTTTCCAGCTTTATTACGGACAAAAAATAGATAAAATTAAAATTGCCGAGCAATTAAATGTTAAGATTGATGAAATAACTAAAAGACTTAACCAAGCCCAAAATCAGTTACAAGAGAATTTAATGCAAGAGATAAATATTTGGATTAAAGAATATTTAGAGAAGTGGTTGAGTAAATACTACCAATCTCTAGTGAAATCAGTTTTAAAAACTGTGTCGAATTCTGGGAATCAAGAAGTGGATATAGAAGAAAAGATTTCCTTGCTGGAGACATACATTCAAAATCAATACTAACTCGTTAAAATGATTTTACGGAGAGGAAAAATGTTAAGTTTATCAGATTTCGTCAATATTGACACTAAACATATTTGGTTACCATTAGAGACAGCCAAACAAGAAGAAGCATGGCGGCTTTCTCAGCATCACTCGAATGCGATCGCAATCTACAATGCATATCTCAATCGCGTCTGCTTGAGTCACTTACTCAATTGGTTTCAGGAGTGGTTGAGAGAAGAATCTACGTTACAACCAGAGGTATTTCCCTCTGAGGAAAATTTACCCAGTCTTTTGGAAATAGTCCATGGTACAGCAATTAAGGTGGGTGAAACCCGTATCGTATTAGTGCCAACGGAAACGTTAGACATAGAAGAATTGCGCGTACCGCAGGAATGGGTAGATATTCACAGTTGGGCGGCTGATTATTACGTTTCCGTACAAGTCAATTTAGATGGCGATGATGGTGATTCTTGGATGCGAGTTGGCGGTTTTGTCACTCACCATCAATTGAAAAACCAAGGGACTTACAATCAAAGCGATCGCACTTATTCTTTACCCATAGAACAGTTATCAGAAAACTTCACCTTACTGTTTGCGACACTGGGGCTGCGTTTGCAAGCAGAAATTCCATCTGAAGTGACTTTGTCAGCAGCAGAAGCCCAAAACTTATTACGAAAATTGAGTCATACGTCGATTTATTCTCCCAGGTTGTTAGATATACCATTTGAGCACTGGGCGGCACTCATTTCTCACGAACAATGGCGACAACAACTGTATAATCAACGTTTAGGTAAAGAGCAAAATACTGTAACCACTACTGAAAGCACAGCAATAATTCGTACAGAATCTCCACTCATGCAAGTGAATCTCAGTCAATGGTTCCAAAAAGTGTTTGCAGCAGGTTGGCAACCTATTAATGAAGTTTTGAATCCACACATAGGAAATTTAGCATTGGATTTCAGAAGTTCTTCTACAAATAAGAAACTAAACGTTCATGGAGTCAAGTTAATTGATTTGGGAATGCAATTAGGAGGAAAATCTTTAGCACTGATGCTTGCGCTTTCCCAGGAAGAGGAGGAAAAAATTGGTATTCTGGTACAAGTTCATCCCACAGGAAATGAAAAATATCTGCCACCAAATCTCAAACTCATACTTTTAGAATCAGAGAGGGTTTTACAAGAAGTTCCATCCAGAAGTCGAGATTGCTACATTCAACTCAACTATTTTAAAGGTTTACGTGGAACCAAGTTTGCTGTCCAACTAACTCTTGGTAATTTTACTATGACAGAATATTTTTCAATTTAAAAAATTAACAAATTCCCGCTTAATTTCATCCTGTTCTCTGCCTTTGACTTCAAAGATGAGCAAGTTAGTTGTTATCAACTTGGAAAAAGGTAACTTAAACGATGGCTGTTCCCCTGTGACTGCACAACTTTGGGAAAATAACAGTTCGCGTCCCATCAAATTTACAGGCGCTTTACCTCCTGCTCCAGAAATTTCCGAACTGTACAAACGCTTTCAACTCATATATCAAGCACTCCATCAACGATTGGTAAGCCGTTCGGGACTCGAGATAGAAGCAACAGGTTTAACTAATGTTAGTGAAGTCGATTTTAGCGAAGTTCAAGAACAGTTAGATGAAGCCATCAATTCTTGGCTAAATTCCGATTTATTTCGTCCAATTGACCAACAATTAAGAGAGCGATTGGCTTTAGACGAAGAATTTCAGATCGTTATTGAAGCCAGCGATCGTCTCTTGCGACGGCTACCTTGGCATTTATGGAGTTTTGTGGAACGTTACCAGTCCTGTGAAGTCGCTGTCAGTACACCAAAATATGAGCGAGTGCAACTATTACCCAAACAAAAAAAGAATAAAGTCAACATTTTGGCAATTTTGGGTAACAGTGAAGGAATTGATGTCCAACAAGATAGAAAGACTCTCGAACAATTACCCCATGCATCAACAGTATTTTTGGTAGAACCTTCACGTCAAGAGTTAGATAAATGGCTTTGGAAAGAACAAGGCTGGGATATTCTGTTTTTTGCAGGACACAGTCACAGTCAAGACGATAAAGGTGAGATACATATCAATCAAACCAGTAGTTTAACGATCGCTGAGTTGAAAAATGCTCTGAAATATGCCATTTCACGCGGTTTAAAAATGGCTATTTTCAATTCCTGCGATGGCTTGGGACTAGCACAACAGTTAACCGCTCTGCAAATTCCCCAAATTATTGTTATGCGGGAAGAAGTACCGGATTTAGTAGCACAAGAGTTTGTGAAACATTTCTTAGGGGCTTTTTCGGGCGGTCAATCTTTCTATTTAGCTGTGCGTTACGCACGCTTAAGATTGCAGGGTTTGGAAGATGAATTCCCTGGTGCTTCTTGGTTACCCGTGATTTGCCAAAATCCAGCAGAAGACCCTTTAACATGGCTTGAGTTACGCGGTAAAACTCACACGGTTCTTTCCCGTAAGTTGACGGTGCGGGCTTTACAAACTGCATTTATGGTGAGTGTCACCATCGCTGGCTTGATTGCAGGGGTGCGATCGCTAGGTTTTATGCAACAATGGGAAATGTCAGCTTTTGACTCAATGATGCGAATGCGACCTGAAGAAGGATTGGATGAACGTCTTTTGGTAGTTACAGTTACAGAAGAAGATATTCAAGCTCAAAAACAAAGACAAAAATCATCACTCTCAGATAGTACATTACAAAAACTATTACAAAAACTAGAACTACACAAACCAAGAGCCATTGGTTTGGATATCTATAGAGATTTCCGGGTAGATTCTCAGTATCCAGATTTAGCAAATCGTTTACGAAAAAACAGCAGCTTTATTGCTATTTGTCAAGTTAGTGGTAGCAAACAACAAGCAGTTGGTATTTCACCACCACCGGAGATTCCAACAACTCGCACGGGTTTTAGTGATGTTGTATTCGATAGCGATTTGGTCGTCCGCCGTCATTTACTATCCATGACACCAGACTCGGAATCACCTTGCAAGTCGCACTACTCCTTCAACTTCCAGTTAGCACGACAATATCTAGCCAAACAAGGGATTAAATTCCGTCTTACTAACGAAGACTACTTGCAAATTGGTAAAGTCGTCTTTCGACCCCTAGATGCTCCCACGGGTGGCTACCAACAATTTCATACAGGGGGACACCAAATACTGCTCAATTATCGCTCTTCACGGCAGATTGCCAGACAAGTCAGTGTTGCACAAGTCTTGAGCGATCGATTAAAACCCGATTGGATCAAAGATAAGATTGTCCTGATTGGCGTTGACTCACAAAGTGCTAAAGACTATTTTCTCACTCCTTATAGTATGGCAACGACCCCCTACCAAGAAATTCCAGGCGTACTGCTGCACGCACACATGGTGAGTCAAATTCTTAGTGCTGTTTTAGATAACCGACCACTTCTGTGGGTTTTACCTGCATGGGGTGAAGTTTTATGGATTTGCGGTTGGTCTTTATTAACAGGAATAGTAACTGCGTACAGTTGGTCACAATTAAAACTTGCAATTTTCATCACTGCTGAATTACTAACTCTTTACAGTTGCTGTTTTATTATCTTGCTGTATGGCTGTTGGATGCCATTCCTTCCCTCTGCATTGGGAGTCTTGGCAACTGTATTGGGTGTGAATATATACGAATCTTTACTCAAAAAAATAACTGTAAATAATTGAGAATTTAATTATGATTGGAAGAAAATTTACTTTAGCAAATTTAGCAAAAAATGTGTTATTGTTGATTATTATATTAGTAATAATTAATTTCACTCAATTATTAGTACAATCTCAGCAATCAAACACCGCCAAAATACGTTTTGTTCAGCCTGCTTTAGAAAGGTACCCAGACAATCGTGGCGCACCGAGAGACAGAAAAGGTGCAGGAACGCGGGGTGATTGTCCGGCTGCGAACAAACGTCTCACCGCTTTGGTACCTTTGGTGTCAACAACCGCAAATCAGAAGCAAGCTGCAACACAATATGTTTTGAGCTTAACCGCAGCAGAACATCCAACTTTTTGGTTTTACGTTCCCTATGTACCTAAGAACATTAACTCAGTAAAGTTTGTCTTGCTCAATGAAAAGAATAACTCTGTCACCAAAGAACCAATTGCGATCGCTCCACCCAATACACCAGGAATCATCAGCGTTAGTCTTCCCACAACAGAGAAACCCCTCGTAGTTGGACAATATTATCACTGGTATCTCTTAATTGATTGTAACCCCCAAAGCCGTTCGGAAGATATAGCAGTTGAAGGCTTAGTGCAACGCATCCCCCTTAACCAAGATTTAGCTCGTCGTCTACAAGCAGCAACCTCACGTCAAAGAGTCGCCCTTTATGCTCAAGCAGGGATATGGCAAGATGCGATAACAACTTTAGGAGAACTCAGGCGTGCTAAACCCCAAGATCCAGCGTTGGCGGCTGATTGGAAAGATTTGTTGGAGTCTGTAGGGTTGGAAGAAGTTGCTACAGAACCTTTGGCAAGCCTTTATAAAGTCAATCTTAAATCGCCAACATCATATATTACGTAGGTTGGGTTGAGGAACGAAACCCAACATTGAATCGAATTGTTAGGTTTGGTTTACTAGTGGAGAGGTATTAATAAGATGAGTGATTATTTAAGCCTTAATTATCAAGAGTTGAAGCAATACGTCAAAGCCAATCCCCAGGATGAAGAAGCTTTCCAACACTTTCTAACATTGATGAGAGCAAAGCCTGGAGTAGTGGTAAGCACTCCATAGAAGAAGCTTTCAAATTTTGTTTTAAGGTTATTTTTCCCTCGCCTTAAAAAAGAGGGAAGATTGGAGGGAGAGGCCTGCTGAACTCACGTTATACTTAACTCTTACAGACTGATATTTAGATATCCGGATTTTTTATACCTATTTTTCTAAAATCTTCAAGAAAGGAAAGGCGTTTGAAGTAATCAAGGGATTCTTGTGGAAGTTTGAGGAGAGAGAGTCTATCCCATTTTCGTTGAGCGTAATCGCTACTGAGGCGTTCAATTGCTTCATATTGCTTGGCAAGTATCTTTTTTAAAATCTGGCTTTGGGAGTAGAAATAATGAATTTTATGATAACTCAGCAGTAAGTTTTGTAATATGTTATAAACTGTATTGGCTTGGTTCTCTACTTGCTCGTCTTTATAAAGAAAAACACAGGTGAGTTTTTTTGATTCGATGAAATCTTCACCTACCTGGTTGAGTGTGACTGTTTGGGGATAAACATAAAAAGGACAATCTAAAAATTCATTAACGATGAGTTCCTTGGTTGAAATAGTTTTGCTGTAGTAATGACTTAAGCATTCTGCGGCGATCGCATCTGTTGATTGAGATTGAGATGTAAGAATCCCTGCTAAAATGACTGTTTGTCCGAGTTCAACATCAAGGTGGTTCAGGTGTTCGCCGAGATTGGCAAATAATTCAAGGGATTGCTCTCCTTGTACTGAAGGAACATATCTGGTGAGACGGAGAAAGTAGGTATCATTGAACCATACAGACCGTTAGAACTCAAATACCAACTTTTGACCCAAAACTGGTAAAATAACCAAGGTTGGTGATGCCGCTCATCACCACCACGAGAAATTAATACTTTGAGCCATCAGGTCAACGTTTTGGCTCTTTCGTTGAATGCTCTAATCAACTCAATTTGTAATTGAACATAATTTTGAACCATATTTTGACTCTTTTAAACTATATCTGATGCAGAATTCAGTTCTGGGGCTTTCTCTTCATCGTCCAAAAGCGTAAGTTGCTTTTTGAGATGTTAACTTCTGTAACTACTGCGAAACCATGCTTGTGGTAGAAACGTACATTCTTCTCAGTAAACGTTTCAAGGTAACAAGGCAAACCTTCAACATCCGCCTGTTTTAGTATCGGCTGTAGAAGTGAACTGCCTATACCTTGGTTTTGATAAACAGGATCTACACCGAGAAGAGACAAGTACCAGTGCTTCTCTGGCATATTAAGTTTATGATGCTTTTCTATATTGTTTAGTAATTTGATTACCCGCTTTACCGCACTGAAACCAAGCTGAAAGGGTAATACATACATACCTATTTTAATCATGGGTATAAAGCTTAAAGAAAAAGCATCTGAAGGTATCCAAATGGCAACACCTTTCAAGCTATTATCAGTTGTATAAACATGACCAAAAGCAAGACCATAGCGTACTGTAAGGGTACAGAGCCATCCTACTAGACGTTCTCTTCTGTTACCTTCTTCAAGGATTATATAAGTGTAGGCAGGATCATTATAGAATGCCCTTCCAAGTAAGTGGTTTGCCTCATTAATCTGAGATTTATCAAAGTGAATTATTTTGCTCTCCATTATTTAATAGACCAGCCGTTTTTCATAACCCTTACCAGTTCCTGATTTGAATTGGGGAATGTCATTGACAAAATTACCGTATAATCTGGTTTTCAAGTACCTATGTTCTGGATAGACGAATAGAGCGATCGCTTCTGGTTGCGATCGCTCTTTCCAACACCATCAGACCAAACCCTTATTATTTCGTGAAATTTC
The DNA here is from genome assembly GCF_000346485.2 of Scytonema hofmannii PCC 7110. Classification (NCBI taxonomy): domain Bacteria; kingdom Bacillati; phylum Cyanobacteriota; class Cyanophyceae; order Nostocales; family Scytonemataceae; genus Scytonema; species Scytonema hofmannii. The sequence continues at coordinate 4,800,444 of NZ_KQ976354.1, forward strand.
AAAAATTTTCAGTCTACTGGTATTGCATCTACACCTACTACTTGCTAAAATTTTAAACTTAATTCAATATGCCCTTTTTGTTGAAGTTCGTTTAAAACATCAGAGGGAATATTAATTACTCGTTTCACTTCAGCATCAACAGGTATTACAAAAGTTTTATTATCTCTCTCAGTGTAAGTCCGAATTTCCATGAAGTTCCGTTCATCATCCAAGATGAGATGGCTGCCAAGAACTATATCACCTCTGGCTTTCATATCTTCTTGTATCCGTCTTACATCTTCGTCGATTCGCTCAAAATCCAACAATCCTTCTTGAACACAGACTAACTTAGAAGTTTTTAACTTAAAAGTTTCTTGTAACTCCTCCTTAACTGCGTTTGCGAGTTTGTTTGAAATGCTCGTAAGATTGTTGGATAGCTTACTAAACTTATCTTGAAGGGATTCTTGTGCATTCATAACAAATTATATTTTAAGTTGCTGTTGCGTAAGTTTTAATCTCGCTTTTTGCTCAAGTTGAGCCTTAATTTCATCAGGAATTTGTGAGTGAGGAATCAATTCTTCTCTGTATTCAGGTCTTATCTCACCAGTGTAAATGTTTTTAACATAAACCACTATTTGCTTATAAATCTGACGAAATCCTTTTTTTACCAGCTCAACCAAAGGATCTGATGTAACTTCAATTGCTATGTTGATGCTATCAAGGATCAAGCCAAGCATTCGATCGACCCATTGCTTTATTTGCTTCCAAAAATGACGAACAGCAACTCCAGCCAAAAAGCCCACTGCTACATAATAAATTAGTTCCGCAGACATAAACTTCCTCCTTCGTAATGTTTTTCTCAGATCAATTCATAGTAGTTTCGACTAAAACCGGAGTTCTATTGTGTCTTTGTTTTACTTCTTTGTACCGAGCAATTTCTTCTTTGACTAAAGGCTCATCAATACTCTGTACCTTTCCAGTCAGCAATGCCAAACCTAACTTGATAGTGATATTTCTGATATCACCACCACAAAGACCATCGCTAATTTTTGCCAAATCCTCATAACTTACTTCCTTGGGTACATTTTCCGATAAGTGAAATCTCCACAGATACTCTCTCATTTCTAAATCTGGAGCTAAAAACTCTATATTGAAAAGAATTCTTCTCAAAAAAGCCTCATCATAGTTATCAAAAAGATTTGTGGCAAACACAATAATCCCGTTGAATTTATCTAAGTGAGTGAGCAAGGTACTCTTTGCTGAGTTCACACCATGATCGGCTGCTAGTGATGGGTTGGAGATTCTTTTACCAAGGACAGCATCAGCTTCATCAAAGAATAGTAGGCTTTTTGTCTCTTCTGCTGTTTTGAAAACTGATGTTAAGTTATCAGATGTTCCTCCTACAAAAGAAGATTCAAGCTCACCATAGTTGGCTTTAATGATTGACACGCCAAGTTTATGAGCAATTGCTTCAGCCGTTATACTTTTACCCGTACCTGGTATGCCAAAAAAGTTAATGCTCAAAGCACTTCCTGTTTTCAGGAACCGATTAAATTCCCAATCAATCAAAAGTTTATCTTTGTGTTGTATGTAAGCAACCATCTGGTTAATTTGGTCAAGCGTACTTTTGGATAGCACTACTTCTTCCAGAGTCCACTTCGGCTGCTCTATTAAAATCTGTACTTTCTCTTGCTTGTTCGATCTATCTTTGACGATTTCATACTCCATGTTAATACCTTGTATTCTTTTACATTGCCATGCTACACGGGTACTGAGTTAGGTCGAGGGAGAGTATTAGAGGTTGAGCCGAGATGCGTGTTTTTTCCAGCAAGATGACCCCAAAAGGCTTGATTTCTCGTTACCAAACACGGCTTTTTTGACCTGACTGTAACAAATTATCAAACTCATATAGGACAATAGTTTTCAGACCATCTTGCAGGTTTTTACATGAATCTCGGTTTCATGCCCATAAGGTTTACCTCATCAGGGATCAACTGATGGAGGGGTATTGCAACAATTCACAAATGGTGCATTATTATAAATTGTTGCAATACCCGTGGGAAGATGACTAGTATTTTGGGAATAAATAGCAGTCACCGTAACCTCTCAATCAGCTTGTTCCCATTCTCACAGTCTGATGCTTACACTTGGGTATAGATAAAGCTTTGAAAAAAGCTGACTTTTGTATAGGTTTAGTATAACTTTGGCTTTAAACTCAATATAGGTATAGCTTTAAGGGGATATGACGAAATACGTGCAAAATTACCCACGTTGTAAACTTTTGTAACGCAGAGTCTCAAAACCCTTGATTATTCGATGTTGAAACATCCAACTTCAGTGCAAAACATTCCCTAAAACAATCATTATTTTGAGGTGAATGGCTACAGCATAGACTCAATGCTGATTAACGATCTATTGAAACAGTGTTTAGTAGTATTACTTGTGTCTTTCCAAAGTCGATTCATGCCTGTACTTACGAGGGGTTTTTACTGAAGCTGCAAGCATTTATTTTTGCATTTACTCTTCAGCAGGCATTCATTGAATGAGTTAAATGTAATACTAAAGCCTAGTTCGGCGCTTGTACTTTCGGATTTCACCAAAGTGGTGGAAGCGCGACCCGCTTCCACCACTTTGAAGTGCGCGATCGCATTCAGTAGTAAATTCGTATTTCATAACCCGCAACTTGAGTTAATATTTGAGGAGCATCTCAATTTTGTAAAAAATCTGGGGCAGAAATCTGTAAAACTTCCATTTGAATTGGAAGTTTAGTTTGTTCCTTTAAAAGTCAGATGCTATGACTGTTTAACCATGCCTAGAAACTCGCTCAAAGCCTGCAAATCAGGTATCAGTAAAGCAAAAATAGCTTTAATTAATAAAGATTGGACACAGGCTGAACTAGCACAACAGGCTGGGATACTTACTCGTCAGCCAGTGGTAAACTTCTTTGCAGGCAGAGGAGTAGCACAAGAAAATTTTCTTAAAATTTGCAAACTACTGGATCTAGATTGGCGAGAAATCGCTGATATAGACAAAAATTTAACTAATTCAGTTACTGTATTAGAGGAAGCTAATGCCAGTATTGATACTTTAGTGGAAGAGGTACGTAAAAAGATAAAGCCGTATATTCAAGAACGTTGTAGTTCAATGCGGGTGCTGGATATGAACCAGCCTATTACATTAGATAATATTTACACTTGTGTCAATATTTTGGAGAAAATCACTGGACTCCGACGGGTAGAGATTGCGGATCTGTTAAATAACTTTGATCCAGAGAAATTCGACCGTCTTAGACTCAGCGGCGTAACTGAGGAGCGAGTGCCAGGGATCCAAGCAGTGCAACAGTATAGTAAGTTGATAGTATTTGGTAAACCGGGAGCAGGAAAGACTACATTTTTAAAATATCTGGCAATTCAGTGTATCGATGATCGTGTTCAGAAGAATCGCTTCCCAGTTTTTATTATACTGAAAGATTTTGCAGAAAAACCCGAACAGCCGAGCATTCTGGAGTATATTACCCACCAGTTATCTATTTGTAAGTTAACAGATGCCAGCATAAAAGTAGAGCAACTGTTAGAACAGGGGAGGGTATTGATCTTGCTAGACGGGCTAGATGAAGTAGGAGAAAAGGATACGAAGAGGGTTTTAAAGCAAATTCAAGATTTTTCCAACCAGTTTTATACTAATCACTTTGTCATCACTTGTCGTATTGCTGCTAAGGAATACACGTTTGAAAAGTTCACCGAAGTAGAAATTGCAGATTTTAACGAAGACCAAATTGCCACTTTTACTCAAAACTGGTTTCAGTTAAGTGATCCAGTTAAAGGTGAGCGTTTCATCCAAAAACTGAAAGAAAACAAGCCAATTCAAGAATTGGCAACTAATCCCCTACTATTAACTTTGTTTTGTTTGGTATTTGGCGAAGCTGGAAAATTTCCAGACCATCGTTCCGAACTTTACACCGAAGGCATAAATATATTGCTGAAAAAATGGGATGTCAACCGGAACATTGAGCGAGATCAGGTCTATAAAAATCTATCCTTGCAGCGTAAGAAAGACTTGCTGAGCTACATTGCTCTAACCACTTTTGAGCAGAAGGACTATTTTTTTAAGCAAAAGACCCTTGAAGGATACATTACTAACTTCATCTCCAACTTCCGCGATGCTTGTACTGAAACGAAAGAATTAGAACTAAACAGCGAAGCCATTTTGAAGTCGATTGAAGCGCAGCATGGGCTATTAGTAGAACGGGCTAAGGGCATTTTTTCATTCTCCCATCTTACATTTCATGAGTATTTCACAGCGAAAAAGATTGTTACTATTACTGACTCAGAGGAATTAGAAAATACTTTACAAAATTTAGCTAACCGTATTACCAAAAAACGCTGGCGGGAAATCTTTTTGTTGACATCAGAGATGTTGGCAAGTCCAGATTATTTGTTGCGCTGCATGAAACAACAAGTCGATGCACTTCTATCAACTGATGAAGATCTACTGCGCTTTCACTTGTGGGCTGATGAAAAATCTTGTTCTGTAAAAGCGCCCTATAAACCCGCCGCAATTCGAGCCTTCTACTGCAACGTTGTCCACGATCTCAACTATGAGCTTGCCTACGACCTGGCCTCCGACGGCGAGGGTGAAGTCGCCGTCGCCTTCATTCATACCCTTGCCTACGACCCTAACATCGACCTTGACCTCGACCTCAAACGCGCTATCGCCTTTGCCGAGCTCCTCAATCTCAACAACGAGTCCAACCGTGCTCTTGCTTTTGCCCAGCTCTTCAACTGCGACCGCGACATCAACAACTACAATGCCTTCGTCCGTGCTCTCGACTTTGACCTTGCCCTGGACCTCGTCCTTGTCCGTGTCCTTGATATCTCCAGTCACTACATCAGCGAGTTTGACATCACCAGCAACTACGCCAGTAACCTCGACCACACATTGCAGTATACGCTGCTACAACTCAAAAACCAACTTCCCGACCTAGAGAGCGATTCAGAAGAGTACAAGCAATGGTGGCAGAAAAATGGTCAAGCTTGGACTGAACAACTCAAAACCGCAATGATTTTACATCGCAATATTGGTTCTAACTGGCAGCTTAGCAACTCCCAAAAGGATCTTTTGAAGCAGTACTACGACGTTAATAAGTTGTTGGTTGATTGCCTTAATAGCGATTGTAAAGTGAGCCACGAATTAAGGCAAGAGATTGAAAATACATTACTATTGCCAAGTAGCGGTATGCTGAAGTAAGTTGCAGATAGAACGCTTTGTGAAAATTTTTAACGCCGATACTCAAAACCCTTGACTTAAGATTGTTTCAATACGGAAGGAGGAGAGGGTTCTTGAGTCTTAACAGTCCTGTTGCAGCTTATACACAGGTACACAACAGACATATACATCCCAAAGACTAATCAATTGACTTTGAGCACCAACGATATGATTGCTTTTAGCTTGTCAGCCCCAATATCCTAATCTTCATCATTGTTAGTTACAGATATATTCATGACTACCTGATTTTCTGAAGGATGTTTATAATGAGGCTGGTTAATTGGGGGACATAAATAATCAAAGGAGCTATCAGTATGCTCCAATTGCATATTACGGGGTGCATTTAAAGCTATAACAGCATCTCCAATTTTTTCACATCTTTTACAGTCACAAGCTGTTGCACCCGTTGCTAATATTTCTTTCAGATTATTAGCAATATTAAGAAATCCTCTGGTGTTTGTATTTCGTGGTAGTTTTTTGGCTATTTCAACTAATTTATCTACTTCTGAAGGATGCTGCTTTAAAAGAAACTGCTCTATTTGACATTTACTTCGGCAGGTTTTAACATCTCCAAATTCCGAAACAAATTTTCTCAAACCAGGTACAGGGTTTTTTAAATCAACATTAAGTGATACAAGAGCGCGAGCGCAGGCTGTAGAATCCTTTGTTTCCTTAAATTTTGTTCTCAACAACAACTCAAAACGCTTGATATAGCTTGCTAAAAGGTAGAGAGCTTTTTCTTTATTTTGAGGATTGTCAAGATGAAATTGATAATCACTAAAAAATTGAGGGATAAACTGCAAAACAGCCTTAAGTTCGCTGCCTTTAAATCTATTGCTCCATAGACTAATGGCATCTCCTATAGTATTAATAGCATCGAAACGTAAAATAAAATAAAAAGAAATTAAATTAATTAGATAACTCCGTTTTATTTCCATCTGAATATAGGTGGAAATATAAAGCTGTTGGTTGCCAATGAGAGCATTTAAATAATTTTGGTAGATTTGTGTAGCCAGTAATAATGAACGAACAACTGAGGTATCTAAAAAACGCTCCTTATCTTGTCTTTCTTCAATTAATTTATCTGACATAATCTTTAGAACTCTAACTCTTCTTGAGAGTTGTCGTCAAAATTGATGCTAAAAGGTAGGGTATTAAAACCTAGCTTTTCTAAAGCTATAATTGAGTTTTCAACTTCTGTATTATCAATTTTTCCCCGAGCGACTAAAGATAAGAATAAATTATAAGCACCTTGATACTGTTCTGCCGTATAATCAAGCCAGCGATTTTGATGTGCTAATGCATCATGTAGCGCTACCACTACTTCTGTATATGGGTCACCCATACATTTATCAACCATCTCACGCATTTTCCGTATTATGCTGTCCGCAAAAACTGCAGAATAAGGCTCTCCTGCACATCTTGATAGTTCTTCTAAATCTGATAACAAAGATTTGGTAATTTGTGCTGCACTAACTTCTAATACCTTTTGTTCTGTATTCATAGTATATTACTCCTTAAATATATATAATCAGAAAATTCCTTTTTTGTCGATGCCTTGGAGTTGCTGGCACGCAGCGGTAAGCAAACTTGACTCCCGATTTGGTAAGAGTGCGTTATTGAAGGTCTATCATATGTTGACAATCAGCACTGACAACGATAAAGTAACAATTTTGCCAATAAGCTTGTTGTTGTCCCAGTGATTCATGTTTTAACAACCAGTTAATATAAATCCTGCCCAATAATAAGGATTGTCGAATGTTCATCGTGCAAACGTTTCAGCGCCCTCTCCAAACGAAACTTTTCTTTTGGTTCTAGTATACTCAAATCCCAGGTCTTTGCTCGTTCTCTGAGTTCAACAGCCGTGGAGCGTCGCAGCCAGTTTTGGGCATGAGTGCAAAGCAACTGCTTTATGAGCGCTCGCAACTAAATTGCCTGTAGAACTCATCAAAGAGGAAGGCGGTGGCAATAGAATTGACTTTCCATTGACTTCCAATGACTGCTTTTGCTCCAGCCAGCAGAAAGCCTGTTGCCAATCCCAGATGTTCATCGCTGGGTTGAAAGGCATCTACAAGCCCCGTACAGCAAGCTGAGAGAGTGACTAAATCTGCATTCTGCATCTGCAAATCGCTCAAGATGCTACTAAGGGTGAGGTTCTGTGCGTTGTCTTGGGAAAGCATGAGATAGGTATCGAGAGGTTGCTCGAAATTATACTCAGCATGACCGGAGAAATGGAAACAATGATGACTTTCTGCTAACTTTAAAACTTGTGCTTTTGATGCGTGTTGTCCTGCTAGAATTTGATGTTGAACAAATTGTCTGCGCTGGCGGATGCTTGATACTTCTGCTTTGACAAATATTAAATCTTTATCCAAAAATCCTTACCAACTTTAATTTAGAAACACCAGTGAAGATTTATTCAAGTTGGTATTATTAAAATTTTTCATACATTAGTGTCAGAAAATTTAAATTAAGTTGCTAGTTTTTTAGTATAATTTAGTCATAGGTCAACAGTAATTGGTAATAAATTATTACTAGTTAGCAAGTATCAATTACTCAGACTAGGCATTGAGCCGCGTATCTCGGCTCAATGCCGACTACATCTGTCAAAATAGCAACTATAATGATTTAATACCAACAAAAGCGATGATTGAAATTAAGCAAGGTAACTTATTAACAGAACCAGCCCAAGCCTTAGTAAACACAGTTAATTGTGTGGGTGTCATGGGTAAAGGTATAGCCTTGCAATTTAAACAAGCTTATCCAGAAAACTTCCACCAATACGAAAAAGCTTGTCGTGCCGGACAAGTGCAGCCCGGACAAATGTTTACTGTTGCTACAGGTAACTTATTTAACCCTCAGTACATTATTAATTTCCCCACCAAACGCCACTGGAAAGGTAAATCTAAATTAGATGATATCAAAACCGGACTGGTGGCATTAGTCGCCCAAGTACAGCAACTAAGTATTACCTCCATCGCCATTCCCCCACTGGGATGCGGTAACGGCGGCTTAGACTGGGCTGAAGTAAAACCCTTAATCGAATCAGCCTTTGCCCCACTACCAGATGTCCACGTCATTATCTTTGAGCCAAGCGGCGCACCCGCAGCAGCACAAATGCCAGTGGTCAGCAAAACACCAAATATGACTCGCGCCCGTGCTTTATTCATTCGCTTGCTGGAATTGTACGGCATTCCCGGTTATGAATTAACTAAACTAGAAATCCAAAAACTCGCTTATTTTTTGCAGGAAGCAGGTGAACCACTGCGCCTTGAGTACGTAAAACATAAATATGGCCCCTATGCCCATAACCTAAATCATGTTTTAAAACACATAGAAGGGCATTACATTCGCGGTTATGGAGATGGCACAGCCAAAGCTGAAAGCGCAGAGATTTACGTCTTACCAGCCGGAAGGGAAGCAGCACAGGCATTTTTAGCCAATGACGCATCAGCCCAGGAGCGGTTAGAGCGAATTAGCAACCTGATTATCGGCTTTGAAACCCCTTATGGCATGGAATTATTGGCCACAGTTCACTGGGTAGCTACCAAAGAAGTTCTAACCGCCCAAGATAGTGAGCTGGCGATACAATTAGTGCATACATGGAGTCAGAGAAAACGCACCATCTTTAAAGCAGAACATATACGCAAAGCGTGGCAGCGATTGCAACAGCAGAATTGGTTAAGTGCAAATTGAAATCGAAACGGATCGGGATAGTTTTTTCCCCGAGCGCATTCATACGCTAATTTTTATCCTCACTTCCACAAAGAATCGCTTCTGCAATATCTTTTCGCGTTGCACCCGTGTAAAATAAGGCGCGAACAAGCAGATCGACAGTAACAGATGGATCTCCCGCCTCTATTTTTGCAACTCTTGATTGACTTGAGTTCATACGTTTTGCGAGAGTTTCTTGGGAAATGTGTTGACTTGTCCGAAACTTCTTTAAAATGCTGACTTAACGTTAATTTTAATTCTACAAGTTCAGATTCTGCTGGAGAAAGTTCTAAAAAATCTTCCACTGTGCCAACAGTCCACCCAGCAGCTTCTAAACGCTTGCGTTTTTCTATATCCATAAGAACTCCAATTGTCTGATTACTACATCTCGTCTTTACCTCACCACTAAGCCAAACGAGCGGTTTGTCATTTGAATGCATCATTTATCTGTTACTGCTAGATTATGTCAAATCTGACATATTGGCAAGTTTATTTTTTTAAAAATAGACTAATTTTGTACGTTTTTGTACCTCGTATATGTCCTCACCAATGCTAGTAGTCAGGAGAAAGTGCAATTGATAGGCTTATCTAGCTTTTCAGCTCATGACCACTTCTCAAAATTTCCTCGCAATCTTTGGTAACGTTTTTTAGAAAAAACCAGTAGTAGAGAATTGCTACAGAGACTTTTTCCGCAAAATCCAAAATCCAAAATCTAAAATCCAAAATCGTTTAAAGCCAATTCCCTACTAAGACATAAGGTGCCCAGTAAAATGGATGTCCTTTATCTTGCAAAACGAACAGTTGGGCGCGACGTAAAGCTTCTGCTTTGGTTATGTTGGGGTCTAATGTTAACTCTTGATAGAATTTACTCATCAGCATAGATGTAGATCGATCGTCTACTTGCCACAATGAGGCTAGGGTACTTCTTGCGCCAGAACGCACAGCGACTCCCGCTAGCCCTAAAGCTGCTCGTTTATCTCCAGCTGCTGTTTCACAAGCACTCAGGACAAGTAATTCGATGGGGGGCGGTACGCGAGATGAACGTCGGAGGACTTGTTCTCTTGTTTGGAGTACTTCGCGCAGTTGCTTAATATTAATCTTGCCATTCCAAGCTAGTATGAATGTTTCTTGGAGTTGGGAACTGAATTTGCCGTGGGTAGCGAGGTGAACGACTCCGTAAGAAGCAGAACCGACTTGGTTTTCAATACTTGTGTCCGTAAAATCTTGGTTGACGAGTTGTTTGGAGGGAATAACTGCTGCAATTTGCTGCAATTCATCGGCGACGTTGGGTAAAGGACTAAAATCGAGGCGAGATTGTGTGAGTCCAGCTGTTAAAGCTTCAAATCGTTCCCGTTTTAGATTGGGTGCTAGGAGTTGCAAGCCAGGTGATAGGGCAATGCTGTACTTTTCTATAAGATACTGTTTGCCATCGTAAAGTGCAGCCATCGGAATGTTCCGTAACGAACCATCTAACACAAAGACGAGATTTTTGACTTTGCTTTTCTCCAAATCTGGAATGGCCGATTTGATAATCCAGTTATACACTTCTTGGGAAAGCTCTTCGCGATCGCGGAATGTGTAGCGTTGTTCTAGTTTTTGTCGCAGTTCTTCTAAGGTGCTTTCTACTTCGGCTTTGGGTTTATCAGTTGTGTAGTGTCGTAATTCTGGAGAAAGCGGTAATTTGACAATTGTTTCTATACGATCTGCCAAAATAATTGAGTAAAAAACTGCTGTGGGTGGATTAGTATTATCCACCACTTCGTCAATTTGCGTTGGCTGGACGGTAATACAAGCATCTCGAAAAAAGTTGTCTAGTTCAGCCAACTGTAAAGTTTCAATGGCATCACGAGCTTGTTTTAAGTTTTTTTGGCTGACTTCTTCTTTTATTCCTGCTTTTGCGGAGGAGATTTGGGAAGGTTGTAAAAGCAATGCAACGAGCTGTCGATAAATAGGTTCTACTTCATCCCGAAAGTCAAATTGAACGTCGGGATTGAGGGCTACCAAGTCACTACGTATAGATTTCAAAGTTTCCACTGCTGCAGTGTAAGCTGTAACTGCACCTTTAATATCGTCCCGAGCAAGCAGCAGGCGTCCTAGTTGCCATTGCCATTGATAAGCAATGTCAGGAGCATTAATCATCTGGGCAAGATTTAAGGCTGATTCAGTATATTGCTGTGCTTGTGACCATTGTTTAGACATCTCGTAAATTTGACCGAGATAACCTAAACTATAAGACTCAGCACGTATATCTTTGAGGTCTCTCGCTTGTTGCACAGCCGTATTTAATAGCTCAATTATCTCCCGATCCCCATTTGCAAGACAAACTAAACTCTGAGCAAAGTTCACCTTGGCATAGACTGCGCCTCGACTGGAAGTTAAATTTGAGAGCGAAGATTGAATGGCTCGCAAATCCTCATTCGTTGGTTGCTCTTGAAGAGACTGTAATACCTTCAAGCGATTCAGTTGTGCTTGTACGGCAGTTAGTGTTGAAGTTGACGTATTCGCACTTTTCTGGTAATAATCAATTGCTTTTGTGTAGTAAGACTTGGCATTATTTGTTTGCATACCCGCTACGCGGTTCTCCTTCTGGGAGAAGTTCAAGGAGCGATAAGCCGGGTACGGCTTGCGCCAAGGGCGATCGCTCTGGGCTATTGTCCCTTGTCCGCAGTGCGACGGTAGAAAATTATCTTCAGCGTTGAGAGTATCTTGGAGTAGATTTCTGTTGCCCAAGGCAAAAGCAGCATTGCCTAAACTCAGTAAAATAGAACTTTCTTCTTGTGATGCTGGCAACTGTTGCGTCAATGCCAAACCTTCTGCCAGCACCTGCTGGGACTTATCTATATCCCCACTTGCTAGCAAGACATTGCCGAAACTTCGCAATCCAGAAACTTTCACAAGGGAGTTTGGTATGGAAAGCAAATTTTTTTCTATCTGCGCGAATATTCCCATTGTCCGTCGGTAAAGCCCCAAAGATTGGAAGGTTGTAGCTTGGTTAATTAAACTACCTGTCTTCCCCACAGCATCGCCAATTTCGGCATAGATGTTGGCAGCTTTTTGCCACGATTCCAATGCATTTTCAGCTTGTCCCAATGCTAATTGCAAACTGCCTTGAGTGTTGAGAGCTAAGGCAAGAACTTGTTTGGTGTCACTCGTATTCAATTTTGATTGGTTTAATAAATTGAGGCTAGTTGTAATAGTTTCACTGGCTTGCTTCCACTGTCCTAATTTTTGCTCAGTTAAAGAAAGATAGTTTAACGCCAAAGCTTGGTTGAACGCATCTTTTTGGGACTCATAAACCCGTGCAGATTGCTGGAAACTTTGCGCCGCCTCAGCAAATTGTCCTGCTTGGTATAAAGTCTTCCCTTGTTGCATCAGTTGTTCTGTGTTTGAGGGTGCTTTAACTTGTTCGTTAGTGGAAGAGACTGAAGTAGAAGCATAAAATAACTTCCCTGTAGGTAAGGAGGGGTTCTGAGCCATAAGTCTGGAATCAGATAGCAACAGAGAAACACCACTACTGAAAATCAGCCCTAGCAAAACTAATAGGATAATTCGCAACCTAAGAAATGCAGGCTTTTTTCTAGCTATGTTCCAAAAACCAGGTTTCGCCATCCTAAACCCCCTCCTAAGAGACTTCCAATGAATACATTATTTGAGAACAAGAAAGAAGCAATGTAATGTAAGGATGAAACGCTAACGCCTTCTTGACCCGAATCCTCGTCTATGGGCAAGCTAAGAGTTGCTCAACACCAGAATTCTACCAAAAATGCTTTCATTTCTTACCAATTCCACGACAAAGATGCCGATCGCTCTCACTCACATTGGGGTTATTTTCCAAATAATCACGCGCCCAATCGCAGGCGTGCGCGAGTAACCCGTCTGACTCTAAGTCTAAATTCCACAAAATCAATCTTCCGGTGTTGTCACCAGAGGCTAGGGTATGAGCGTCGGGGCTGAAGTTGAGGCTCCACACGGAATCATCATGCCCTTTGTAGGTTTGTAATTCTTTACCGTCAAGATTCCAGAGTTTAACGGTATGGTCTAAACTGGCGGTTGCAATCGCTTTGCCATCCGGGCTAAACTGAACTCGGAACACTCCAGCATTATGCCCGGTGAGGGTTTTGAGGAGTTTACCTTCTGTTGTCCAAAGTTTGACAGTTTTATCTTCGCTGGCGGTTGCGATCGCGCCTTGCGCGGCTCCCTTTGGGAGCATCGCTTTACCGTCGGGACTGAAACTGATACTATGGACTCCATCAAGATGTCCTGTGAAAGTTCTGATTAATTGACCTTCTGTTGTCCACAGTTTGGCAGTTGTGTCCCAACTGGCAGTGGCGAGAGTTTTGCCGTCAGGGCTGAAACTGACACTGTTGACAGTATCGTCATGTGCCTTTATAATACGCAGTAATTTACCATCTTGTCTCCAAAGCTTGACGGTTTTATCCTTGCTGGCAGTGGCAAAAGTCTGACCATCGGGGCTAAAATTCACACACCAAATCCACTCTTCGTGTCCCTTGAAAGTGGTAATTTTCTCTCCTTTACGACTCCAAAGAGTGACAGTACCATCAGCAGTTGCAGTCACAATTGTCTCTGCATTTGGATTGAGGCCGAACGCAGTGACTGCACTACTATGCCCTTTAAGGACAGCGAGTAATTCACCGGAACGCGCCCAAAACTTGACAGTCCCGTCCCCACTGGCGGTAGCAATTGTCTTGCCATCAGGGCTAAAACTCACGCTGTAAATCGTTTTGTTATGCGCTGGCAGAACCATGAGTTCTTTACCAAGTATCCTCCAAAGTTTGATAGTTTTGTCCTTACTAGCAGTAGCGATCGTCTGACCATCCGGGCTGAAACTGACGCGCCAGATCCAATTGTTGTGTCCGCTTAAGGTTTGGAGTTTCTCGCCGTCAATGCTCCAGAGGATGAGGGTTTTGTCAGTACTAGCCGTCGCAATTGTTTTGCCATCAGGGCTAAAACTGACACTAGTGACTGAATCTTTATGACCGTCCAAGCTTTTTATTTCCTGACCCTCAAGACTCCAAAGTTTGACAGTGCGATCGCTACTCGCAGTCGCAATCATCTGACCATTGGGGCTAAAATTAACGCTCCAAACCCAATCTTTATGTCCCTTTAGGGTGTGAAGTTCTTTTCCACCAAGGTTCCAGAGTTTGGCAGTGCCATCAGCGCTGGCGGTAGCAATTGTCTTGCCATCTGGGCTAAACTTCACACAATAGACTGCTTTGTTATGCGCCTTAAAGGTTGCGATCTGTTTCCTTTGAGGAGTCCAAAGTTGAATATTGCCGCCAAAATCCGCAGTTGCAATAATTTTCCCATCTGGGCTGAAACTGACACTGTAAATTGCGTCTTTACTCTCCTGAAGATTAGCAATGAATTGACCGGAACTCTGCCACAGTTTGACAGTTCCATCCCAACTTGCGGTGGCAATTGTTTGACCATCAGGGCTAAAATTGACACTATGAACCAAAGCTTTATGCCCCTGAAGGGTTTGTAATTGAGTGCCATCTAAATTCCACAGTTTGACAGTTTTATCCTTACTGGCAGTGGCAATGATTTTACCATCCGGGCTGAAACTCACATCTGTGACCTCATCTTTATGCCCTGACAATCGATTGCGCTCTTTGACTTTATATATAGCTTCAAGTAATAAAGCGCTCACTTCTTTCTGAATCTCAGCTTTTTCCCCAGAATAAAATGCCAGAGGAGCTAGAATGTCATTGAGTTTTTTCGATGCCCTCAAACTTGTTATGAGTGCATCAAACTCCTGATTTGATGTCAACAGTGCTTCTGACGTTGCATTGATAGCTTTGATTTCGTTTTTAGTTGCATTCTGCTTTTGCCACCAAGCTACCCCAGCTAAACCTGAGGCTAACACCAAACCTATGGTGAGTCCTAAAATAATAACTCGCCGTCTGCGCTTGCGTTTGTTGTTCTCTCGCTTCCGCAGTTCCAGACTGTGCCTAATAAAACTTCTCTCTTGATTACCCAGTTCCGTTAGGCGTTGGATGTACCAATCTTCGGCATCAGAAAGAGGCTTCCCTCTCAACAGCGCTCCTTCGTCAAAATTGCTACTTTCCCAAGTCCGCATTGCAACTCGCAACTGTTCTTGCCAGCAGCGAAATTCCCTGTCTTGTTGCATCCACAAATTCAGCCGATTCCAATTCTGAATGAGGACTTCATGGACGATTTCTACGGTTTCTGAGCCAGTTTTCTCATCGCGTCCCGTGACGACTAAACGAAATGATGCCAAACGGGTTACTAAATCCCAATTTTCCTCCCCCACTTCAACCCGTGTAGCAATCCGGCGGGTATCTGCTGTTCCTTCTCCTGGATGCACGAGTTGCACGAAAATCCGTTGCGCCCTTTCCTTTTCTTCAAAGTTTAACTGGTTGTATGCTTCTTCTGCATAACAAGCCAATGCTGCTTCTACTCCCCCTATTTCGTTGTAAGCAGTGTGTGTCAGTTGTGCATCAAGTTGTTTTGCCCAAAGCTGAGTTAGGGCAAACTCTAATAAGGGTAAATTCCCTGGTTCTGCATTTACTGTGGAAAGAATACGTTCTACAAGCCCGGACTCAATTGTCACCCCCAGTAACGCCGCAGGTTTTTCTACCGCATCTTGCAGTTCAGAGTCTGTCATTGGACCTAGTTTTAGGTCGGCATACTGCAAGGCATCGCTTAAGGGACGGTAAGACAGTGCTTGTCCGAGAAAATCAGCTCTCAGGGTGATAACAAGAGTAAAATTGTGGCAGCGAGCGATCGCTTCCAATAATCTATCTAAAAAAGTTTTGCGCTCTTGTGGGTTTCTGCAAAGAGTGTACAGTTCTTCAAACTGGTCAGCAACCAGCAACAGACGTTTGTGAGGATTTTCTCCGATAATATCGTCCACCACATTCCGCAAAGTATCTTCAAATAGCTGCAAGTTAGTCACAATGTTTTTAATGGAGTCCAGGCGGCTAATGCGTTCAAGATTGGGTTCTGTTTGAGAAACAATTGCAGAAGCTAGAGAAAACAAGGGTCTTGAACTTGGTCGAAAGTCAATGATATGCCAGTTACCAGCATCTCGCAAACGTTTTACCAAACCTGCAAAAACGACACTCGATTTCCCACTACCGCTAGAACCGATGACAGCAACCAAGGGCTGATGTTGTACGGCGTCTGCTAAGATGTCAGTAAAACTTTCTCGCCCAAAAAAGAATTGGGCATCTTTTTCCCGGAAGGCGAACAAACCGCGATAGGGACAGATTTTTGTGAAGCGACGCCCTAGATTGTCCCAAGTTGGCTGTGCTGTAGCAGGATTTTGGAAAATGACTGGTAACCAAGAAGCACAGGGATATTTATCTTCAAGACCGTGTAGTTTTAATCTTGCTTCTTTCTCTGCTTGATATAAGGATTTACCATCACAAGCAAAAGCTGTGAGAAAATATTTTAAAAAGGTCTGTGCTACTCGATCTGGTACTGGTTCCCGCATGACAATAGTTTGAGGAATGTGGAGTGCTTCTAACTCATAGGCTAATCCCAAGCCATCACAAGAATTGAAAATTGCCAGTTGCAGACCGTGACTAACAGCATTTCTTAATGCATACTTGAGTTCTTCTATTGTTAAACTATCCGTTTGATTGATATATATTCGACCACTGTCTTTCTCAGTCTGGCTGTGACCTGCAAAAAATAGGATGTCCCAGTTTTGGTTCCACAACTGTTCGTTAATATCTTGGCGTTGGGGTTCTATTAAAAAAGTAGGCTCGGCATCTAATAATTCTTTTAAGAACAGTCTATCTTTTTGAATATCAATACCAGTACTGTTACCCAATATTGCTAAAATTTTAACTTTGTCTCTATAAGTTGGTGCTTTGACTCTTGCAGTTTGTTGATATTCTGATAGACTCAAAGCCATCTCAGCTTTAGGGTAATCTTCAATTAAATCCCATAAATGCCAAGGTATTTGATGCAACTGGGAGCAAGATGTACGAATTAATATCCGTGCTTGTTCATGTGAGGATAAATATTTTATCCAACTCTCTCGTATAGGTCGAAAGGACTCAGCTAGCAACCAATTATTTAAAGATTTTTTTAGTTTTTGAGCAGCATCATTGCACTTTTCTAGTTCATGCGTTATGGAACTAACATAGGTAACTTTTACTGCTTTGACTGCACGATTAGAGTTACCTAAACTATGATAGTTTGATTGCCATTTATGAACAGCCAGAGCCAATTTAGGTGCTTTTGGCAAATGACTTATAACTTCTCGAAAGGGTCGTTCATTTTCTTGACCAATTTCTAACGTTACTTGTACACCATTTTCTAAATCCCCATCTAGCTTTAAAACGATTAACTTTTTCATAGGCTGCAATCTACTTTAAGCCTGTCAATTATTAATAAATTCACGGTCGGCGATCTGACGGGGCGAATAGAATTCGCTACTACACAAACGAAGGGGCGAATAGAATTCGCTACTACACAAACGAAGTCCGCCTACGCGGACTTAAAAAGAATCCAGGTTCTGCAACCCACGTAGGTGGGTTTTGCTTGTATAGCCGCGACTTATAGTCGCAAAGGCAAGTATGAATTGAGACTTCATAAACATCCTCTTAGATGACAAAATTTTCTATGACGCTGACATCTCCCATAGTTATTTTTACACTGAAGTTATCTCCTAGGGAAGCACTCAGTTGTAATTCAATTTTTCTATTATCATTTTTAGCTTTAGCCTCCATAATGGCGGTTTCTTCCTCATCCAAAATCATGACATGAAGTAAGGGTGGTAAGTATTCTTGACCGTTGTTTGGATGTAACTCCACAATAATTTTTATTTCGTTCTTGTTATCTTTCTCGTGACCGATCTTAACAACTATCCCTACTGAAGTACTATTAGCTTGTATCCCGAAATCAATCAGCTTAGCCCTTTCTACAATGCTGCTACATCCTTCTTTAGTGCTTCTAAACTGCAAAGCTGGTTCATTCTGTAAAAGAGATTCAATGGGTTGCCAAGCTGCTTCAAAAGAGTTCTCCAACCATTTTTGTAAATTCACAAAGTTTTGATTGGATGGTTTGGCTTTTTGTAGTTTTGTACATTCTTCTAGATATTCTAGTAAGTTTTCTAGAGGTTGTAATTGATTGATAGGTAAGTCACTCATTGATGCCTTTTTAACAAACCCTAATAACTTGGCTTCTTGTAATGTTTTGCTTATTTGCACGGCTACATAGCCAATCCGGTCTGATGTAACTTCTGGCGGTATGTAGACAGTCTGTGAATTTTCTAACACGGGACGGCATTCTAATTTACCCAAATTCTTAATGCATAAATCGGCTACATCCATAAGAGTTTGGTTGAAGGGATTCCAACTGTCACTAGCTTCTAGTTCCGTTTCAAATCCCATACATTCTAGGTAAAAATTCACGAAGGATACACACAAGATATTCAGCAATACCTGCTGACCTTTTTCGGGTGTAGCTTGCTGTTTTGACCATTTTTCAGCCAATCTCCGAGAGACTGGAGATATCAGACCAGTAAATGTTGAAAGAGTTGTCATATGACTCAAGTTTTTTGTTTATGATACATATCGTTCGCACAATTCTTTGAATTCATGGCGAAACTTATCTAAACTCCTTTGATAAAAGTTACTTAATGTTGGAATGGGAATGCCGAATTCTTCTGAAATGTCTTTCCAAGATAGACCAGACCATTTTTTGATCGCTATTTCTTGAAAATTCACCTTGGGATAACTTTTGATCCGGGTTTGTCGAAAAACTCCTTGTGGATCTTTTTCTATATACCGTCTGATTTTCAAGAAATCAGATATATAATCCTGTTCGTTGTCTTTTGGTGCCAAATCTTCTAGGTTTTCTAGAAAAGATGCTTCTACCTTTATTTCGTTGGCTTTACCAACGACTTTGGAAACAGCTTCTTTAAAAAAACGCTTACTGAGTAACATATTGACCCAGGTTGTAAATTCAGCACGTTCGGGATCGTATTTGTCTATATTTTTACAGATGTATAAGAATAGGTCTTGTACTGCCTCCTCATATATATGTTGATAGACTTGAGAAAATCTCCCTTGGTATGGGGAGCAAAGTTTACGCGATCGATAAAGACCCTCGATAAGCTTTGATAACGCTATTCGTCTAGCCGTTGAACCCAGGGGGTGTTGTTGGGCTTTTAAAGCTAGTTCTTTCAGTTGGGACTCCTTCATATAGAAAGAAACTCCTATAAAAGTTTTCAGAAGATAAGCACGGCTTTTATCCAAATCAGCTTATAAAATTTATAAAACTTTACAAGAAGCTGTTTGAGGGTTTTAAGGAGGGATTTTGGACAAGGAGTTGGAAGAGGGGGTTTTTAAGAAGCCAAATCTTCACCAGACGTGCTTCTCAATTGCGTAGTTGTTGTAACACGGCTTTCATTTATCTTATTGGGAGCAAGCCTCGCGGTCTATGCACAAAGGTGTATTGTCAGATATCAAAATTGGTGTTTAAGCCAGCACAATCGGTTAGTGTGCTATTTAACAATTGTCTTTATTGTTGATAGTAACGGATCTCGAACCGATAACCTTGTTGAAATTCGGTTTTACAGTTTCCCAAATACACACAACGTTATCAGGAACAAAATCCATGTATAGGAATTCATAATGTTGGGCGCTAGGAATGCCAGTTACTTCTCTATGTCATAGTTTATTCTACAGCGACAGTGATGCGAATCACTTGCGGTGGAAGCTTCGCGCCATTACATTCCTCAGTGATTGCTTGCAGACTTCAATAATTATAAAGTTTTGTAACAAAACTGTGGTCATTTGGATAAGTGGGATTGCGAGCACCAGAGTCGTAAGTAGAGCAAGGCAATTATTAAAACAATGAGCCTTGAGGTTCATGGTTAATCTCAAATAAAATATTTATACGGCAGAAGTTTATGGGATCGTACTACTTTTTCAAACGTCACTGTTTTAGAAATTCGTCCGGGGAAAGTTATAAACGTCAAGGTCTAGCAAAAGACTTAATAGGCTTTGATATCAATGTTTTAGCTTGCTCGAAAAGATTGAAAAATAACTACAAGTTTAACTTGACAAAGTTAATTTAGGTAAGACACGAGTGATAACCGCACCGCGTGTCTCCAAATACCAAAATAATCAATTTCTAGTGTATACGGAGAAATAAATGACTAGCATGCCCATCGATAATGACGATCCATCAGGTCAGGAGGGTGCTTTAGATCAACAAGCACCAACCCAGAACCAACATAGTATACCTACATTCAGTAATTGGTTGGAAGTTATATCTTTTCTCTTAAGAAGCAAACATGGCTTACTCCTTACAGGACTCTTGATTATTGTTGTGGGGACAGTGATGTCACTCACTCTTTATTTCATGCGTCCTGAGCAAATTGAAGTGACAACAAAAGCAGGTACTTTTACTCTAAAAAGAGGGAACAAACAGGATGCAATTATTCTACTCAGTCCTGTTGGAGGAGATGAAAATACTCCTTGGGTTAGCACAGGAATTCAAGTCAAATCTAAAGATAAAGTCAAGATCACAGCAAGCGGACGCGTGCATACCTCGTTAAACAAGCTTATTGAGGCAGTACAAACAGATGCTCCGAATTCAGGTTGGGTTGGCCCCATAGGAAGTATGCGTCAACATGAGCGTCCGAAAGATCGTAGTAAAGATAAACTATTGTCAGATAAAAACGATGCTTACTATGGATATGGAATGTTGTTAGCAGCAGTCAGGGACTCGAAAAACGGGCAAGTAAAACCAGAGGATATAGTACCTGTCAAAGACGGTCATAATTTTGAGGTGAAAACGGATGGTGAACTAGTTCTTACAGTAAATGACATTTGGTTATCGCCTGAAAGTCAGGACACGTATGCTCCACCGCTCAAAAGTGGGATTGGGGTTGATGATGAAAATTTTAGATACTACTTGGAAAAAGCTCAAAATCAAGCCATCTTAAATGGGGAAGATTCTAATTCTTGGTCAGAAAAGAAACGGCTTGAAAAGGTTAAGGAGCAATACACGAGAAGATTAAAAAATTGGAGCAAAATCTCCAGAAATAAAAACTGGAATGCCTGGTATGAAGACAATATTGGTGCTTTTACGGTTTCCGTGACTGTTAGTAAATAATTCTAACTTCTCTACACACCTAAGAAACACATCCTAAAATTTATATATTTATTCAACATCACGCTTTCGCCTAAAGCAGTGTTGAAGTAAGGCTTTTAGAAAAATTTGCGATCGCAAACAATAAACCAAGACCTTTAACAAATTTATATGTAAACTTTTGTAAATTATTCAAAATAATTCAGATAAAAGCTTTGTTGACAGTCCGATAACCTTTTGTAGGAGAACGATCTATATGAATGAGCAACAGCTTAAAGAGTTAGCTTTAAAAGCCCAACAGTATTCCTTAGGTACAAAGGCTAGACGAATAGCTCTATCAAAGCTCGTTGATGGTATTTACCGTTCGAGCAAACTTTGCCACCCATATAAGGGTCAGTTTCCTGAATACGAATATATTTATGAGGAGGCTGTACAAGACCTATTTTTGTATCTTTGTAAAAATATTGACCAATACGATTCCCAATATGGTGAATTTATAACTTGGGTGAATATGTTATTAAGTCAACGTTTTTTTCTAGAAGCTGTTTCCAAAATAGTTAGTAAATCTAACTAAATAAACTCAAGAATTTATGTGAGTTAAAAGCTTAACATTGGTGCATGGAATTTATGATTTCGATAGAAACCCTCTCTACATTTACTAGTTTTATATCTCCAGTTTCCCGTAGACTGGCTGAAAAATGGTCACAACAACAAGCTAAACCTGAAAAAAAACAGCAAGTTTTACTCAATATCTTATCTATATCCTTCGTAAATTTTTATCTAGAATGTATGGGATTTGAGACGGATATAGAAGCTAGTGATAGTTGGAATTCAGTACAGCAAACTCTTATGAATGTGGCAGATTTACAGATTGAAGGTTTAGGTAAATTAGAATGTCGCCCTGTTTTAGAAAATGCACACTTTGTCTACGTACCACCAGAAGTTCACTCAAATAGAATTGGCTATGTTGCTGTACAAATAAGTAAAAATTTACGCGAAGCTAAGTTATTAGGATTTGTCCAAGAAATAACAGTGAACTATCTACCTATTAGTCAATTACAGCCTCTAGAAAATTTATTTTCTCATTTAGAGGAATGCGCGGAATTTAAAAAAAACAGAACTATCCAGTAAAGCTTTTATGAATTTCTAAGTATGGATAAAAAATAGTTTTGAGAAGAATGTAAGCTAATTGAACACGAGTCTAAAAACATTTTACATTAGACATAGGAGTTAAAAAAGAATGTAGAGAATAAAAAACTTTCTGCCACTTCTGTTACCCGACAAGTTTTTGTAAAGCAACCTCAAATCAATCTTAATTATTTTTGGAGAGATAAATGAAAACTTACAAAATAATGACTCTAGGAGCATCAGGTGCAGGAAAAACTGTATTCTTGGCAAGTATGTTTAAGGAGCTATCAATCCCAGGAAAGCATGGTTTTTACCTTGAGGTTGAGGCAAAGCAAAATGAAAAACTGCTCGATTACATCTATACCAAGATAGTTACTGGAGATGACTGGCCGCAGGGAACACGATTCGGAGAGGTATCTGAGTGGACTTTTACCTGCCGCGTCCAGACACCTAATCTTAATAATTATTCTGCCTGCAAATTTACCTACTTTGACTATGCTGGAGGACGCCTTACTGATGTGGAAGAAGACGAAGAACTTGAAGCACTAATCAAGCAAACTGACGTAATTTTGTGTATTTTAGATGGTCAAAAACTTTATTCATTGATGAAAGATAATAACCAGACAAATACAGAAATTTTTCTGAAAAAAGATTTGCCCAGCCTTCTGAAATGGATGCATAGTTGTAGAGTACCCATTCATTTTGTAATTAGTAAATGGGATTTAATTGAACAGGAATTTTCACTAGAACAAGTGCGTGAGCATCTCCTGGCAATACCTGAGTTTAAAAAATTCATCCGAAACCGTAAAGATCGAGGTTCTCTAGTTAGACTCATTCCAGTAAGTTCTGTCGGTTCAAATTTTGCAACTCCTCAAGCCGATGGGAGTATGAAAAAAACTGGTGAAAGACCATGCCCTTTTTTGCTTGAAGTACCTATAGCTTGTATTGTACCAGATTTATTTAAAGCTGAGTTTAGTGAACTCATAAATCAACAAAACAAATTAGAAAGACGAAATATTTTGTCTAATATAGCAAGATGGATAAAGCCCATGCTGAATATAGGATTTGTCATTCTAGGATTTGCAGATTTAGGTCTAGTTATGTATGTATTAGAACTTTTGTTAGGGTCAATGGGTTTTGGAGGTCAAGAGCAAGAAGAAGCTACTGCTAAAAGGTCAGAAGACCTGCGGCAAAAACGAGATGCCTCCATCAAACAAGTTAAAAACGAACAGACAGCTTTGCAACATTCGCTTAATAGCTTCTTATGTATTCAAAATAAGTTTGGTATAGACTTTCCTAAGTCTGACTTTAGACTGTCGTAGTGAACTATCAAAATCTCAAAGGTGACAAGTTATGCTCAAAAACTACAAAATTATTACTTTGGGTTCCTCAGGCGCAGGTAAAACCGTATTTTTAGCAAGTATGTTCAAGCAACTATCAACACCAGGAGATTTAGGATTCTTTTTAGAGGTTGAAGATAGTCAAAAAGAGAAGCTTTTGACTAATATCTACTGGGAATTAGCTAGCGGAGAAACATGGCCTAGAGGAACAAGGGGCGAAATAGCTAAGTGGACTTTCACTTGCTGCGTAAATGCTCCGAACTTATCTAAGTACCCAGTATGCCAATTTACCTATATTGACTATGCAGGTGGTTTACTCACAGATTTAGCAGCAGAGGAAGAAGAAGACAATAGTTTTGACTTTCACAAAGAAGTACCCAATGCAGATGCAGTTTTGGTCATTTTAGATGGCGTAAAGATACTTTCCTTCATGCAGGCTACAGACCTTAACCAAGGAGATGTTGGAGCGTTACTACAAAAAGATTTACCCATAATTATGCGCCAGCTAAATGGCTGTAAAAGGGATACTCCAGTTCACTTCATTATTAGTAAATGGGATTTAGTAGAAAGTAATTACTCGCTATTAGCAGTGCGAAACCGTCTACTAGAAAAAGTGCCTGAATTTCAGCGTATAGTTAGCAATAGAAAAGAAGCAGGTTGTCCAATTCGCTTGATTCCTGTAAGTTCTATAGGTATGCATTTTGCCACCCTACAACCTGATGGGCGAATGCAAAAAAACCCTGGCGTAATTCCAAGTCCTTTTCATGTAGAAGTGCCGCTAGCCTGTGTTTTGGTAGATGGAATGCAAAGCCATTTTGACAGCGAGATTAGTGAGTTAAAAGGAGAACAAGGTAAAATTCGTCAAAAGCCTACTCAAGTTAAACCAGATGTTAATATTTTAGACAAAATGAATCAGGTTGTGGCGAAGACAGTGCCCTTCTCTGCTACAGTAATCCGCCAAATTTTACCTGACAAACAAAAAATCAATAATAATACCTTACAAAAAGTTATTGATCTGACTGAAAAGACGGTACATTACGTTGAAAGAAATGCCCAAAGAAAACGAGAAGAAATTGCTAAAAAAGAAGACGAAGCTGCTAAAGAAACAGAAAGGCTGCGTCGTTTGCAAAAAGAGTCTTTGAAAAAAGTGGAAAACGAGGAAACTGCCCTCAGTTATGCAGTTGAGGTTTTTAAAGGTATTCAGGAAAAACTTGTTAAAGACTTTCCCGCATCAGATTTAAGAGGAGCAGGAGTATGAGTATTAAAGTTTGGCCTTTTCTAGTAAGTCGCAATCGAGTTATTGATTACAGAACCGTAGTCGCTCCTGATTTTATCTGTGATGCTGGGATAACTAAGTTACTGGCTAGAGTAGCAGATGGGGATTTAACTGAGCCAGGACACGCCATTCTTCGGAAAGTTCAAGGGTCAAAAGTAGGAAACTTTACTATTGTTTTTCGAGTTGTGAAAGCGATAGAAAAAGATATTCATCCTGAAGGTGGAGAGGAGATACTTAAAGACACATTCGGTCGAGAAATTTATCTCATAGAAGGTATTGTTTTTAAGGAAATGGATGATCTTGCTGTAACTAATGAAAACATCGAAAAAGCTCATCAGTATCTAACTAAGTATTATTGCCGTTTTTGGGAGTGCAGCGATCCTCCATCAGTAATTTCATCACAATCTTTCTCACTGATACTCAATAGAACTGCCGATCTTTTGGCACTTACAGAATTTGAACCATTTCAAGTAGTTGCTAAGACTTCAACACAACGCAGTCAATCAGAAAAAGATAATATCACACCGACTGTAAAATATCAATTTGATTCGATTGCTATTATCGCTGCTGTAACTACAGCTTTGCTCCTTGCTATTTGGATCGTTATCAAAGTTAATTCAAGTCCAGGAATAAGCCAGCAACCAGAAAGAATAGAAAACATTGTTGCTGAGTACAAGCAGAAAGCTAAAAAACATCATCTATATGTATCGGTAAAAATTCCAGATGAACAGGCTAACGATACTTCCAATGTTCCTAAGCTTTACTGGATTATTGGACAGAAGGGGTGTGAATTTACGATCACTGAAGATGGTAAATCTCTTCATAAGATTGACGAGCGAAATATTACCAGTAAGCTCATTATTGGTACATCTGCCATAACTGAGGAAAAAGACATTCTCTGTGAAGATGTAAATACCTTCAAAAATTTGCGTGCAAAGTACCCCTATGCAGCGATATTTTTAAGTAAAGCTGGGGAATTGCCGATGAAAGATTATCCATATAATAATGGGATTGATAATAGCCAAGAAATTGATAATTTACATCATCTACTTTGTAACCAGCCTGCTATTCCCAAGATTACAGCAAGAATTATTCAGCCCAAACCAGCACCTGTATATCAAGTACCTGACTAACATTATAAAAGTGATATTTCTGCATCAAATTTATTTGATTTGGGTAGGGGTTGCGATCGCGTAAGCGCTAACGGCTATACTGCCGTATCACTTCGGCGCAAGCTGAAAGAGTGCTTATCGCCTTACCATTGGGACTGAAGCAGACAGCAAAGAGCATTGATCGCCTTTTCATCATGAGCGGCGGAAGTAATAACTTGTTGAGCATAGCCCCTGATGTAGCGATCGTAACGTTCGCGATACATTTTTGGATGATGCACTTACTAAAGCAGCCATACGAAGGAAAGTGCCAACTGGGACTCCTCTCACTATTCTTGATATGAAAATTGAGAAAAGTACAGAGAGGTGCGGAGAACGTTGGTACAGAGTTCGACTGGAGGATACAGATGATTGGATGTGTTCGGACTACCTCTCTAAGTAAATTTAACAGACATCTCCGAAAACTATCAAAGTTGTTTTATGGCTCCTCTGTTCCCGCCAGAAGATTACCTATAAAAACTACCAATATGCCAATAACGGTAAAATTCAAGAACGGTAATTTTGTACAAGGAAGGGATATACCAATAGTGAAGGTAATGTCATTATTCGGGATTTGCGCTCGCATCTTGGTTGTGTTTCTCATATCAGATTGTTCTTCATTAGCTTTAAAAAATTTTACTTTATGGGTATTGACTTAGATAAACTTCGGCAACAAGCAGCCATACGCTGGCAAGAATTCCAAAGCCAGACAAAGGAACGCTTAAACCAAGTCAACCAAGCTGGAGATCTCGCAGGTGAACTATGGGAAAAGCAGAAAGTATGGATTCTTTCAGGTTCAATAGCTATAGTACTGATATTTTATATAGGTCGTTGTCTTGATGCTCAAAAATATAATAATGCTGCTTTAGTTAAAGCATCCCAAGATTCACAAGGCTTACAAGACTTAGAGGAGTTACGTCAAAGTTTAGCAAAAGTTTATAGCGAAAATGACCCACTTGTTCGTGAGTATACATTACAAAAGGAAGCAGTAAAGTTAAAAAAAAATACCCACAACTACCGAGAGTTATTTAAAATTTATCGTAAAAATAAAGAGCTTCTCCCCCAATACCCAGTAGTTAAATGGTCAGTACTAGCATGGTATTCCTGGTTCTTTAAAGAAGTCACACCAGTAAAACAAAACGAATTAATAAAAAATGGTATTTTAATACTTATAGAAAAAGGTATTCTCATTGCTGGCTTTTGGTATGTTGGACGATGGCTTTGGGAAGCACCACAGCGAAAAAAGCAAGAGCAGTACCAAGCATGGCAGATAATACATTTAGCTAAAGGTGAAACGGTTAGCGGTGCAAGGAAACAAGCTCTCGAAGACCTCAATAGACAAAAAATATCTCTGGCAGCACTGTCAGCTGAACAAGTAGACTTAAAGGAGATTCATTTAGAGAAAGCTGACCTCAGCAATGCTAACCTCAGTGGTGCCGACCTCAGCAATGCTAACCTCGGTTGTGCCGACCTCAGCAATGCTAACCTCGGTGATGCCGACCTCAGCAATGCTAACCTCGGTGGTGCTGACCTCAGCAATGCTAACCTCAGTGGTGCTAAGCTCTGCAATGCCAACCTCAGTGGTGTTGATCTCAGTAATGCCAAGCTCTGCAATGCCAACCTCAGTGATGCCAACCTCAACAAAGCCAACCTCAGTCGTGCTGACCTCAGCAATGCCAATCTCAGTGGTGCCAAGCTTAGCACTGCCAAAAATCTCACAGAAGAGCAAGTTCAAACAGTTCGGAATTGGGAAAGGCATTAGGAATCATTTAAAAATAAGTTGCGTAACTTTTTAATTGGAGCCTTTAAATTAGCTTTGGAGCGACTAATCCAAGATTTCAATAAAGCCTATAAAAAGGGGAATTCTCATCTCCTTTGTGTTTGGAAATACAATGTACAGGCTTGGACTAAATAAAGATGGCTCAGTTTAAATAATTAGCTGTAGACAGTTCTCTAAACAGGGAACTATTAAAATCTGTCCACTTTATTACCAACGTTAAAATAAGGTAGATGCAATAAAAATAAAGACATAGAGCATTAAAAAGGTAGGTGCGGTCACATCTTCCTTTTTTACTTATATGGACTGATTTATTTATCAGTAACGGTTAAGTGAATAATTCTAGAAAGTAAAACCACCAGTGTAGAAAGCTGGTGGTTTTTCGTTATTAACTCAAATACTTACGGTACAGTTCTCTAAGGTGTAGACATATGCCCCTCAGTGTGTATGTTCAATCGGTTGATTGCCAGTACTAGAAAGAGTTACAAGCTTATTCTCACACCAATTGACTGACATAACTATAACTATCTGTGGTCATGGTCAAAGTGCTGTAGAGCATAACATTGGCGCAGTGGTCAGTTAGCTTTAGGCGAACTTTGGATTGCTTATCGAGTTCTAGAACACAAGTTTGCATTTAATAATATTCTCTCCATGGAGTGGCTCATGAGTGCGATAAGCGGAGCTTAACGCCTAAAGGCGTATCGCTTTGGTGATGCAAAAGCTCCGTCTTGCGCCACTTACTCCTTATTAATGTTTCGCTCAAATTCATCAATTGCTTGAATGGAGTCGGAAATCGAGATGCATTGTTCTATTAAGGAAATATCTAACTGCGGCAAAAACTCGCTTGACTTTATTTGCTCGTATCCATAGGTATCAAGGTAAACAGTGGCTAGAGGAGCTTCTGGATTGTCCCGTAAGTGGTACAACTTAAATTGATATCTCTCCCAGAACCAAACTTCTGAAACTCCTAAGCGTCGGTAAACCTCTAATTTTCTTATGTTACCACTCGTCACAACGACTTCTATGGCTAAGTCTGGTACTTTTTTTGCTTCTCCTATGCAATAACATTCATCTGGTTCCGCTCCAGCAATTCTAGCTTTGTTTTTGAAAGTGGAACTTCCCATCGGTACAAAACGAATGCGTTTGCTGTAGAAAAAACGCTCTAGCAACATACCTAAATTTGTTTTTATATTCTCATGTCTGATTGAGGGCGACACAATTTCTAATATTCCATCTAAGTAGGTGACACGGTAATGAGAGTTATCCTCTAGTCTGGCTAGTATTGCTTCATATGCTTGCCAACTTAAACCACTTTTTGTCAATCGCTCCTCTGGGTCTTCTGCAAGGTCTAGTTCTGGTTCGTCAATCAGTTCTTTAAAGCTGCTGACCATTGTTTTTTTCCTTCTTGCGTTCTGTAAAGTCTTGCTTTTAATCGTTCTTCTAGCTATGGTTCATTGGTGTCACTCATTTTTATCTGTTTCTTGTTTTCGGTTGGCGACTGCTCTCTCGAATAATCGCTTGACATAGTTGAGTCTAAGAAGCAAATTGAACCTTTTTGGTTCTAAAGTAGCACTATAAGCAAACAATCTGCAACTTACAAAGTACTGACACGCAGTTATATTATGTTCGGATGAACATTTATACTAAGTTTGTAGTTGCGATGCATGCGAAGACAGCGCAACTACAAACCAATTAATTTATAAGTCATTAGCTGAACATGATATTACAGCCATGTTCAGGTAAGGGACTTCCAAGAAATAAATTATCCATCTTGTGGGATGGGCGTCCTCGCCCGTCCTATGCTAGTGGCGGGCGGGGACGCCCGCACCACAAGAAATTTTGGGAGATTTTTTTATTTGGAAGTCCCTAAATAGACCATAGCCATAGGGGCGCAAGGTATTGCGCCCTTACTTCAACCCAATTTATGCAACTTGTATCTCAAGGGAGGAGGTGAAATCGTTAAAGTCATCGCCAACATAGGGCGTGTCAGATGTAAAAACCTTAGATCTGCCTTGAAATCCAGCGTGTTCGTAGAGGATGACTCGAAGCCCTGACGGCACTTTTAACGAACTTAAGTGGTCATTTCCAATAGCAACTTGATTGACATCATATCTGCCTGGTTCTAGTTCTTGGCTTCTTCCCTGAAAGTTACTGTCTGAGTAAATTACTACCCTACCTGACCCTACCGCTCTCCCTGGGTACATTTGACGCATGAAATTTTTATCTGTGGCTGAGAGTTGATTATTCCAAGGGACTTCAAAGCCTCCAAGTGTTAAGTCTTTAGAAATTGAGTAATGCATAATTGACTCTTTGTCATACTGGGAAAATTGTGTGCTGTCAGTACCAAACCGTTGGAAAATATTTTGGTCTACCGTTTCTTTACTCCAATTGTTAGGTGGACCCATATAGTAACTGTAAACAGCATCCCGATTCCAAGGAATTCCAGCCTGTGGGTGCTGGTGTTCGTGGATGCAACCGAGAGCATGGCCAAATTCATGAAGCACTACTCCCATATATTCTTGGTCAGATGAATCTGGTTTTAACCATCCATAGTTCATTGTGGGCTGGTTTTTTGCAATTGTTAATGCATCGGTACCAAGATATGACCAAGAGCCTCCTGGTTGCAATGAGATGCGAATCTCAGCATCGGGGTCATTTCCAAAAACCAACTTGATGTTGGCGTATTGAGTCCACTGTTGCGCTATGGCTACAATTTTCGTCTGAACGACAGGGTCACCATCTAAAAAACGAACGCGCAAAGTGCGACCGGGTTGCCATTTTTTCCCGGTGATTAGCGCTATTCTCTCTGATGAATTATCGATCGCCTCTGCGTTGAGTGGGTTCTCTTCAAACGCTATTTTTTGCGCTTCTTCAGACATATCTGGTGGGATTTCTATACAGATTTTGATGTCTTCAAAAATGTTTTCGCTGATAAGTTCTTTCATTTGTTTACCTCTTGATTAGTTGATGAAAAATGTTCTTCATTTAGACAGACACAGCGCCTCGCTCTTAGACGATCGCTACACGCCATTGCGCGTTCTGACTGTTGGGCTGAATTTGGATAGCATCTTGCGGATAAACAATTGTCACCGCAATGTTCTTTGTCATCCAATCATCCAGGTTTCTGCTTAAATGACTTGCTTCACGAGTGTTCACCCGCTCCAATACAAGATTGAAAATACTGTCAAGTAGTCCCAGCGAACGAGTTTGTGGTGGTGGATTCAGCCCATCTTGTTCTAACAAACCCGCGTCAAACTCTGCGGTGCTGACAATCAGCTTAAATATCTCTTTATACTCAGTGATTCCTCGTTTTAAGAAATCATCCGGTATGAAAAATTCATTCTCACCTTCGAGACTTGCGTAGGCTGGGATACTGATACTACTTCTTTCTTCAAAGAAGGGCAGATAGATACCGTAACTTTCTGAGAGTTCTAGTACATTGCAGTAGAGTGTTCTTGAACTGTTGTTAGTCAGTTTGACTTGTATGACTGGCGGTTTCCATTCACCGTCTTCATACGTGTATTGCACCCGTTTTTCTAAATCACCATCAAAAGAAGCAGAAACATCTTGTCCAAAAAGGATTTGAATGGACATCTCCACTAAATCTGGCTTAATGAAACTTGTGGCTGGGCTTTCCAGAGTCAGAATATTGTTCCACCGAGCAATATGTTCTAACCGTTGAATAGCTTCCGAGGCGCGATCGCTTGTATAACCTACCCTATCTGGTTGTTCTGGAATGGGAGCAACTAGAAGACGGTCATCTTTTGTAATCCAGTATTGACCGTTGTCAGCTGATAGGGTGCAATATGCATCCTGAGGAGATCCCACCACATCTACATACAACGAAGGGTTTTTATTGAGACCTGCTTCTTTATGGGCTTGGCGAGCCAGTTCTACTCCTGTTTCTTCTCCCGTATCACCCTGAATATAGACTTTTAATGGAGCCAGTGGTAAACTTGTAACAACTGCCCAATAGGCTTGATTTTGAGACAAGCCACTATCGCGGATAATCTCCACTTGACTCATCTGTGGTAGTACTTGAGTCACTTTAGCTTCTGCGATCGCATTGGTTAATTGGTGTAGTTCCTCAGCTTTGCTTCCTACGGGAAAAATCGCTAACAAGGTATCTCCACCTTTAGATGATTTTGGAATACCGTGCAAAGCGCCACTGTCAATGACCCAACTTTTATGCTTGGTATTATAGCTTAAAGTAAAGTATTGAGAGCGTTCGCCAATAGCACCACCCAGGAAAGGTTGGTTGAGTTCTTCTGAGTCGGTTGCTTCAATTTGCGGTGACTGTTCCTTGAGTTGAGCAATGACTAAAGCACTCACATTCCTAACCAAATCTCGATAGGATATACCACCCTTCGTTTTTTTCAAGGCTTCTGTGAGGAAATAGGAAAAAGCTCCTCGCGGTTGACCATTTTCTCCGGTATACTCCTTCGCTTTTTCATCAGAACGACAGGCGACGATCGCAATATGTTTCCCCTGAAATCCCTGGAATTTCATCTTCTTATCTTGGTTCTTTAAAGAAGCCAATTCCTCTAATGCAACTGAGTCATTGGCAAAAATCAAGCTATCCCAAGGGCGTTGACGTTCATCACCAGGAGCCTGACGTACTATTTCTAAGTCTCTTGTCCCAGTACCGGAATGACAGCAATCCAAAATAACAACAGTATGTGGATTGTTCTTTGACACTTGAGAAATCAAATATGCCAATTCCTTATCTGTGATATCCCAGCTATCTTTTGTGCGGCTGTCATAGCAAATTAACGTTTCATTATAATTATCTGGTTCTAGATGAGAAAAAGCAAATGGTACTTTTTGTTGGGAACCGTGACCTGCATAGTAAAATAGCACGACATCATCACTATCTGCCTTGCACAGGTGTTGTTGAAAACCGTTAATAATTGCTTGACGAGTCGCTTGTTCGTTGGTAAGAATCCACGGCACATCTGTAGATTCCACAAGTGTCCATTCACTTTCAAAGGAAATTCTATCTCGCAAGTATGTTTCTATTGCTTTAATGTCGTTGAGACAACCTGTGAGCGATCGCACGCTTGGACTTGAGTCAGGATGATAGTTGTCAATGCCAACTAATAGTGCATAAATGTTCTTAGTCATAGGGATTGCACTTGAATTTGTTCGGGAGTATGAAGCATTTGCTGAATATCATTAGAAAACAGGTTGTCCCGAAAAGTTACCTACCGGATTGTAGTGACAAACCAGAATATCTCTGCCATTTCCACGGGCTAAACCACCCCCAACAGAAGTTGTGTTTCTCCAAACAACTTGAGTGTAATGACCCACATCTTGCCAATTCCCAGTACTGGAGACATTGGGGAAACTACCGTTTCTAAAGTGTTGCTTTTCATTACCCCACATATCTACTAATTGAGTGACAGAAAAAGCACCAGTAGTACCAAGAGCAAGGTTTTCTCCAGATCTGCTGTGTTCAAACTTCCCAGTTTGAGCCAAATGATTTGCCCACTGTTGAGCACTTGCTGCTAAATCGTTTGACCATTGCAGTGGCTGAACTCTTACTTCGGCTCTGTACTTGTTATGAGCATTTAAAATCTCTTCAGCAAAAGTCGAAGTTTCAGTAATCGGTTTAAAGGAGGAAATAGTATCATTTACAGCATCGCCTACATAAAAGTATTCACCAGGTTGAAGTTGAAAATTTCTTCCCTGGAAGTTAGTGTGCTCAAAGAACTGCCAAGTACCGGAGTAGACTTTAATTGATGAGATTTTGTCGTTCCAAAAATCTCCAACGTAGGCACTTGTTAAATCTGTAAGTACACCTGAAGCCGAACCGACGAAATTTGCATCCGAAAAAATTTCCATCTGAGCCATAATAACACCTCGAACAATTGTTTTTTGTTTCTACAAAAGAAGAGAAGATAAAGTTTTAACTTATTAAAATTAGGCAGCTAAAACTTTAGTTA